>JARGFS010000009.1 GCA_029211095.1 bacterium | reverse complement strand
CCTTCAAAGGGAACGCTCCCGGTCTGTCGGCAGGATTTGGAATGGACTACCCGCTTAATTTTTACGGTCTCTCCTTTGGGGCCGACATGAGCTACTTTTACCTGAACTTCACAAATGTTGCTTGGTATAACTCAATAGATCAGGAAGTAGTTGCCTCCGTAGACGGAACCGAAGATGGTCGGATTGACCTGAATTTCTCCGGAGTTCGGGGAAAACTGGAGCTCAAGCGGTTCTTCAACTGGTAAGAATCTGCACAGAATTAGTATTGACAGGCAATGAACTGATCGTTTCTTTTAGAGACTTAAGTTGACCCTAATTGAATGTAACGGAGAACTCAAATTTTGACAAAAGCTCACAAGGCCTTCTACTCCCTGTTCATTGTCCTGGCAATGCTCTTTGTTTCCCTTTCGACTGCCTTTGCAGCCGACAAACTGCCCGCTGAAAAAGCGGGCGAACTGGGCCAGCCGGATGGCCGGATCGCTTTTATCCGGGATGGCAACATCTGGGTCATGAATGTAGCGGCCAGCGAAATCCAGATGCTGACCGAAGTCACCAATGCCGACGGACGCCTCAGCTGGTCTCCCGACGGACGCCAGGTCCTTTTTACCCGTAACGGTCTTCTGGATATGCGCGGACCGGACCTCCTGGGCGGCAAGCATAAACTGTACGATCTCTTTGTCGCTTTTATGGACTCGATGGAGGTCGGCAACAAGCAGTGGTGGTATCGGGTGACCAGTGATCTCGGGAGCCGTGATCCGGAATGGGGCCCCGATGGCAAGATAATTTTCTGGAAAGATTTGAATGCCAACCAGGCCAACGCGGCCATGCCCAACTATCAGCTTTGTACTATGGACGGGATTGATGGCAACGTTGAAATCCTGCGCAAGGACTGGCAGCTGATGGAAGAGGCCGAAGAGTTCTTTATTGCTCCTTCGCGCAGCCCGGACGGAAAGATCGCTTTCGTTCATTTCTTCCAGAAGAAACCGCAGGGAATCGCGGTTCTGGACGAGACTAATCTGATGGAGTCCGTTGAGAAAGTAAAGGTGATGGCGATGAGGAACAGAAACCTCGTCTCTCCCTGCTTCTCCCCCGATGGCAAGTGGATTGCCTATATCAATAACGATCTCAACGATGCCGGACTGTACATTGCTACTCCGGATTTCTCGGAGCGTTATCTGGTCTTTTCTCCCCCGGTCTCAACTTATATGAACACCTACACTCCATCCTGGTCGCCCAATTCAAAGTGGCTGACTTTTTCGACTACCGATGGATCTATCTGGGTCTCGGACATCACCGGCATGGGGGCACGCCGTTTGACTCCTCCCGGCCTGGACAAAGCGCCAACCTGGTCGAAACAGTAGAATTAGATCACGACTTCAGTCTTAGATATCAGAAAGGCCGCTCAATAGAGCGGCCTTTTTATTCTACCAATTCAAATGTCAACTAACTACAATTTCTTCCAGTTGGTCAGCGTCTCGATCAATAAACGCAGGCCAATACCGGTGGCTCCTTTGGGGATGTAAGGCCGTCCGCTCGGCTCAACATCGACATAAGCGATATCAATATGCGCCCACGGCCAATCACCTATGAAATACTCCAGGAAGGATGCCGCTTTGCACGTCCCGGCATCACGACCGCCGGAATTCAAGAGATCAGCCACCGGAGATTTCATCCCTTCGGCAAAGGCTTCCCACAACGGCATATTCCAGACTTTTTCGGAAGTGGTGTTCGATGCTGACTCGATCTTCGCTTTCAGTTTCCTATTGTTGCTGAAGAAGGGGGCGCCTTCGTACCCGATAATGTAGAGCGAAGCCCCGGTCAGCGTCGCTATATCGATTACCGCCTGCGGCTTAAACTCATTGGCATAGTCAAGCGCGTCAGCAAGAATCAACCGCCCTTCGGCATCGGTATTGATTATTTCGATTGTCAGTCCTTTGCGCGAAGTCACCACATCCCCCGGCTTGGTGGCGTTGCCGGCCGGCATGTTTTCCGTGGCCGGAACGAGACCAACAACATTGAGGGGTAGATTCAATCGAGCGGCCGTGGTCAATGCGGCAATCACACAAGCGCCGCCGGTCATGTCCCCTTTCATTTCATGCAAGTTCAATCCCGGCTTAAGCGAAATCCCACCACTGTCAAAGGTAACTCCCTTGCCAACCAATACTACCGGGGCCTGACCTTTTCGACCACCGTTATGTTTCATAATTATGAACCGGGCCGGTTCAGTGGAACCTCGTGAGACCGACAGCAGCGCACCCATTTTCTCCTGCTTTATCTGCTTCTCATCCAGGATAGAGACCGAAAACTTGTGGTCCTTGCCCAGTTTCTCGACTCGGCTTGCCAGCAGTTTTGGGGTCAGGAAGTTGCCCGGTGTTGAGGCCAAATCACGCACCAGAAGCTGCCCCTCGGCCATAATCTGCCCTTTGGTGACACCCTTCTCTATTTTTCTCTTTGCTTTTGAATCGGTGATGAGGAACGAGATTGAAGATGGAAACTCCACTTTCTGACTTTCGTCATCCCCCTTGAACGCCAGGAATTTATAACCTCCGAGAAGACATCCTTCCAGGGCAGCTTGAAACGCTTCGGGAGCTTTGGAGTTTGCCAGGTGAATAAGAACCGACTCAGACTTTTGAAATCCGCGCATTCTGGCCACGGTACCGGCGGCCTGTCGGAACTTATCGACATCTGAGGCTGAGTGTTTCCCCGTACCGGCCAGAATGATCCTCGATGCCTGGAATCCATCGATTCCATACAGCTCGGCGGTCTGGTTGCTTTTTCCTTCAAATTGCCCGGACTCCAGCATGGTCCGTAGACTTCCGCCGCTGGCTCTATCTATCTGTTTGAGCAAACTGTCATTCAGTTTGTCAAATTTACTTACGAAAATAACGAGAGTGTCGACAGAGATTAATTCTGGTTTTCCTGTGATAACAGAGTATTGCATAGATGCCTCCTGAGTTTTTGACAAGGTAAGGCATCGCGTCAGTTTTCGCAACGATAACTGCTTGAAAGTTAGAAGTGGAACAGGGAGATACGATTAGTATTCAGAATCAAGAAAGGCCTGATAGTTCCGCTCAATTTCGGCCATGTTGTCCGATCCAAACTTAGACATAAACGCCTCGGCCAGCACCGGAGCGACCGCCGCCTCGCAAACAACACCGAGAGCAGGAACAACACAATTATCGGTCCGCTCAACCATTGCTTCTGCCGACTCCTTACTGTTGACATCGACTGTTTTCAATGGTCGATTCAGCGTAGAGATTGGTTTGTTGGCGACTCTGATAATAAGGTCTTCCCCATTGGTAATGCCGCCTTCCAGACCACCGGCATTGTTACTACTGCGAGAGAATTTTTTGCGGGCAGGATCACCCGCTTTGTCATAGAATATCTCGTCATGGACTTCCGAGCCACGGCGGCGCGAAGACTCAAAACCGAGTCCGATCTCCACTCCCTTGACCGATTGGATTGACATAAGCGCCTGGGCCAATTGTCCATCAAGACGATCCGACCATTGAGACAGCCCGCCCAGTCCGGCCGGAAGACCGCGTACGACCAACTCCACCACCCCGCCCAGCGAGTCCCGTTCCTTCTTAGCCAGCTTAATCTGCTCGATCATTGCTGCCGCAGCTTCGGGGTCAACACAGCGAACTTCGGATGCCTCGGTAACAGCCGCCAGTTTATCCAGGTCTCGGTAGTCAATTGATGATTTGAGTCTTACATCACCGATAGCAACCACGTGGGCAACCAGTTTGATACTGAAATCCTCCAGGAATTGCCTGGCCAAACTACAAGCGGCAACTCTGGCCGCTGTCTCACGAGCCGAGGCTCGTTCAAGGACATTCCTGAGATCGTGGTGATTCCATTTTATCCCGCCCGAAAGATCGGCGTGTCCGGGACGCGGTTTGGTGGTTTCAAAGGCCAGCCGCTTCTCTTTTATCCCCAGATCAGGGGAGATTGGGTTGATCGGGTCCATGATGGCCGTCCAGTTTTCCCAATCCTTATTTTCTACCACCAGCGTAATGGGGCCGCCCATTGTCACCCCGCCCCTGACACCGGATTTAATGAGAGCCTGGTCAGACTCGATTTTCATCCGACCGCCCCGGCCGTAACCCTTTTGGCGGCGAGCCAGTTGAAAATTAAGTTTGTCCAGGTTTATATGCAACCCCGCCGGAAGACCGTCCACAATTGTGGTCAATTGCGGCCCGTGTGACTCTCCCGAGGTTAAGTATCTAAGCATGTGAATAATCTAAGCCAGTTAACCGGCCAGGTCAACAATTCAGAATCACAACAAGGTTTGCTCGACAACTTCCAGATTCCACTTCTGGTCTTCGTTCATATCCCCCATGCGCTGGGCTAATTTGTCATCAAGATTCAAAGCTCTTGAGACAGAGCAGAATGATTCGTCATCTATAGGCGAGACTTCGCGCATCTCTTCCAAAACCGCGACAATCTTCATGACCGCCCGGTCGATAACATCAAGAGTATCCGGTAATTGCTCCAGCAGCTTATCCCGTTTGTCATTTTTCTGGAGTAGCCGCATGATTTGTGACTTCCCGTAGACGGCCATAGCAGCGTTATTGAGATAGTGAGACAGGGTCGCCATGGCTACGTTTTTTGATTGTATCGCGCCCTTTTCCCGCTCTTCCTGAAGCAGCTTTTGGCTCAGTTCCTGCCGCTCTTTAAAGAGGTTCTCTATTGTCAGATAGGAGCGCCAGATCTCCTGATTGGCCTTGACCAACATGGTCTCGTAGTCACCAACATCGACACCCAGATATTCCGCCATCTCAACAGAGCCAGCCAGAAGCGACGAGCAAATACTATCGACGTCGGCCTTGCTTAGCGAGAGCGCTTCACTAACCTCGGTAATCCGGGCCATTCGCTCAGCCACCGGCTGCTGGTAACCGCTGAAATTCTCATCAGATATCAGGGTCGCCAGACGAACGCAGTTTGAAAGCTTATCCGTTTCGCTGATCTGATTCAAGTCGTGGTTGCTGGCAATAGACTTTCGGACAAATTCCGGAAGTTTCCAGATCGTGGCAATCCTGGCCCCAACTTCAGCATGATCAACCCCAAAGACCTTCCGTTCCGCTTCGATGACAGAGACACCCTTCCGGGTATGAGACAGAACCTTGCGGTATTCGCGTGGATGGTGGTGCAGGAAAAAGACCGAGCCAATATCATTGAGGAGTCCCGCAACCATTGCTTCCTCGGGAGCCTCGATCCCAACCGCGCGGGCAATTTTGTCCGAAGCTGCAGCGATTGAGAGAATGTAGATGAAAAACTCTTTTGGGTCGATACCGGTTTCAGCCGCTATCGTCTCCGGGTGAAAGATTGAACTGGACAGCGCCAGACATTTTACGGTGGTAACACCCAGCATGGCCACAGCCTGATGAACAGTGGTTATCTCACTCATCCTTTTATAGGCGGATGAATTGGCTAACTTTAGGATTTTTCCGGTCAGGGACGGGTCCTGCAGGATGATCTTTGACAACGTGTCAGCAGAAAAATCTTCCTTCCCAACTTCTTCTAAAATCCGAGCCAATACCTGGGGCAGGGAGAGGATCTGTTCGGCCCGTTGCAGTTCTTCAATAATGTCATTCTTGTTCACGTAAACACCTCATATTAAACCTGTTAGTAATATCGGAAGGTGACGTGAAAGGTTTAACGGATGAGGAAGAAAGTGTACTCAGGAAGGCAATTTTTCGCTGATTTTCTTGCGAATCAGCTCAGTCAGCTGCTCGATCCGGAAAGGCTTATACAGAACTTCGGTTATACCGGCCCGATCCAGTTCCGATTGCTCAATGGTCGCCTCCCAACCGGTCAGCAGGATAATTGGTGTTTGAGGTTGGAGGTGTCGGATCCCCCGGGCAGTCTCAAGACCCGACAATCCGGGCATAGCCAAATCGGTCAGGACAACATCAAATTCTTGTTTCCGAGCCAGCTCTATGGCATGATCTCCATTGGTGGCCGTCTCGATATTGTACTCCATAGACTGGCACATCGCGGTCAGAAGGTCAAGAATCAGCGGTTGATCATCGACCGCCAGAACATTTATTGTACCGCCGGCCAGCTGCGGATCAGTCTCGGTCGATCTTCCCAGCGGAATTCTGAATGAAATATAAGATGGAAGTTCGGCAAACCGGTCAAATGAGTAGGCACAATCATCGGACAGATAACCAAGATAGTCCTCACGCGGACGGTTTTTTAAAACCTCCGAGGGTACCTGATAGAGTCCAAAACTGGATACTTTATCTACCGCAGGAAAGTTCTTACGATGTCTTGAAATGTCCAGAAAGAGATAGCCGGATTCAGCGTACGTTTCGATTGAGATAACTTCATCATCCTGTACCAAAGCCGCAAAATGGCTGACAGCCCGGTCAAAGAGATTTGCAGTGTCCCCTTTCAACCGCAAGTCCGCCGTCTCCCGACCAATCCTGCAATTGATCTCCCGGGGGAGGCCGTCAATCATGTAAAGATCATCACTGATCCGCCAGCTTTCCAGACTGTCATTGATTATTGCCCCAAGTGACTGGCGAGCCGTAGTCAAGCTTCCCGGCGCTGATTCTCCCGGCTCTTTGGCCGTCAGAAATTCCCGGACATATTCAGCGGTTCTTTCGGACTCTGCGACAATCGCCATGAACTTCTGGCGGACATCGCCTGAAAGAGCCTCTTCCCCGGCCGCAAGTTCCGCCTGTCCGATGACCGAGGCCAGTCGATTATTGATTTCATTTATGATCTCAGCCGAACCTGAGAGCCCGGACTTCTCCACTTCCCGCCTGGTGGAAACCGAATTGAGATGGTTGACTGTCTGTCCGACATTGTACATGCCAACCGCCAGGGTGACCAACCGTTCCAACTCCTGCTGACTGTTTTCGTCTGATTCCTGGCCCAAGAGTATCACAATCCCCACCAGACGATCAAATCTTATAACCGGCAGAGTGGCGGCAAATGAAGGGAGGTCCTGCTCACCAATGACCCGATTAAAGTAATCCCGGGCTGGCATGGCAAAGGATGAAATCATCTGCTCCACGCTGGCGCGGCCAATCAGGAACTCAGGCTTCAAATCAACCAGCACCTTCCCGATCGATCCTTCCCCCGCACCCATGATCAGGGTATCATCAGCGCGGTCGGACGCCGAGACCAACGAGAACGACCCCTCCTCCACCCGTTTGAACAACAGGACTTCTGATCCCTCAGGCAGTAGTCCGTTCAACGCCTTCCTGAGGTGATTGGGATTATCCGCGAATGGTTCCACTCTCTTCATTTGCAACAACTGAATGATCTGCTCAAATCCCTGTCGACGGGCCAAACTGCTCAGGCTCCCAGCCTGCAAGGATAGGAGAAGCTCTACTATCTGCGAGAAAATCTGGAGTTCACCGAGTTCCTCGTCATTCACTTTTATGGGGGAGGACTCTTTCCTGAACAAAAGAGCGGTTGGCTGGGCCGAGTTACCAACCGGGAACAGAAGAGATGAGATAGAAACATGTGACCGCCCGCTGTCGTCGGTAACTTCCTGATTTACAATCAGCGGTTTCCCTTTTCCAATAGCATTGATGAGCGCGGTCTGATAGTTCTCAGACAATTCCAGGAGCGGTTCGCTCCCCCCCAAAAACTGCACCGATCCGCCCGATAAACGGCACAGATGAACGCTGTCCGACCCGACCAGACCTACCAACTGTTTGCAGTAGCCTGAGATGGGGTTTCTCTCTTTTCTCGTCGTAAGCGTGCCCCGCACCCGCTCTAATAACTCGGAACGACTTTCTGAAATCGTTTGAGCTTCCGTGCGCATCTTCCCCAGTTCTCGAGTAAGACGTGAAGTCTTGATTTTTTCCGCCAGCCACTCGGCCACCGGACCGAGATACTTGACTTCGGAATTGCCAAATTGATTGCTGTTTTCCGAGAGCAGCACCAAACCGCCGATCCGTTCCGTCCCCGATATCAACGGAATCATCAGACAGCACTTAAAGCGGGAGTCGGCCTCCTCCCCGCTTTCCGGAGGCGCAAAGTTTCCGGTGATGGCCGCTTCGCCAATCTCAATAACCTGGCTGAGTCTGTTCCGCTGATACGGGTATCGCTCAAACGAAGCCGTCTCTTCTCTGGTCAGTCCACCGCTGGCCGCCAGAACAAATTGACGACTTTTGCGATTGATCAAAAACAGCATCCCCGAACTCTCCGGAAGGTGGGTCACAATCTCTTTGAGAGCCAGGTCCAGAAGTTCAAGAAGATGGTAGGGATCGCGCGCATCCTGTTGAATGGTCGAGAGGATGGAAAGTTTCTGCTCCTGAACCAGCAAATCTTCCCGCCTGATCTGCCAGAAATCCGCATAAAATGCAAGACCGGCCACAAAAGTGAATGCTCCGGTCACGAAAACAAGCCCCTGGACAAGGTCAATATAGAGGTAGGCATCCTGAAGGAAGAGATCAGGATAAGAATCGAGCCCTTTCACCACCTGCCATATTGCCGACGCAAGCAAGAGGGCTGAACCAAACAGAACCTGGAGCCGTCCGGGCAATTCGTTATGTTTGAAAAACTGAAATCTGATGATAACAAAAGTGGTGAACAGAACTACGGACAGTGGATAGATCAGCGATGTTGACCATGAGGGCATCAGTTGGCCTCCACCAGTTCGCCATGCAGAGTGAAGGCATCGGCGGCAGTGATCCTGACCGGTACCACGTTTCCTTCAGACAGATCTTTGCTGGCCGGGAAAATGACCGTTTTGTTTCCATCGGTACGGGCTCGCATTGATTCCTTGCTTCGTCGGGAAAGCCCTTCAATCAGTGAGTTGCGAATCTCTCCCACTTCTCTCTGGTTCTGATCGTAGGCTATCTCCTGCTGCAGCTTGATCAGGCGATTGAGACGACGAATCTTGGTTTCCTCGGGAACATCGTCATCATACTTGGCCGCCGCTGTCCCCGGCCTGACCGAGTAGCGGAACATGAAAGCGCTGTCGTAGCGAACTTTCTCCACCGCCTCCAGAGTCTGGAGGTACTCATCTTCGGTCTCGGTGGGGAAGCCGACAATCAGATCCGTGGTGATAGAGACATAGTCCAGATTAGACTTGATGTACTCAATGATCTTCATATAGTGTTCAACCGAGTAAATCCTGCCCATCTTCTGAAGAACTCGATTGGAGCCGGACTGCAGCGGAAGATGGATGTGTGGAAGTATCTTATCCGATGATGCCATAACATCAACCAGTTTGCGTGACAAATCCTTAGGGTGCGAGGTCATGTACCTGATCCGCTCGATATCGGTCTCGACCGCAACGCGCCGGAGCAATTCCGGGAAATCAACATCTTCATATAGGTAACTGTTCACGTTCTGGCCCAACAGAGTCAGTTCGACCACACCCTCAGCGGCCATCTCGTTGGCCGCATTGATAATGTAGTCAGCGGCGTGAGAGCGCTCTTTCCCCCTGACATAGGGGACAATGCAATAGGTACAGAAGTTGTCACAGCCGCGGGAGATGGTTATGAATCCGGAATAGGGAGTTTCTTTGATCGGGGCGATCATATCCATATTCTCGTGTCCGAACGCGGTCATGACTGACTGCGAACCTTCAATCCCCTCAATTACATCCGGGAGCTCAAAAAGTCGATCAGTCCCCAGCACGTAATCCACATGAGGCACTTTGGAAGCAAGTTGTTCTCCCAGCCTCTGGGCCATGCAGCCAACTACGGCCACCTTGAGATTCGGCTTGCGCCGTTTGAACTTGTAAATCTCCCCCAGACGCCCGTAAATCCTATCCTCCGCCTTCTCTCTGACTGAGCAGGTGTTGAGAATTATCAGGTCAGCATCCTTCTCCTTTCCAACGCGGCGGTAGCCTCGGGTTGTAAGGGTGGAAGCAAGAATGGAGGAATCAGCCAGATTCATCTGGCAACCATAGGTAGATATATGAAAAGTCTCTATTTCTCTCTCTTTACGCACGTCAAAACCCCAGGATAGGAACCATTGAACAGATCCAAACTATCGAAAATGATACGATATCCAGACTAAATAGCAACCAAAAAAAACCGCGACACTTGTGCATCGCGGTCTCAAAACAGAGAAGTAAATTTTGCTTCTTAGTTCACACACCCCAACACCAGCGGAGCTCCGGAATTGAAGAGATAATCAACAATGGCCGTAAGGTCAGTAATGGAGATATCGCAGGAGGCGTCCACATCAACCAGATTGGGGACCAGGGGTGCCGCTCCACCGGCAAACATGAAATCCACCAAATCGGTAACATCGCTGATGTTCAGTTCAAAGCTGACGTCAAAATCTCCGGGGACACCACCACTCATGGGGAGAATATTCAGAGTAAACGGCTGTTTGTCCCGGTAGAAGTCGTGGCGATCCAGAACGTTGACCGTGAAGGTAAAACTGCCAACTTCGGTTGTGGTGCCGCTGATTATACCGCTGCTGTTGATTGACAGACCGGACGGCAGGCTTCCCTCATTGATGGAATAGGTGTAGTCACCGGAGCCGCCGCGCAGGTAAACGGTATCTTCATAGGCGGCCAGCTGCTCTCCATCGCCCAGATCACCATCAAAGGAGATGAGATGCATCGTCCATGTTTCAGTGGAACTGTATTTCAAGACCCAGTTGGAAGGATCAACTTTCACGGTTGTTACCGAGGCCGGGTTGTTGAACCGGGCTGTCTTGTCCCTGAGATCGGCGACCATCATAGTTGAATCGCCACCCGAGGCATACTGAAAATAGAGATCAACCGGCATGCGGAATACGTTCGGACTGGTGGTCTGTTTCTGTCTGACATGCACGTACAGGTCAAACCCGGTCGAATCGGCCGGTTCCTCCCAGTACGAAAGTACATAGTCCGGGCGGTAAGTGCCGTAAATCCAATCTTCAAAAAACCAGTCGAGTTCCACTCCGGTTGCCTGTTCAAAGACATCCCGGAAATCCTCGGTGGTAGCGGCGGCGAACTGGTGCTGGGAATTGTAATAGGCATTGACTCCTTCGTTAAAGAGCGAATCACCAAGTACGCCTCTGAGCATGTGACAAACCCAGGCCCCCTTGTCATAGACGATGGTGCTGAATATATTCCAGACATCGGTAGTGTCACTGATATAGATCGTGCCGCCGCCGGAGTAAGCCATACCATTCATGTAGCTGTGGTAGTCCGCCCAGCCGAATTTCTGAAGATAGAACACGGCTTCGGCATACGAGGCCCAGCCTTCGTTGAGCCAGATGTGCGGCCAGGACTCACAGGTTATCATATCCCCCCACCACTGGTGGGCAGCTTCATGAATAACCACCGGAAGGGAGAATCCAAAAGTACCGCCGGTCATCGAAGTCATGGTCTGGTGCTCCATGCCGCCCCCCCACAGAAAGCTGGAGTGACCGTATTTTTCCTGATCAAAGGGGTACTGGCCAAAAGCATCAGACAGATGTGTCAGTACCTCAGGGGTAGCATCGTAATGGGTCAGAGAGTAATTGTACATATCCGGAAAAACGGCATGAATAAGCGGCATGCTGTCAAGGCCGCCGTTGTAGTACCAGGTATCCTGCCAGACGGTGTAAGGTGAGATGGCTACAGAGAAGAGATATGTCGCCATCGGATAGCCAACCCGATAATGATAACTGTGAGCATTGCCGGTTGTATCCACAGACTGGATCAGCCCGTTGGACCCGACATAAAAAGCGGTATCAACCATTATCGAGATGTAGAATGAATCCGCCTTGTCATCCATCCTGTCCTTGCAGGGCCACCAGGTACGGGCCAGGTAAGGCTCGGAGAGCGAAGCTATTACTCGGTCTCCAGAGCGCCATCCAAAGGAAAAAGCCTGCAGTCCGTCCTCGATCGGTTGTCCATGGTAGTAGAAGTCGAACTCGAACTGCTCTCCCTGCAGATATGCCTTGTCGAGCGTGACGGTGACAACGTTGCCACTTCGGGTATAGCTGTTGGTTCCGGTCGGATTGACAATTGAATCAACGGTCATGTTGGATTGAAAGTCTACCTCTACCTGGCTGACCGAGGGATCAACTGCGGTAGCAACGAACTTGACTACCCCGTACAGGTTCTCGGTGGTGTCATCAACCCGGATATTGATATCATAAAAGAGGACATCATAGTTCGTTTGCGTGTTTGCCGCTGTTTCTGAACTCTTGAGACTTCTGGTGAATTCTTGATCAAGAAGCGACCTGGCCTTCCCCTCCCAGAGTTTCTCATGAATCTGGCTCGGCGTAGCCTTGTCCCAATCGACGATAACTCCGTCATCACTGCCAGCCAGGACTGAGGCTGCCACCAGAATCAATCCCGTCGCCAGGATCGTTTTTGCAATTTTCCAATTCCTCTTCACCCAGACTACCTCCTACTGTACACTGTCATTCAAATCGTTGTCAATTATGGGCTTATCATCTCTACGATCAAGCCGCGGTACACTCTCAACGTACCACAGTTAGCCTATTTGTCAAGACGAAAACCGGAACTGCGCAGAATATACCGATAATAATAGAATTAACGGCCTGCATCTCCTGTTCCTTAAGCAACTGCCGGACAAAAAAGCAGAGGCGCAACCGATATTTCGGCTGCGCCTCTGCAGTAGTTTCAATAGCTTTATCCGGTCGGTTTATTTGTAAGGATTGCCGCAGGGAATATCCCCACCCTCCCACAAATAGCTGACAAAGATCGTCAGGTCGACAATGTCAATAAAGCGATCACAATTGAGACTTCCGACCGCCTTTTCCGGAAGTGGGTCCGGCCCTCCGCCAAAGAGGTAGTCCACATTGGCCACCAGGTCCAGAATGTTGATATCACCATTCCAGTCCCAATCACCGTGAAAACGCCAGACCTGCATGGTCACAGATACAGGCTGCGGCGAATTAGTGGCATCCAATGCTTCCACAAAGAAGGTGTCTGTGTATTCGCCCAGTGGATAGCCGGTCGAATTGAGATTAAAATTAAACGAGCCGGGGACGTTTCCGGTAGAAGCATCGGGGTACAACCAGGGGATGGCTTCGGTGGTCTCCCACTCCATACATCCGCCAAACTTGTTGAGAATCTCCAGAATAGCCTGCGGCGTAGGGCCGCTGTTTTCCTGAGTCGGAATTGTATAGCTGTCTTTGCCAAGGAATATTTCCGGATCAACAACTCCCGGACTCATCACAAATTCGACAATAATTGTGTCCGGTGAATTGATGGCCACCGGGGCGTTGACAATTATCGTATCATAATACGTGCCCAGCGGAAGCTGCACATCTTTGGCGGTTGCCAAAACGAACATGGGAGTAAATCCAGATTCATGGTCCAGGGTCAGGTAGTCAGATTCATACTGAAGGAAAACCTCAACCGGATCAAAACCACCGCCGAAGTTGCTAATCGAGAAAAACGTGGTCGGCATGTACACGTTAGCTCCCATATCGCATTCGAATACGGTAAACTTGATGGTATCAATTGTGGCCAGGATCTGTGGCGGTGCCGAAGTGAACTTGAGGTTAAATACAACCGGTACAGGCGAGTTGATAGCCTCCGGAGAATCTACCCAGACGGTATCAAAGAAACTGTCTCCATCAGTTCCGGAAGTCACCTTGAAACCAACTGAGACAACCTGCGTAGCTGATCCAGAGCTCGGTGTCATGGACAGAATCCGCGATGAGTTCTCAGATAGCGTGAAAGTCAGGTTACCTGCCCCACCATTGCTGATCTCAAACGTTCTGGGGGGAATCGAAGTAACCCCGGTTGGAACCGTAACCACTCGGAAGAGAGTATCGATTTCGATAATCGGAAGATCAGAACCGACCGACAGCGTCACCGGTACCAGGACGGGATCATTGGTCGCCAGAGGATCGGAGACAACGATAGTGTCGTAATAGGTATCAAATCCGAGCCCGGTGATATCAACCGACAGAGTCACATCGCCGGAATCAGTTCCGAATGCAGGTGACAGGGAGAGCCAGGCCGAGCTGCTGGAAACAGTCCAGTCCAGAACCGAACCGCCATCATTGGTGACGGTCATGATTTTGTCAGCCGGATTGGAGCCACCGGCAATTCCATTAAAGAAAAAGGCTCCGGGATCAACCGAGATCACCGCCGGTGGTTCCAGTAGTTCCATTGTGACAATCACCTCCCGGGGTGAATTGTCAGCATCGCCGGCAACGACCGTAATGGTATCCTGATAGAATCCGGAAGGGACTCCAATATTGTTAATCGAGACGTTGATAGTTCGAGGTGTTGTCCCCAGAATCGGGCTTGGAACAATCCAGTCAGCATCTTCATCAAGTGTAAAACTCAGCGGAGCTCCATCGGAGGCGATATCAAAAGCCTGAGGAGCCGGAGCTGTTGCACCAGCGGTACCGACAAAATGAAGCGAATCCGGCGTTATAACAAGATTGGAGACCGAAGGGGCGCTTGGATCGAACACAACATAACAGTGAGGGCCACTCCAATCAGGGAACTTATCCCCCGCCGTGGTTGACCATTTCCAACTTCCGGCCGGTGGGAAGTAACAGGAGTCAAGACAGATTGTCTTTTTGTGATTGCTGGCCGCAATCGGGCCGATGGTCATCGTGTAGGCAATATCATTAAATCCATCCGGAAGCCCGGGAGCGAAAATCCTGAAGGCAGAAAACCCCACCGTGTCGGCTCCGGAGCCGGTTATGCTGAAAGGATTAACAAAAGTCTGTTCAAAGTGGGAGGAATTGATAGTACCTGTCTCTCCTCCGGCGGTCGATCCCCAGAGGGCCCCGTCCGGGGACATAATCTCAAGACCCGCGGTTAAGCCGGTTACACTGGCACCAGAGTTGTTTTCGACCCGGATATGAAAGACAATGGGAGTATTTATGTTAAGGGTGTCACTGTTCCAGAGTCCATCTACGTGGTCCAGTGAGTAGATCCCTTCCCCCTGCGAAAAAGCTGCCGTTGAGCTAAGTAGTAACATCAGCACTGAAGTAAACAGTACTCTTTTCATCACTCGCCTCCATGCAATAAAGTGATACTCTCTTGGATTATTACCGTCGCAATCAAAGATCGACCTATTAAGTCTTTTAAGTTCAAAATTATCAATCCTGTCCGTCATTGCCTGCGCGTCTTGCCTTTATTTGACTCTCCACCTTTGCAACCATCTTCAGCCGGTTCCATACAGAACCAAACCAACCAACCGTTGCAAACCGGGCTGGAATGTAATTTCAGCGTCAATACTAAAATAGATTCAGATAGGCTGAACTGTCAAGGAAAAACTGGGAATATGGGGGAATGCTATTACTTCTTCTTACCGGAGCTGGCCGCTTTGGTCCGCTTGCCTTTACCGGCAGTTTTCTTTTTGCGCGCTTTGGCGATCTCTTTGGCAAACACTTTTTCGAGTGTGAAGGCTGACGGTGTGAAATCCATCAGGCAGGTCTCAAACAATTCATCGACGCGATCAATAAAAGTAAACTTGGTCTTCCTCAGAATCTCTTTCGGAAGCTCTTTCAGGTCTTTCTTATTTTCTTTGGGAATAGCCACATTGAAGATTCCGGCTCGATAGGCCGCCGAAACTTTCTCTTTGATTCCGCCCACGGGCAGGACACGTCCCCGAAGGGTCACCTCGCCGGTCATGGCTATGTCGTTGCGGATCGGTCGTTCGGCCATGCAGGAGGCGATCACCAGACAGACGGTGACTCCTGCCGAAGGCCCATCTTTCGGGATTGACCCCGAGGGGAAGTGAATGTGAATATCAAATTCGTTGAAATCTCCAAAGTCAATCCCGAGCATGTCTGCTTTGGACCGAACATAGGAGTGGGCTGCCTGAATGGACTCTTTCATCACTTCGCCCAGGGAGCCGGTGGTGAGAATGCCCCCCTCCCCTTTCATCTTGAGCCCTTCAATAAACATCAGATCTCCCCCGGAGCCGGTCCAGGCCAGTCCGACCGCCGTACCAATCTCCGGCTGGTTGTCCGGTTTCTCGGGTATGAAGAGCTGCTGCCCCAGATATGTTGAGAGATTCGTCTCGCTGATACGCCACACAGCTTTTTGTTTTTTGCTCGAATTCTGCTGCTCCGCTTTTTGCCACGCAATCTTTCGGCATATCTTTTCAATCTGCTGAGCGAAAGATGACAGACCGGATTCCATGGTATAATGGTTGATTATTCGGGCCAGAACTTTATCGGTCAGTTTGAGTTCCGATCGCTGTATTTTGTGTTTTTTGAGCAGCGATGGAATAACGTACCGCTTGGCGATGACAATCTTCTCTTTCTCAATATATCCGGGGAACTCGATAATCTCCAGCCGATCCAGAAACTGCTCCGGGATCTCTTCGTATGACCGCACCGAACAGATGAAAAAGACTTTGCTCAGATCAAACGGGACGCCCAGGTAATTGTCCAGAAAACGGGAATTCCGTCTGACATCGATAACTTCCAGAAGGGCAGTATTCACGGATGAGTCATTGTCAATATTGAAGTAATCAATATCTTCAATCAGGATAACCGGATCGCAACTTCCGGCATCCCTGAGTGTCCGGATGATCTTCCCCGGCATGGCCCCCAGGAATGTCCTCGGGGCGCCTTTTACTTCGGAGACCTCGGCAATACCTCCGGCTGAGATCCTGATAAATTCCTTACCAAGAGCGTAGGCAATAGCACGAGCCAGCGCCGCTTTGCCCGTTCCATGAGCGCCTACGATACAGAGGGTTGGTCCTTCGGCAACGCCCCCAAGCAATTTGCGCACGGAAAGGCGCTGCAGTATCTGCTCTTTGATCGAGGTCGGACCGTAGTATTCATCGCTGAGGACTTTTTCCACCTGGGCAATATCGTATTCCTCCGGAGTACATTTTCCCCAGGGAAGGGACAGAATCCACTCCAGATAATTCTTGGTAACCCCATATTCAGCCGACGCTGTCGAAAGCTGGGACAGCCGGTCAGCTTCGATTATCGCCCGTGAGACAACTTCGGGTGGAAGATTATGGTTGGCCTTAATCAGGCCTTTGAGATAAACCGATTCCTTTTCCTCGGTGAAATCTTCCCCAAGCTGTTTTCTTATCTCGTGGAGTTGCTGGCGAAGGAAATGTCTTTGTTGGTCCCGTTCAAGCGCCTGTCTGGCGTTGGCGTCAATCTTTTTCCAGGTCGCGGCCCGGTTTAGTTCGGCATTCAGATACTCAAGCAGCAGGTCAAAGCGCTGATCCAGATCGAACGCTTCAAGAATTTCCTGCTTACCGGCCAGCGAAAAACGGAACTGGGCGGCCACTGTGTCGGCCAGAAGGGCTGGCTGAGCGGAATTCATTTTAACGATACGAGTTATTTCCGAAGCATAAGTAGGGTCTATTCCGGTAATTTCCGCTACAATTGAGATGACCCGGTCAATCCGTTCCTTCATATTGCCCGGTACCGCCGAAGGCTGCGCGAACCAACCGGCGGTGGCGGTTATATACGGTTTAGTTGAAATGGTCTTCTGGAGAACAGCCCGCTTTAGTCCCTCAATCGTCACCAGAAGAGAATCTCCCGGCCCTTTCCGTTTATCACGAATTTTTGCCAGAACGCCCACCTGGCTAATCAACTGCTTCTCATCGGAATCATCATCTGAGGGGGACCAGGCAGCAATGAAATCACTCTTGTCGGCCAGACACTTCTTGACCAGCTCGACATTACTGGGCAAGCCGATCTGAAGGGTGAGCATACTCCCGGGAAACAGAATCCCGGTTTTCAAGGGCAGCACCGGATAGCGGTCCACTTTATCGGCGGCCATGACCGGCAGTTCTTTTTCAGATTTCATTATCATATTTGTTCCATTCTAACTTAGTATCGGCTTCCCTTTCTCGGACTACACAAAGAGACAGACGAATAATAGCCAATTGAACAGCAGTTGCCTATAATTCTTATACGTTGCCGTGATCTGACGGCGTTGTTAAAACTAACGCCGCACAAACTGCTTGAACCATCGTCCGTCCGGGATTAGCTTGTCCGGATGGACATAAACAAATGAGGCAGGTTGAATTTACTAATTCTGAAAGAGCACGACAGGATTTCGGACCATGAGTTTTCTGTCTCCGGAGATCGTCAAAATCATATCAACCAGGTCCTGAAACTGGAGCCCGGTGATCAGATCAAGGCCGGGATTGTTAATGGTCCGGTGGGCCTGGCTCAAATAGAGCGTTCTGACCCACAGCGATTGATTCTGACCTTTGTCCCAGCCGACCAGCAGCCGCCACTACCCAGCCCTTGCATTGATCTGATCTGCGCTCTCCCCCGTCCCCAGACGGTAAAAAAAATCCTCAATCTGGCCGGTACCTGGGGGCTGAGAAAACTTGATTTTATCCGAGCCAATCGGGTTGAAAAGAGCTTCTACCACTCTCCCTTATTAGAGGCTGACAAGATGAGACCGTTCCTGATCGATGGTCTCAGTCAGGGGAAACAGACAAGACTGCCGGTAGTGGAAATTCACCAGCGGTTCAAACCATTCTTTGAACATAGATTTTCCACCGGCGATGAAGTATCCAAGCCAGCCGACAGATTGAAACTTCTTCCCCATCCCGAAGCCGAAACTGACCTGAGCCATCACTTCGAGACAGACAGCCGACAGATTGTAATCGCGATTGGCCCCGAAGGAGGCTGGGTGGACTTTGAGATCGACTTCATGACCGAGCTCGGCTTCCGTACCGTTCGATTGGCCCGCCCGGTATTAAGGGTTGAATCTGCCGCCCTGGCTGCCCTGGCCCAGATTGAGCTGCTTTCCCTTTCCAGAAAATCCTGATCTGCCCGGAACTAAAGAGAGACAAAATAGTTCCGAAATATATAGAATGAACGACCACCCGGTTGGCGCTCAGAATCTGAATCCGTAACAAGGAAGAGAAAATGAGATTTGATAGTATTGCACAATCAATAGGACATACTCCATTGGTGAGGCTGAACCGGCTTTCCGATGACAACTCGGCAACCATTTACCTTAAAATGGAGAGCTTTAATCCTTGCAGCTCGGTGAAAGATAGAATCGGCCTGGCCATGATTGAAGCAGCCGAAAAAGATGGCCGGTTAAAACCGGGCATGACAATTGTCGAGCCAACTTCGGGCAATACCGGAATCGCGCTTGCAATGGTGGCGGCCTCCAAGGGATATAAATGTGTGCTGTCGATGCCGGAGTCAATGACTCTGGAACGAAGAGCTATCATTAAAAGCCTGGGAGCGGAAATAGAGCTGACACCGGCTGATAAGGGGATGAACGGAGCAATAGCCAAAGCTGCCGAGATAGCCGCCCGGGGGGAGAACTTTTTCTATCCTTCGCAGTTCAGCAATCCGGCCAATCCGGCTATTCATTTAAACACAACCGGACCGGAGATTATTGCCGATCTGGATGAAATCCATCTGGATGCCTTTGTTGCCGGAGTCGGAACCGGGGGGACTATCAGCGGAACGGGCAAAGCGCTAAAAAAGAAGTACGATTGCCGCGTCTGCGCTGTTGAGCCGGATGATTCACCGGTTCTTTCAGGTGGCGAACCCGGCCCTCACAAAATCCAGGGGATTGGGGCTGGTTTCATTCCTGAGAATTACGACGGTACGGTTGTTGACCAGGTTTTGAGAGTAACTAACGACGAGGCTTTTGAGACTTCGCGGCGGCTGGCCCGGCAGGAAGGAATCCTGGCCGGTATCTCGTCAGGGGCAAATGTCTTTGCCGCCCTAAAAGTAGCCTCAGAACTGGGTCCGGATAAGGTGGTTGTAACTGTTATATGTGATTCCGGTGAAAGATATCTGACGACCGCTTTATTTGAGTCTGATTTTTAGGGCATCTGCCGACAAATAGAGTATGTTGGCTATTATCGAAGACATCCGGGCGATCTATCGAAATGACCCTGCCTGTCGTAACATAGAGTTTTTACTCTATCCGGGGTTTCATGCGATTACCTTTCATCGCTTCAATCACCTGCTGTGGAAAATCGGGATTCCGTTTATTCCACGGATGCTGTCTCAGGTCAATCGCTTCTTGACCGGCCTTGAAATTCATCCCGGAGCCACGATTGCTCCAGGGTTTTTTGTCGATCATGGTGCCGGACTGGTGATCGGTGAGACCACTATTATTGGGCGGGACTGTGTCCTGTTCCATAACGTAACGCTGGGCGGGACCGGAAAACATATTGGCAAGCGACATCCTACCCTGGGTGACAATGTCCTGATAGGTACCGGGGCGATTCTGCTCGGACCGATTGTGGTTGGCAACAATGTCAAGATTGGGGCCAACAGTTTTGTTGTCATGCGGGATATTCCTTCAGACTGCACCGTAGCCGGAACCCCGGCTGTGATCACCAAGCGGAATGATACCCATTGTCACGAAGAACTCCCTAAGACCAACATCCGCCTCAACGGTCACACGCCGGACAATCTCCACTCCGATGTAGCTTGACAATTACACCCGCCTTCAGTTTCTTATTGGTTAATATCAAAACAACTAAATCCCCGTGATTGGACTCTTTGCGAAGACGAGAGTACTTATTATTTGGAGCTTATTTCTCGGTAGGCTTGTTGCTCACCTTGGGATGCTATTTCCCATCTAAGCTGTGGGGTGTGTCTTGGCTGGCCTACCAATCCACTTCATTTTTGGTAATAGCTGGATTCGCATACGCTCTTGGGCCGGTGTTGTCTGCTATCTGGTTCAATCAGATAAGAGGCCAACTTGACGAGACGGAAATCTCTGACAATTGGTATTGGCTCACGGCAATCCTCACCATTTTTATCTTCGGAGGAGGAACAATTCTGTTTCCGGGTACCACATACTTCTCAGGTGACGGATATCAATTATTGTCGCGACTATATTCTGGTTTTGAATCTCCAAAAATCTGGGATGCGTCCGTATCATGGCTGGCGTCGACTATCTACTCGAGTATGAAGGCTCCAACTCCTGATCGGGCCGTCGTTACTTACCGATTCATATCCGGCATATTTGGTATCCTGTCTCTGATTGCGATTGCCTCTTTACTTCCAAAAATCTGGCCCGACACAAGACAGAGAATACTGTTCTTCCTTGGGATGTTGTCTGGAGGATACATGCTGATCTTTTGGGGACATGTGGAGAACTATGCCCCCCTCATTGCATTTACGATTGTCTTTCTGCTTTGCGGCGTTCTCGTCTCTCGCTCGGTGATATCGATCTGGTGGGCCGTCTCCAGCTTTTGCATGGCTGTTCTCGCTCACGGTCTTGCGATTGTATTCTTGCCAAGTCTACTCTATTTGCTCGTTCGTAATTCCCGACTGGTTAAACGATGGAAGTCGCAGGGCTTATCTAACCAACTCCTATACTTGATTCTGGGGTTCATTGTTTCCTGTATTGGGTACACACTCGCACTGAAATACTGGTCCAGCTTCCGGGTCTTCTTTCTTCCACTTCTTCCAAGATTAGGTGACTACCAGTCTTCTGCCATACTTGATTGGAATCACCTGTACGACTTGGCCAATTTGCTGTTGCTGTTGTTTCCAGGCTTGCTGGTCATCAGCTTTGCCCAAATAGCTCCTTTGAAAAGAGGCAGGGGCGCTGATTCGGCTTTTGGTTTTGTTTTGGCAGCTTCCGCATGTGGTTTGATAGCATTGGCAACTGTCGATGCAAGATTAGGAGAGTGGAGGGACTGGGATATGCTCAGTGTCATGGTCCTTCCCACCGTCTTCCTTCTCTTCCATGTTGGGATTTCCAACCGCTCCCGCATGTCTTTTGTAGCTGTCGTCCTGACGATTGGATTGGGATTTATAGATATTGGCAGCCGAATAATGATTAAGAACGACAGTCGTCAGGCTGTTGCTCACTTTGGTGATTACATAAAACGGGAACCACATAAATCTCTCAATGCCCGACAAGTCCTCATTGATTATTACTACGCGCATGGGGACAGCTCTTCGGCGAAAGAGCACAGATTGTTAAGACTCAGAGAGTGCCCTGAATATGAACTCAATTTGATCGCTCAAAAGCACGTTGATGAAGGACGATTCAGATTGAGTCTTGAGGCAGCACGGCAGGCATGGCGGATCAACCCTGAGTATTCGGATGCCTGTTTCAATATCGGCGGTAGCTTCTTTTCACTCGGACAATTCGACAGCGCATTATACTATCTTGAAATAGCCGATGGTATGAATCCGTTCAATGCTCAGTTTGCCGCCATATTAGGGGTTTCGCATTTTCGGCTTGGCAATTCCGGTAAGGCTGAAGAGTATTTGAAACGTTCTGTTTCGATGGACAGCACTCAGACAGATGCTCTGGCTGTATTGACGGAGCTTTACATCGCGCGTGGGAAACTCGCCGAAGCTTCCTCTATGGCCGTGAGACTGACAGAGTTACCGAATATATCCCCTTCTGTATTGATGCGTATAGGTATCCGCTTTGAAGAGAAAGAAGCTCATAGACAGGCTGCAGCCGTTGTCAAACGCGCAGTTGATGTCGGCATGGATTCAACCTATGTCGACAGCCTTGTTGCGAGGTATCCGAACCTGGCCCCCTTTTTATGACAGACTGAAAACTCAGAGTATACTTAAAAACAGTCTAATTCACCACCGAGCCGGTATGCCCTTCGGCCAATTGACGAACTTCAAAATCCGGATGCTCTTTAAGAGAATCAAAATCAATTGAGATCTGCGAGGGATTACAATTCAAGCGGTAATAACCCAAACGATTATTCTCCACCACATCCCAACCATTGGTCAGTCCGGCGTTGACTTCGTTCTTCATCCGGTACAAATAGCGCGCCTGGTTAAAGCCCATTTCAATATCCTCTTTGTAAATCCAGCCAGCATCCCCCACCAGACGTGAGTAGGCCAGCTTGGCAAAATACTTAAAGGACTTACCGGTCAGCCGAATCGGGAAACCGTTGACCTTAATAAGATACCGCTCCCCCTCAAGACGACCATCGATCTCGACTGAATCCGGAACCAACAAAGCACGATGTTGTCCTTTACCAGGCTCTGTTCTGACATCAAAATTACCGGGCTGCATATCAACCTCCAATTTAAGTGTTTCTATTTTCTTATTTATTTGCAATGACTTACTTTCAGATAAAGGGATTGCCTTGAGCGCTTCCTGATCGTACTGGCAAAGCTGTTCAAGGCTCTCAACCCCGGCCTGCTCAAGAGCAAAAAAATCAGATCGTCCCAGCTCGTGGCCGAAGTGCCTGTATATCTCACGGAACTTTAGCGGCAGACCATGACGAACAGAAAAAGCATATCCATGGAGCTTTTCCCCCAGCCGCCTGTCCCCCTCGCTGGCCACGAGAAGGCGACCCAGGGCGGTAATGACATGTGCAACACTTTCACCAAGATTCAGTATCTGCCCCAAATGCACCTGGAAGCGTTCCTCCATTTTTTGTAAAGGAGTCAACTCTGACCAGCTATAAAGAAGCAGCATAGATTTCAAACAGAGCGCCTCCTGACGCAAAAGCGGCTTGCCGGATAAGCAATCCCCAGGAAGCCATCGGCAATCATCCACAAGATGAGGGAATAATTGATGCAGCATCAAAAGCGGCCTATTATTGACCTGCTCAAAGTGCGACAGAAGGGATGGCGGCAGGTTGATCGAAGGAAGACTCAAAGCCAGCGCGATCCAGCCGGATAAATTATCGGGCAGACCTGTTTCCAGTTTCCGCCTGAAGAGAGCCGCCTGCTGCACGGAAAGAGAGGATGTTGCCGCCGCCTTCCCCGGGGGAGTCACTATTAGTGCCGACACCCCCTCATCAAACAGAACCAAACCCTGCTGCTGAAGCAGTTCAACCGCTTGATCCAGCCCCTTTTCCGGTATCGTTTGACCGGTCGCGACATACAGAGTCCGACCAAAAAGAGAACCAAGGCTCTCCCGGCTGTCCGCCAGTCCGGAAACAAGCATGCTTAAAGCCCAATCCTCGGATGACATCGTAGCCAAAGCGGACGGTACCGAAGACCTATCATTGTCAGCGATATAATTTTCCCACAAAACATCCCGATCAAAAGAGCTGTCAGCCATTATGATGGCCCGTCCAACTTCCGACTCCCCTTTACAACCAAGACGACCGGCCCGACCGGACATATTGTCAAATTCAGCCCGGCTCACCGGGACTAACGAAGGACGACTGCCGTACTCCCCCGAAGCATACTTGACTGTCTCCAGATAGACAGTGTCAGCCGGAAGGTTTACCCCCATAGATAAAGTTGTAGTTGAAAAGAGTACCTTAATCTGCTTATCTACAAAGACTTGTTCAACTATCTCTCTCTGCTTAAAAGAGAGGTCAGAGTTGTGAAAAGCTACTCCGCGGGACATGGCCTGCTTGAGTGAGCGTATCAAAAATGACGGTTCTTCTTCCTCAAGCAGTTCAATCGCCTGAGCAGCCGGAGCCCAGTCAACAGCAGCAGCCATCCTGAAGGCACAGTCGACTGTCTCGCGGCGTGACTTAAGAAAAACAAGCGTTGAACCTCCATCCCTCTTGATCTGCTGAATAAAAGCATCAAAGCTCTCCTCCCCCGGCTCAATCGTAACAAACGGCTCGGCTCCATCAAGGTGACTGTTGTAGGAGCGGTACCGATAAGAACCTTCGGCCGCCACACCACGCAGCAGATCGATTGGACGGGCGGTCTCCTCCACGATGACCGCCCCCAACCAGCTGGCCAGAGTGGTTGAACCACTCGTCAAGGTGGTTGAACCACCCGCCGAGGTGGTTAAACCACCCACATTAGCCATATTATTATCCGCAATCTGAGTTCTTTCGTTTCCGGAAATAACAGCCGAGAGCCCAATCAAAGAGGGCTGATAGACAGAGGCTTTAATCTTGGTCAGAATACGTTCCAGGATAGCCCCGCGGCCCGGCTCCGACAATGACTGGATTTCATCGACCAGAACCAGACCGATATTCTTGAGCGTATCCAACGATGAAGTCAGAAGGAGG
Source organism: bacterium (assembly GCA_029211095.1). Classification (GTDB taxonomy): domain Bacteria; phylum Zixibacteria; class MSB-5A5; order GN15; family FEB-12; genus JARGFS01. The sequence goes on along the minus strand of JARGFS010000009.1, from coordinate 14,772 downwards.
TCAAACTTCTCATAGATGACGAGGGCAATCTGATAATCAGAGCTGAAAAAGAGCCGGTCATTTTCCGGATGGTCCCCACTGACAATAATAATTTTGATCCCCAACCCGGCATAACTCTCTTGCAGCAGCTTGTATTTTTGTTCAGCCAATGATTTGAGAGGAAAAAGCATAACTGTTTTTTTCCGAGACAAGAGCGCCTTGATAGCCGCCATTTCCGCGCAGAACGATTTCCCGGATGAAGTTGGGGCGCTGATCAGCATATTGAGCGGCTGATAGCCCGAACAACTCATCCGCTCGCCCAGCAGGCCGGACCGTACCGCCCGACTCTGAACCGGAAGCAGGGTTGCTCCCTGTCGCTTTTCCCAAATGTCAATTATCTGTTCTGGCATTCCATACTTTCCCAAATCTGAAACTCGCATCTCATACCCCTTTTAAAACCATTTGTCGGGTTTCACCCCTGCCTAAAGGCGGGGCCGAAACGCCGACCTGCAGCCTGACTCTTCGTAGGGCAGGATCCCCGTGATCCTGCCAGCTGGCATAGTCAGTCTCATCTGTGGCTTGCAATCTCCAATTGGCAACATCGCCCTTCGACTTAGCTCAGGACAGGCAGGGATGCTGCCCTACCTCTATTCTGCGGCGCGGTCCGCAGGAATCAATCTGGCTATGCCAGTCAACCTGGCTATGCCAGTCAACCTGGCTATACCAGTCAACCTGGCTATGCCAGTCAATTTGGCTATGCCAGCTATGCCTGACAGCTTTCAAAACCACACGAGGGACAACTGAAGCAGCTCCCCAGACGGACCATCCCGCCGTTACAATCAGGGCAGCTGGCCGCATTCTGACATTGGTAATCCTCGTTTTCACGGGCATCGTTACGAGCCGAGAGGATAAAATCAAAACTGTAGTCCTCAAAATTCTCAACCTGAGAGGCACTCTCCCCGTACACACTTGTAGTCTCTGTCCTCATGTTCAATCTCTCCTCATCCTGAGTTATTGTCTATCTTTTGCTTTAATTCCATATTGCAGAGATACTGTCCTGCTGGATTCCAGCCTACGCTGGAATGACATACTTCTGTCACTCTTCTCTTCATTGGCACCTATGCCCTCCGGCGCGGTCCGAAGGAGAAAAACCGACTGTGTCGGGCCTTTAGTAGAGCTTCGATGCTCAGAACCATAATACTGCACATTTGTGCAGTTGTCAAGTGAGAATTAGAGAGTAGGAGTAAAAAAGCGACCCACACAGTATGTAAGCCGCCAGAACACCAAAAACGGGAGTTTAATAATTCTCTAAAAAATGCAAGGATAGGGAGCGGGCCCACCACCAAAGAGATAGCTAATGAGATAGGTAATATCAATGATTGAGATATCGGGCGAAATATTGCTTACGAGAGCTTCTTGATAACAAACTGGCGGCAAGCCGCCCTCAAACGCAAAATCAACAAGAAACGTAAGGTCAGAGATATCACATTGGTCATTAGGATCACCATCCGCATTTCCGCGCAGACCAATACAACAGGAATCCACAATCCCGTGCTCTTTGTAAATATCCATCATTCCCTTTCTGTGCCCCAAAAATGGAAGAGAAAACCAAGCCTCCCAGAGCTCATTAATATCATCTGGCCGGTGCCCATCAACAGTGCGATCCATAAGAGCCTTTAGGATATTATCGGGGCCTTTTGCCAGGGTATCACCGATACCATCGGGAATAGAATAATAGGGCTGAGGCCAAACACCAAACGTACTCCAGTCATCCGTGATTGGATCATCATCGTAGATATCCCAGAGAATACCAGCCACCGCCGCCTCACATCTATCACCGTAGTTATTGCCCGAGCCAGCTGGAATGGCAAGATTGTTAGCGCCAAACTCACCGCTCTCGGAGTTCGTCCAAGCAAACTTCGTAAAATCGTTGTAAAAGTTAAGAAAGACTGCCGTATCACGGACTACATTCGCAAAGAAAGTGGAAAAGCCTTCAGAGGCAGCCAATCCCTCGGTATGTTGCTCATCCCATGAGTGAGACTCTACGCCAAGTGGGTAATTGTCGAAGAACAAAATTGATTTTGTGATATGATGGCCATATTCATGTATGATAACGTCCTTGTCATAAGTATCTGGCCAAGCATGAGCCTCATTTATAGTACTCTCGATATGAATGAATTGATCGTTGTACCATGATCCCGTATCATCGGGTGACAATACCACTTGTATTTTTGGCGGTCCGTCGCCTGGACGCAGTGAGTCCCAGACATCATATGCCTCTTGTATTGCATCGACGATGTAAAATGGAGCGCTGTGCTCCAAGTCAAGGGTGATGTCAACCTGATATTCCCCGGACTCCATGTCGTTTGTCACAGTTGATTGGTAATGGTAGAGAAGGTTGGGGTCAGTATCTGACGTGACAAAACAGACTTCGTTATCAGGGATGATTCTGAAGAAAATGTCCTGCCCTCCGTAAATATCGGTTCCATTATCAATCGGCCCTCAGTCGTAATGACCGTAGTCGTTGGTCTCATCTGAGGCAAGTAATTGATCCGGGGCCGGCCAGAGGTCGTCATCCCATGCCTCTATGCGCATTCTCTTAATCAAAACAGGAAGAGTGTCAGGTGGAACCGGGTCTTGATAATAGAGATTACCCGAAAACGTCAGGGTATTGGACTCTATTGTAAAGCAGTGTGGGCCATCCCAAGCCGGGTAGTAATTTCCTGACCATGGTCTCGCCCAAGACCAGTATCCGGTACCGCCAAAGAAACTCGAATCAATACAGATCGTCCTTCCCTCATCCCAATCGGAAATAGGCCCAATAGTTATCGTCGAGACTGTATCATCGAAACCGGAAGGAAGCCCTGCCCCCGGATCGGCCAGGTTTAGGAATCCAATCGTATCCGCCCCATAACCGTTATCACTGTAACCGATTATCAAGTTGGTTCCGAATTGTCCCCAGAGAAGGTCCCAGCCCGGGTATACGTTTTCCGCTGTGGTATTATTCCATTGAGCCCCATCTGGTGAATAGACCCTGAATCCGTTGGTCGTCCCCTCCATCGTGCCAGAATAGTTATTGTTCCAATTGATGTAGAATTTGATTTGACGATTAGTGGCGATCTTTCCGGGTTGAAATTCACCATCTACCATTGAGAGTGAAATGCCGGAAGGGGAATTAAGTGGAGTTAGGCGGGACTGAGCATCTATCTCGAAATCAGAATCACGTTCATTTATTTTTTTTTTTGATTATTAGAGTATCGGCTTGTAGCAACCAAGCCGGTGGGTTCACGTAGTAGAATGGAATCTCATACTCCTGAGCCACGATTATGAGGCTACTCAAGGAGATATTTACAGTCGCAAACTGGTCACTTTCAAGTCTTGGAAGATAACCAAAGTACTTCTTAGCACTTTCCCTGTCCTTCTCTTCGCGAAGGTCCAAGCACACTTCGTACACTGTTGCCAACACTTCTGCCGAAAGCGTGTCGGGGTCTGGGTCACTTCGATGAATCTTTTTTTTTTGCCACATCCCTTGGATTTGATTGCCAGATTTCCAAAGTATCCCCTGCAACAAAGTATCGTCGAATACTGGTAAACTTTTCATGGTCCATTCTCAAAATTGTCAATTGGATCAATGCTGTATCATGTTGCCCAATTGTAAATCCGAGTTCTCTTGAGAGTCTGGTCTCATCCCCAAAACTAACTTTCCAGTCAATCGGACTGGTCAGACTGGCTTCCCGAATAATGGTCTCGCCCATCTGAAAGTCTTTGCATATCTGATACCTCGTCTCGTTGGCTAGAGTGAAGCTAACTTCTACTATTGCCGTACGAGTCGCCTTATCAAAAGATATACTCTCCATATCCACATAAAGTGGATGGACGATTGTTGGTGGTGTCGCCCAGATAGTTGGCGTAATCACCAGAATTGCGATTATGATAATAAGTCGTTTCATTTTACTTTCCTTTCTTAAGTCCACCGGGGTTTTCACGTAATCCCTGCATATTATACCCTTTTCTGAATGAATACTGCACTTTTATACTCCCCTTCAGACAACTACGTTATTCTCATTTTGAACTCCTTTCCCTGTTAGAGTTCCAAGTCGCTCCCTGCAACAACCACTAAAACGCCCACTCCAAGGCCTGCATTCAATCTTTATTCTGCTGATGAGACGAAGTCAAGGATAAACTTGTTCAGTTATCTCCAAATCATACTCATTCGACACCAATTGGCGCAGAAATGGCGCAGGATACCGCTAACCAAAAAAGTGCGACTGGCGTGAAACAATAGCGGCTAAGCCGCCGTTTAACTTATTGACAATAAACAAACTTGGACTATATTGGTCGTAAATATATTTGTTTCCACAATTACCGACCGACCAAAAAAGAACAAAACTCATAGGATGAGAAAAATGCACCAACGAAGCGTTATCAAGTTATGTCTGCTCCTTGCCTCGCTTACGGCCTTAGCCGCAACCGCTATTGCGGTCCCTTTCCCCTATCCGGACGAAGTTCCCATGGGTCAGCCACAGCCGACCAAGTCCACCCTCAAGCCCCCACCGGCTCCGGCGGCTACTGACACTACTCATCTCTTCTGCTCTATCGGAGCGGTCTCGCTTGGCGGACTGGGCAATGATTGCTGGGGATGGGCTGCTCCCGATGGTACCGAATACGCTATCGCCGGCAACGGACCGGGAATCGCTTTTATAAATACTGAAATCCTTCAAATTGTCGATGTCATCCCGTATGCGGAGAACTGCACCTGGAAAGATATCAAGACTTACCAGGACTACGCCTACGCGGTCAGTGAGTGCGGCGGTTCCAACCAGGGGCTGCTGATTATGGATATGTCAACTCTCCCCGACTCGGTCCACCTCATCGGCTCCATGCCAATCAACAATTCGGGCGGGGTCACATCGCACAATCTCTGGATTGACACTGCCGCCGGTTATCTCTATACCGAAGGAAGTCCGGCCACGGATTACGCGATTCACATCTTCTCCCTCGCAAATCCAGCCGCCCCGAACTACATCAATTCCTTTGGTCCCTCCAGTGGCATTCATGACCTGTACGTACGGAATGACACTGCCTACCTGGCCGAAGGCTGGGACCCAAGTTTTTCCATCTGGGACCTGTCCAACAAATTCAGCCCTCAGCTGCTTACCAGAGTGACGGTACCAACCGGTGGTTATGTCCATAATATCTGGCCAACCGATGACGGTAAGTACTGCGTTACAACCGAAGAGACCGGGTTTCACACAGTCAAGATCTGGGACATTCAGGATATTGGTAATGTGCAACTCCTGGGGGAGTACCTGGCTCCGAGCAACCTGGCTCACAACGCCCAGGTAACCGGGAACGATAGAGTACATATCTCTCATTATGAATCCGGGGTAGTTGTGCTGGACATCTCCGATCCCAATTTTCCAGTCGAGATCGGCCGCTATGATACTTATCCGGCAGACGAGAGCGCGAATTTCAACGGCTGTTGGGGGGTTTATCAGTACACTCCCAGTGGCAAGGTGTATGCCTCCAACATGGATGGAACGCTTCACATCCTTGAAGAACAGGCAGCCGTTCTGGATGACACCATGTATGTTGAGCATGTCCAGGCAACCCCGGGCGGAGATGTCCGAGTGGATGTCCATGCGGTCAATAACCTGCCGATGCGCCAATTCATTATTCCGTTTGACTGGAATGGCCCGTACAACCTGACGCTTGATTCAGTTTCAACGGCAGGCTTGCGGACCGAGTATTTTGAAGATCAGATTTTCAACGGACAGAATTTTGCCAACAAGAAAGCTTCTTATCGGCTGACATCTTCAAACTTTGGTTCCTCACCAGACTTGCCAGTGGGCAGTGGTCCCATCTTGAGTCTCTGGTTCTCGGTCCCCTTTGGAGTCTCGGGCGGTCCTAATCCAGTTATTCTAACACCGTACAATGACAAGATCCCTCTCTTTGTATATCATTGCTTGATTTACGAACCGGCCACAGTTGATGGCTCTGTCGGCCTTTCATGCTGTGTTGGTATCACCGGCAATATAGATGGCGATCCCTTTCAGACGATTGATGTTACCGACCTGACCTACTTTGTCGATTACCTTTTTGCCGGTGGTGCCGCGCCTGCCTGCCCGGACGAAGCTAACATCAATGGGGATATCACCAAGGCTGTGGACATTGGTGATTTGACTTACTTTGTCGAGTTCCTCTTTGGCGGGGGGCCTTTCCCGGCCATGTGTCAGTAATCAGTCGAATATTGAAATTTAATTCTAAGGGCCGATGGAACCATCGGCCCTTTTTGTTTCAGCTCTGTTTCGTAGGTAGGGACCTTCATGGTCCCGACAATTCATATCTATCTGAGCACTACCAACGACTTGGAGTACAATAGGAGTGTCGAAACCCACCCCTTGTCAAGCTCGGGACAGTCAAGGGGATTTCGACCTACTTAATCTCAGTCGGTACTAAGACTGAATTTGACTTTATAGGTCACCCAGATTTTTACAGGACGACCGTTCTGTATTCCCGGTTTGAACCTGTTTTTATAGGCCGCTTTGATCGCTGAATTATCAAGGGACTTCACACCCGACGAACGACCGACAATTGCCTTTAAGACTTCTCCTTTTTCATCGATAAGCGCCTTAACCCATAAGACACCCTCAAGCCCCGCCTGGACGGCCAGCCGTGGATACTCCGGCTTCTGCTCATAGATCATCTCGGGGTATATTTCAAGCGCGATAAATGTATCGGGGGGTGGCAGATAAAATCCCGTCTCGCCATCAATAGGGGGCATTGTCCCGTTTTCGCCAGAGGGCTCCGCCGCGGCTCCGACCACAGCGGCCAGTTCGGAGCGGGAAGCGATCACAGTTGTGTCCTCCATGAACTCTTCGTCCGGGACTGGCACCGGGATTCCGATTCCAGCAGCGATACTGGCAGCACCACCCCTGCTGACTGCGGGCGGCTCTGGAATAATTGTGAGGGGCGGAATCAGCCTTACAATGGTTGTATCCGGTCCCGGTTCAACCGGCGGCGCGACGGCGTCAGCCTCAGGAATCAGAAACCAGCCTGCTCCTGTCACCGTGACGACCATAATGAACACGGTCAAGAAACCTATTCCCATATTCCGCTGGTACGATCTTTTCAGCGCGTGAGCGCCATATTCGTTGTAAAGGTGCTTTCTATTCGGGTGCATCCGATCCCCTCTTTCCGGCGGTCCCGGGTAATATGCTTTAATGTGAGGGTATTGAATTGTTGTCTACAATTAATAGACGACTATGAGGACTCAATTGTTAAACGGATATTTGACAACAAAAAAAAGGCGTTCACATCGTGAACGCCTTTTAACAAATCTCTCGGATAAACCGGGTTTAGCCTTTGGTCAAATTATATTCTACCTTGTAGGTGACCCAGACTTTGATCGGGCGACCATTCTGAATGCCCGGTTTATAGGTGCATTTGAAGGCTGCCTGTACGGCTGCTTCATCCAACGAAGTCACTCCAGAGCTCTTACCGACAATAGCCTTCATTACTTTTCCGCTCTCATCAACCAGAGCTTTGACCCAGACAACTCCCTCAAGTCCGGCCTGTTTGGCCAGACGGGGATAATCAGACTTATGCTCATAGATCATCTCTGGATAGATTTCTACCGCAACAAAGGCATCGGGAGCCGGAATGAAGTCATCATCGGCAATGTCAACGACAATGTCACCACCTCCCGCCCCGGCCGTGATATCAGGAGCTACAATTTCGGCCAAATCTTCGCGAGAAGCAATGACAACATCCTCATCAAGAACCTCATCATCAGCTACCGGTTTTGGAATACCAACCTTGGGCATAGCCACATTTGGTTTTTCAACCTGAACCTGTGGAGGCTTTTTGGCGATACTCGGCGGCGGGCCCAAATCAGCAACTGTTTTAATGACCACCGCCGGCGCTTCCAAAATTTCATCTGCACTCATCGCCTTCATCACCCAGGCGGTCCCTAGGATAAGCAGGACAATAACGAGATTGGTTAACGATCCGAGCGAGAAGTTCCTCTGATATTTGGACTTCAACTCATAAGCCCCATACGGGGAATACAGCGTATTTTCAAGACGACGGGACGACATTATAATTCACCCCTTTCAATCGCTTGTTGAAGTGCGGCATCCATGATCTTGTCATCCCGATCCTCCCATTGGCCGTTGGCGTATCGATAAGAGAATTTCTCATCCCGGGTGAGTTCCTTGACGTCCTTACCCAGATCATCGGCCGTATATTGGTTCCAGGATCGTTCCAGCAGATCAATTTCATCAAGAATATTAACCATGTCAGCATAGGTAGCTTTCGGATGGATCAAAATCAACGTACTCAGTTTTGGATTTTCCTGGTTCTGAGTGCGAAGCAACTCACGCAAGGTGTCCGGCCACATCTGGTATCCCAGAGAATCAGCCGCCTCCGGATCAGATGGAATCAAGACCGGCAGGTTCTCCGGTGTTGGTGTTTTGAGGTTCCACCAGAATCTGCTTTCAGCATCTACCCTGAGCGTGAACAGATTCGATTCCTTAACAGGAACTTGATCGGAGTCAGCTGGCGGGAGATTTATCTCCATTGCCTGAGGCATGGAAAACACCGTTGAAACCATATAGAAAATCAACAACAGAAAAGCGATATCGACCATTGGGGTCATATCGATTCTAATTGAGATTCTTCGTTTGGGTCGTCTTAGACCTTTTTTTCCGCCTTTTGACGCCCGTTCTACAACATCACCAGCCATATACCAAACAAGCTCCTATATTTCCATTGTTTATACACATATGGACCAAGAATCTTTCCATCAGGGAAACGGTTATTCTGTTTCCTGATCAGTAATGATCAAGAACCTCTCCAAACTGTTTTCCTGCATAGCCGTCATAACATCAGCCATAGTGCCATAAGGCGCTCTTCTATCCGCCTTAATCACAACCAACGCCCTGATATTCTTGGCTCGCGCCCGGAGAATTTCAGGAGCTACGCTGTATTTGTCCGCATTCCTGACAACCCGGACCGTGGTCTCAACTTCCTGACCATCAATCATGATCTTGGCAATCTCAACCCAGTCAACATAGATCGAGTCATACTTAGTCACGGTAATATTGATAATGTTCTTGTCGGGCAACTCAATCTGGGAATGTGACTGCGGAAGCTCCACAGCTTTTGCTTCCGGTGGCTTAAAGGTGGTTGTTGCCATGTAGAAAATCAGCAGCAGGAATGCGATATCCACCATTGGTGTCATATCAATTCTAATCGCGACCCGCCGTTTTTTCTTAATCGCCATAGCTTAGATACCCTGTTTTTCCTTGAGAATCTGGAGAACTTCAAAGGTAGCTTCGTCAGTCGTGTAGTTAAATGCGTCTACCTTGTTAACAAAAAAGTTGTAGAAGAAAATACCGAGGATACCGGAGATAAGACCACCGGCGGTATTAACCAGCGCCTCGGAAATACCAGTCGCCAGAGCGGTAGCATCGATAACGCCACCTTCAACGTTACCAGTCGCGGCAAAAGCACGAATCATACCGATGGTTGTTCCGAGCAGACCTACCATGGTCGCAATTGAAGCAATCGTAGAAAGGGCGATCAAGTTGCGCTCGAGCAGCGGTCCTTCAAGAGCATTAGCTTCTTCGATAGCCGTCTGAGTCAACTGGATTCTCTTTTCGCCATCACCGGCGCCATCTTTGACTTCGCGGTACCGTTCAATTCCGGAACGAAGAACATTGGCGGTGGTGCCACGCTGTTTGTCACAAGCGGCCAGGGCGCCATCAAGGTCGTCGGCCTGAAGCAGGGTGACTAACTTCTTGAAAAAGACCTGAACGGAGCTTTTTCCTTTGGCCGCGCCATACAATGAGAGATAACGTTCAACGATGAAGACGATCAGCATCAGCAGGATCATCATCAACAGAACAACCAGAGGCCCGCCCTGAAAGACAGAGTGAACAATCGGGTTGGTCGAGTGCTGGAAGACTCCATAAAAGAGACCGGCTGAGATGGCAAACGCTATCAAAGCGTTGAGAGTCACGAAAATTGTTTGCTTAACCACTTAAAAGAACCTCCACAATATGTTAACTATTTATATTTCCGAACCTTTGGCCGCTACCAGAACAAACCCGCAGAGAGATACCAATACCCCCCAATTGAGTGTTCCAAACAGCGTACCTATGCCATATGAACTGCCCAGCGATGAATACATAGACTCGGCATCAAATCCATAGTCTGCTCCAAAAAAAGAGATGAACAGCAGGAGCACAAACATTATGACAGGAATCCAATTGAATCTGACAATTCTTTTGAGTGCCAGAGCTTTTTGATCGGCATCCCCTTTGAGTCCGTACAAACCATACAGAGTGTAGCCGGGAAGAGCAATGCATAAAACCAGATACAAAAGCATCAGCACCGCCGATATAATCAGAACAAATCCGGAGGAGAATACCGACGAACCGACTGATCCCAAAGTAGTAAGCATCCCCAATCCGCTAAGATACTCGTACTCTTTGTGAACACTCTTACGCCCGACATAACCATGAAGAATCTGCTCGTTGGCAGTATTCTCGATCACACCGCCAGAACCTTCGGCAGCGGCACCATCAGTGCCTTCTGGTGGCTCCTCGGCATCAGCAGCTGCAGTGGCCGCCAAAGCACTCACCGAGTCTTCAACTGCATCGGCAGCGTTGTTGAGGGCGTCGCTATCAGTTACTGTCGCCAGTGAATCATCCAACTGTGCGAGCAGACCCAGAGAGTCAGCCTGGTTAACCACGGCAGGCTCTGCGGTCGGCTCATCGACAACTTCGTTATAGACTGAATACCAGGGGGCGAAGATGGCGGCAATAACTACAATCGAAGCAATCGTCATCACTACTTTGTCAAGCAGTGAGACGCGCTCTTCAAGCAGTTTGCAGTCTTCGCGTACTATGTCGTGGCGATCGCGCCGCGCCTGGACATTCCCAACGAATTTCTTTTTTTCAGCATCAGACTTAAAGAGATCTTTCGGCTCACCGGGGAATACTTCAAAACCGATATAGCTGAATCTCTTTGACTCTTTAATTCGGCCTGAACTATCTTCCTTTTTTCCTTTATCCGTCATTCATGCTCCGGGAACGTTTTAGTTAGAGTAGTTATTTATCAAAAAACTCAAAGCGTGTGTCATCCTGTCCCTTCTTGGCGGGCTCATTGTTTGGCTCACACTTGAGAACTTTTCCATACCAGGTAAAGGCCTGCTTAAATTCTTCGTTGGCATCTCCCTTGGCAGCGACAATGTCGGCAGCTTTCAGATGATAGCACTGGGCAATCCATAGCATCAAATCGGCATCGCCGCAATTACCGGAGGCAGCGCTCACACATTTCTGCGCATCATGCAAATACCTGAGCGCTTTATCATAATTCTTTTCACACCATTCACCGCCAAAGTAGGCGTAGCCGATTGCCTTCTTGGCATCGCAATTGTTGGCATCCAGCGCCAGAAGTCGCTCATAAGTGGCTACCCCCTTGGCACAATTGCCCATCTGGCGGAAGTAGGTGTCGGCAACGAGGAGCAACACTTTGGTGTCGGTTGGATGGTACTCCAGAAATTTATCCATATAGTCAACGGCCAACTGGTAGTAGTCGACATTCGGATCAACGCCACCGAGATCAGCCTCGCCACCTATATCTTCGCCCTCTTCTTCGTCCATGATATCAATGTCTTCCTCACCGGAGGCACCGTTGTTGGCAATATTGAGGGCACAATAGCCGGCGTTCTTGTAAATGGAGGCAGAGTTTGTGTCAAGACCGAGGGCGATCCGCTTTTCATAATATTCAATCGCCTGCACATAGCTTTTGGTGCTGTGATAGCCAACCGCTACGTTCTGCAGAATTCGCTTCTGGTCCGGGTCGTTTTCCAGAGATTTCTTGTAATATTTGATAGCCGAGAAGAAATCTTTCCCCGGTTTACGATAGTAATAAGAGTCTCCAAGCAGCCGGTAGAGTTCGGCTTCATCAACATTATTGCGGTAGTCTTCGTCCTGCTCCGCCACCCACTCAATATGACGGAGCAACTGTGTGGCGGCTTCTTCATATTTTTTTATACCCCAGAGAGATTTGCCATAATAGAAATGAATATCTCTCGGTTCATACGGAATACTGAGAACCATCTCAAAATATTTCGCCGCATCTTCGAAGCCGAATATGTTCGCATAAGACAGAGCGGTTTCAAAGTAGGCACGAACCGTGCTGCTGTCCGCTTTGGCCCCGGAAAGTTCGAGATATTTTTTGTAGGAGCCGATTGTCTCCATGAAACGCTGTTTGCGCTCATCCCGAGTTCTGGTTGAGAGGGCCGCCTTGAAATAGATTCCGCCCGCCCGGTTCCAGGCCGGAGCATGGGTTGAGTCTTTACTCAAAACAACTTTCAATTTCTCAATGGCGCAGCCATAGTCTTTCATCTCAAGACAGGCCTCGGCCCAGTGGTAGTAAACTTCCAGTCCGGCCGTGTCCAGTTCCAGGGCTGTCTTGTATTCACTGATAGCAAGTGATGGAATTCCCTGGTAGAAATTTGCATCTCCCAGGTTGATATGGTACTCAGCGTTTTTGTCGTCCGCCACGATAGCGGATCGGAAGTACCGATCGGCGTCTGAGTAATTCTCCCGCCGCATCTCAATCAGACCGAGTCCGTTCTCAAAAAGATGCTTGAGATCTCTTGACTTCTTGAGGCCCTTGGTCAGGGTTTTTTCGGCCAGTTCCAGTTCGCCCAGATAAAGATAGGTCCGCCCCAGGTGGTAAACTGACTCCCAGTGCTTGCTCTTCTTGTCAACCGCCGTTTCCAGTGGTTCACGAGCTTTGTCATACTGCCCCTGATTGAAATAGATCAGACCGAGCATGTAATAATTAAAGTAGTACCCCTTGTCCAGTTCAATTTCGCTCTTGAGCATTTCCAGCGCTTTGGCCGAGTCTCCCTGATCAAGCGCTTCGGCAATTTCCGGCTTCAAATCAGCGGAGTTGATCGGCTGGAAAAACACCAACGCCATAAGCAAAAACAGGACGGACTTGGAGGCAGAAAAAATCAATTTATTACGTTTTTCCACAGCAGAATTCCTCATCTAAAGCCACACAGGTTAGCCAAATTAACGCTTTACAACCTATTGTCAAGCGAATATTTACCGCCACGAATACGGGCCAGATTCTCCGTAATGTGACGAGTAATTCGTGCCATTTCCGACCAAAATCCGATCAGAAAAAGCACCATTGCCAGACTCCCGAGCAGCAGTCGAAACCAGTTTGAAAGCACCATCGAAAAGGCCAACTGAATATAGAGAGCGGCGATGGTCAGCACGACGATTGTAGCACGGTCGAGAATAGTCGTCCACATTCGAAGCTTGGCTATTTTCTGATCCTTATACACGCAAGCCCTCCGGTTCTTCCAGCCTTCACACAGTTGTCATTCTAAGCTATACGGTTCAATAACCATGCCAGACGGGCATCGCAATCACGGCAGGTCATCTCTTCTGCTTGTATTTCAACGACTTACAATCACAAAAAGAGACCGCCCCGTAAAAATCTCCCGGACCACGCGCAACATTTGCGGTTTTCGCTCAAGCGAGACAAAACGGCACCCACGCCCAACTCATTGCTGGTCCTTATGTTACGGGTGCTCTGACCTGAATCTTCTTGATTACCAAAGATATTCAAGTCGTACGGTTCCACTACCATTAAAGTGGATTCGCATTAAACCGGAAAACCGCCGGGGCTGCCCTGCATAATTTATGGAAGGATAAAAGTGCATGGAGTTAAACATTTTTCGGGTTGCCGCAACCAGTCTCGGCGTGCTTTTGTTTGTTCGCAGCAGCTGCGGCAGACCAGTAGTGTCAATTGTGACATAAGCTGTCACTGTTTCGACGAGGTTGTCGTAGCGGTCCGGCACCGGGAATTGATCACCATGATTGAACGATGGCAACGGAGGTGACAGCAGGCCAACTGTGTCAGGGAACAGCGTCAACTGCTTAAGTTCCGCAAAGGAAAAGCCCGGAACATTCTCAGGTCGCCAGGCCTTGTTGGGATAGTTGACCTGGGGGAAGAAAGAGACCATCAGATAACAGTTGCAACTGACTGCCTTTTCATCGATAGTCATCGGTGTGAAACGTGCATATTGTGTGGCTGTTCTCAATTGTCCCGAGAAGGCGGGATAACTTGATTTCAACTCATCCACAGCTGTAATCTCGCCAGCTGCATCCAGACTAAGTTTGAGCAGAACATACGGCACTATCAGGGTAGAGTCCGACCACCTCAAATTGCTGTAATAAGAGGGAAAGTATTCTATCTTCGGAAATTGGAATTCGTTTAGCTCCAAGGCATCTTCATAGAGTGATCGATTAGCAATAGATAGATTGGAATCGACCGGAAAGTGCAGATCGGGCAGCGCTCGCCTCGGTTCCAGATGCACCAGTACCGGCAATCGTGACTTTACCTTCTTCTTCCCTCTCAGCGCAGGGTCGAATTTTAGGTTCCGAAGGTACTCCGTACAAAAGGTAAGGTATGCCGTATCCGCTTCCGGCGCGGCTGAGACCGAGTTGACCTTCCCCTTTTTGTCAATCTCCAGGATCGCTTTAATCAATTGGTCGCTTCTAATCCGGGGACTACTAGCCGAAGGAATCTCCCTGGGAATCTCTTTGGGGACAGCCACTGAAAAATCGAGAAAGAACGGTCGCACGGACTTGTCCGAAGATTTCCCCTCGACAGCCTGGGTCAGCAGTACCAAAAGCAGGGCGAAGCAGACCGATAAGACTCTATTAGATAGATTACGCATTTGCTTTCTTGTACAAT
>JARGFS010000099.1 GCA_029211095.1 bacterium | reverse complement strand
GCTGACTTTCACTCCCAATTGGAATCAACATTGGAACCTTTCGAGATTCAACCTGTTAGGTCTCATCATAATGGAAATCTTTTGTGATAACATCTCTAAATAGGAATTTGGCCAATGCCTGCTATTTATGATCGAAAAGCAGTTGAGTTTATGTGGAAGGAATTGAATGCAGTCGGGGTACCATCGCTGACCAGGACCTCCGAAGTCGACAAATTTATGAAAGAAAAAAAGGGGA
This sequence comes from bacterium, assembly GCA_029211095.1. GTDB lineage: Bacteria > Zixibacteria > MSB-5A5 > GN15 > FEB-12 > JARGFS01. Next base: position 11,433 of record JARGFS010000099.1, on the reverse strand, counting down.
CGGCCCTGATAGTGGTTAATTCCGTTTGTGGCTGCGCCGCTCGCAACGCCCGACCAGGGGTAGCCCTGGCCCTTCAGAACAGCAAAATACCTGATCGGCTGGCCACCGTCTTTGCCGGCCTGGACAAAGATGCTGCCAGAGCCGCTCGGGCTTACATCAAAGACTACCGGCCCTCGTCTCCATCCGTGGCTCTCTTCAAAGATGGCGAAGTCACCTTTATGCTTGAGCGAAAAGATATAGAGGGATTCACGGCCTGGGATGTCTCAAAGAAACTTATAAAAGCATTCAATGAACATTGTACCGCCAAAGGGCCTTCGGTAGCAAAAAGTGTAGTTGAGAAGACTTTTGATTTGAAGTAGAATTAGTTTAGAGATAGTACTTCTGGAACGGGCCACCCTGATTAGGGTGGCCCGTTTTTTTATTGTCGTCTGCAAGAACTTACGTTGATCAGGGAATGTACGGCGAGTATCCCATATCGTTGCGGGTTCCGTCAGGATCATTGTAGATTGGGTCCGGGTCCCCGGCATTAATACAAGGGGAGGTGGCACCCAGGCGGAAGTCAGAATTGGTCGGGTTCTGGAATTGCGGATCAGCCACAATGTTGAAAGCGCCCGTCCCGGCAGTATCGCCATCAATACTAATAGGCGTATCAAATGTACAGTTGTAATCCACAGTTCCGTTAGCGTTGTACATCCGTATCCCAATTACCGAGCCGCCGGAAACAATATTGTTCCTGACATTGTGGTTGTAGCTGTACTGAAGATATATTCCTATCGAGGTAGCATTGACCACCGTATTGTTGAATATTACAGTGCGATGACAACGCAGAACCCTTATGTCGCCATACCCGGTATTGTCAAAGGCCAGATTGTAGGCGAGGGTGTCATCATGACCAGTCTCAACAAGAATAGCCCCGCCATAGCCGCTACTGGCCGCCTGGTTATTGCGGATTATATTCCCGGTAACCATCGAGTTTCGAGTCTGGCTCAGATCAATTCCGCCGCCGCTGTCCTTGTAATCGGACTGGTTATCATGAATCACGTTGTTCTCTATCAGAATTGAGCGACTGAGCACTCTTATCCCGGCCGCGTTACTGCCGGAAATGTCAAACCCGGAGACACCCGCCCGCAGGTCGTATTCAAAACTGGATAGAAAACGGAATGTTACCAGAGTTGGGTCAGCCGCTGTAACATAAGTAACGGATGGACCTCCGGTGCTCTTGATCATGATACTCTTGGATACGCAATCAACATTCTCGTTGTAAACACCGGGAGAGACCAGGACTGTGTCCCGATCAATGGCCGCATCGACAGCAGCCTGTATGGTTGGGTACTCCGAGGGTACCCTGAGGACATTGGGGACATAGTTGTCGCAAACAGAAATGTTACTGCCAGAGAACAGATAATTCACCAACGCCACCAGGTCAGTAATATCGTTTTCCCCATCAAGGTTCAGATCAGCTTCTTCGGCACAACAGAGAGATGACCCCTGGAACATGAAGTCGATATAATGGGTCAGGTCGGTGATATCTATCTGTTCATCCTCAGAGCAGTTGATATTTCCGGTAAACTGCACACAACAACTGGCGCAGGCATCCCCAATACCGTCATTGTCAGAGTCTGCCTGATTTGGATTGTAGGTGTCCGGGCAATTGTCATCCGGACAGCTGTTGGCCGCAAAGCCGGGATTCCCATATCCGTCTCCATCCGTATCCGTGCACTCATCACAGGCATCCCCTAACCCATCTCCATCGCTGTCAAGTTGGTCAAGATTGGGATCGTCCGGGCAATTGTCGCAGGCATCCCCCACCAGGTCACCATCGGAATCGGTCTGGTCTACATTGGCAATGCTCGGACAGTTGTCACAGGCAGTCCCCAATCCATCGAGGTCGGGATCGGACTGGTCCGTATTGGGTACGGCAGGGCAATTATCGCAGATGTCGCCAACATTGTCCGCGTCCTGATCTTCCTGCCCCGGATTGTCGATTGTGGGACAATTGTCGCAGGCATCGCCGGTACCGTCATTGTCACTTGCGGCCTGATTCAGATTCGGTACGGTGGGACAGTTGTCGCAAATATCTCCGACATCGTCATTATCCTGATCATTCTGGTCGGTATTGGGAACAGTCTCGCAGTTGTCGCAGACATCGCCAACATCGTCACCATCATTGTCAAGCTGATCAGGATTGGCCTCATCCGGACAGTTGTCACAAGCGCTTCCGAAAGTGTCATTATCAGGGTCAAGTTGAGCCGGATTGTCGGTGTTGATGCAATTGTCGCACAAATCTCCTGCTCCGTCGCCGTCGCTGTCCAATTGGTCAGGATTGAAAACTGTCGGACAGTTGTCGCAATCGTCCGCGAACCCATCACCATCCAGGTCCGCTCCCCCGGCGCAACGATCTATTACGTAGCAGTGAGGTCCATCCCAACCGGGTGTCTCATCCCCTCCGGTGGTTGACCACTTCCAATGACCGGCCGGCCGATAATATGAGGAATCAAGACAGAGTGTTAGACCCTGATCTGCATCCGACAGAGGACCGACACTGATACTCCAGACAATTTCATCGAAACCATCCGGAATGCCGGGTGCAAACAGTCTGAATCCGGCAAAGCCGATTGTATCAGCTCCCTGGCCATCATCGCTAAACGGATTGACAAATACCTGTTCAAGCATTCCGGTAGTGATCGCGCCGGAGTGAACGCCGGTCAGAGTATCCCAGGTAGCGCCATCAGGCGAATACACTCGGAAACCGTTGGTGAAACCGGTAATATTGGCCCCCAGCTGATTTGACAGCCGGACGTGAAACACAATTGTTTGATTGGTTATTAGATGATCCGAACCGTAAAGGCCATCAACATGATCAACTGAGATTTGTGATTGAGAGGCTGCCACTGGAACAAGCAGCAACATGGCGGAAAAGGTGAGGAGCAAAGTTCTCATGGAGCGCGATCTCCTTCTGGCTGGTTTGTCATTACGCCTGCTTATCTTGTCTGATGTATATCGTGTACTATTAAGAAGATAATCGTAGCAACGAATTCTGTCAAGAAAAACGGCGATTCCCACCTGGAGAATCGCCGTTCACTTAGTCACATCATCTGGCCACTACTGACAGGCAGGCGGAGCGCTGCCGCCGCCGAATAGAAAGTCTACCATGCTTGTCACATCAGAAATATCAGTTGCGCCACTGCCGTCAACATCCCCTTCGTCCGGGCAACCTGCAAATGGACCACCGGCAAAGAGGAAATCAACCAGGTAGGTCAGGTCGGAAACATCAACGGCAACAGCTCCACCGCTGTGATTGAGATCACCTCGGGCATTGCAGCAGCAATGATCGCCTACTCCGTCTGAATTAGCATCCGCCTGACTCGGATTGTCGCTCAGGGGGCAGTTGTCGCAGGCGTCGCCAAAAGAGTCGGTGTCACTATTGTCCTGTGATAGATTTGGCTGACTCACACAATTGTCGCATTCGTCCCCAACGCCATCGGAGTCGGCATCGGACTGAGACGGATTATTAACGCCGTTGCAATTGTCACAGGCATCTCCAACTCCGTCCCCGTCACTGTCAGTCTGATCCGGATTGAAGACAAAATCGCAGTTGTCTATTGCACCACAAAGACCGTCATTGTCGTCATCATTTACATTATCTCCGGGGCATTCATCACATTCATCGCCAACCCCGTCGTTGTCCGAATCGGTTTGAAATTCGTTCCAGATGTCCGGACAGTTGTCAACGTCGGCACAAAAGGTATCGTTGTCAGCATCATCATCCGGATCATTGGGGCAGACGTCACAGGCATCGGCCTGACCATCCCCATCGCTGTCCGCCTGAGTCGGGTTGTAATTTTCGCAATTATCTATATCATCACAGACGCCGTCACCATCGGCATCATTGCTGGGATCGTTAGGACAGGCATCACAGAGGTCCCCGAGTCCATCGGTGTCAGAATCGACCTGGCTCGGATTGAACAACCCCTGGCAGTTGTCACAAGCATCGCCAGTTCCGTCGCCATCGGAGTCCTGATCGGTATCAACATAGGCCGGGTCTTCCCGCAGACGGAGGATATACATGGTTCCATCCAGATTAGAGGAATAGACCAGGCTGTCGCCGGTATGTGGGAAAACGCCCCAGGTATTATCATCAACCAAATCGTAGGATGCAATCTCCTTGGGACAGTATGGAGTGCTTATATCTACAACCCGAACGCCATGATTATAGTAAGACAGGTAGAGTGTATTCCCTTCCAGGTGAGCGTTGTGGGCCAAAGAGTTGCCGGACGGCTGGTATTCACCCAGCAAACGGATGTTATTGATATCTTCGTAATTCCAGATTTTCACCGTTTTACCAGTGGTTTCTTCGGTAGTAACCAGATTTTTCCTGTTACCTGTTGGCCAGATGTTGTGCACATAGCCGGCATTGGGAATGTAGACGAGGGTCATCCGAACGACATTCTGCTTATCGGAAACATCGTAAATAGCAAAGTACTCGTCCCAGCCACCAGCAACATAAGCGGTATCGCCATGAACAAACATGTCATGAATTCCGGTGGCGCCACTTCCAAAGCTGCTTACCCAAACCGGGTTTTCGGGATTAGCCAGATCAAAGATGTGTATGGACTGATCCCCGGAGCTTCCTTCGGCATACAGGTATCCCTGCGAAGTATCGACCCAGATATTATGTGACGAACGCCCGCCTGAGTTGTCAGTTGGAAACAGCCCGACCAGATGAACACTATCCGGCAGAAATGACATATCTATCACTCTAAGCCAGCTGTTGCATTCTGAGACCGCGTAGGCGTAGTTCTGGTAGGTTCTGATATCCTGCCAGAGACAGTCTGATCCGCCAACCGTATCAACCGGCTGCTGCGTAGAGACATTATAGAAGACTACTCCCCATTCGGTCCCCATAATGACGTACTGGTTGCTGTCGGGATGTCGCCAGCCCCAGCAGTCGGAGCCGTGCGTACTGCCCCACCGAAAGCTGGCCACTTCCTCCAGGTAATATGGAGTTTCTCCGGCGGCCGCCAACTCTCCGGAATCTTCTCCGGAGGGTAAAGTCATCCCTCTTTCCAAATAATCAAGCGGCAGGCCGTTAGCTGTCAAAGCCAGCAAGAGCAAGCCAAAACAGATCGCACCTATCCGCATCCCGGACCCAGATTTTGTCATTTTCCGTAAGCTCCTTCCGTGGCTTCGGCGGTAGATTGCAGTATCAAGCGTGAGGCAAGACTGTCTGACTGTGCAGACACTAAAAGATATCCTTAACTTCATATATGTCAAGCCAATAATGGCCGTCATAGACTGATTTTAGCGATGTTTAGCTTTTCGTGAACCATTTTGAGATAACATTAACAACTGGAATGCAGCCTGAGGCCGCTTCGGAAGACCTTTACGGACTAAGTCATCGATCCGAAGATGAACGAGGAGAACCGGACTGAAGTCACCCATACCGCTGCCTTGAAAGTCAAGGCTGAACTACAAAAAGGGCTTTACATTCCGCTATAAGTTTGTAACTTAGGAGTAAATAAATCCATCAATAATGATCAGTGCCTTGAGGATTGGACTCACGATGCCAATAACGATATTTCCCAAAGGTAATCTATAATGTTTAGAAGCAAAGTTTTGATGTTTGCCCTGATTGTTTGTTTCGGCTGGTCGGCCAGCACATTAACTGCGGCTGATAAAGAGACCAAGAAAACAGAGGTCAAGGAGACTGCGTCAACGAAGGTGGAGACAACGACAAGCAGCTCGACCCGGATGGCGGAATTAAAGGCCAAATTGGAAGCGGCGGCTGCAAAAACCGGTGCCTCTCCTCGGACCGGCGAGCAGATCAACTGGCAGGTCATTTCAGGCGGTGCTACCAACGGCAGTTCAACCAATTTCTCGCTTATGGGGACAGTTGGCCAGACTGCGGTCGGCACAGGAGGTTCCACAAATTACGATGTCAGGCATGGCTTCTGGCAGAGTTTTGCCGGCAGCGGTACCTGTTGCAACGTCCCCGGTGACTTCAACGATGACAGCTCGGTTGACATTACTGACCTGACCGCCATGGTAGATTTCATGTTCGCGGGTGGCTCCGCCGCCCCTTGTCCGGATGAAGCTGATGTTGACGCCAGCTGCGGGATTGATATTTCTGATCTGACCTACCGGGTTGACTTTATGTTCGCCGGTGGACCAGCCCCTGTCTGTGGCTGCGTAGGACCTTAGAGCTTAAACCGATAATTTCCTAAAAGACCACCTTGGTTATACGGCGGTCTTTTTTGTCCCGGTTGCTCAAGCAAGACTAGACCTGCTATCTCCGCTTCTGAAATCTCCAAAGAGACTTTCAAATCACTCTTTTTTTGCCTTGAACTGAAACAATTCGCCCCGATATTATAGTGTATACAAGCGGCAATGATAGATTGTCGATAATAGGAACACGGGCGCCTCAAGAGGCAATCTTGGGGTAAGTCTTGACCAAACAAATGGCCATATCATCAGAAGCCCAGGCTTAGGGAGAGAATCAGCATGCGGTTTGGAATTACTATCTCTGTACTTATCTCAATAATCTTGATCAGTTCGGCGGGAGCCGCAGTTCCTCAGGTCATTAGTTACCAGGGGGGACTGCTGGATGCAGAAGGATTGCCGGCCGCAGATGGCCCGTATGAACTCAAGTTCACTATCTGGAGCAGCGCAACCGGTACGACACCAGCCGATGAGATTTGGAGTAGTGGTTTTGTAACGGTTGATATTCTTGAGGGACGGTTCAGCTATTTGCTTGGTTCTTCCGCCCCCTTCCTTCCGGAGGGACTCTTTTCTGACACTCTGACCTGGCTGGGAATAACGGTCGGAACCGATCCGGAACTTGTTCCACGGACAAAGCTGAATTCGGTGCCGTTCGCATACCATACGCTCAGAGCGGATACTGCCCTGTTTTCTGAAACCGCTCGGGATGCTGAGCAACTCAATGGGATCAACTCTGACGCCTTTGTCCAGCAGATTGAAATGACCAGCCACACGGAGTCAGCTTCGGCCCACCACACCAAGACCAGTTCCGCCGTTGAGATCACTTCGGGCACGCTCGATGATAATCGCCTCTCCCCCAATGTGGTTATGCAGGACGATCTGACCGGGCATACCGGTAACCAGTCAGCTCATCATTCCAAGACAACCTCCGCTTCCGAGTTGACTTCAGGAACCCTGCCCGATTCCCTGCTTTCGAGCAATGTGTACACCCACAATGATATGGACGAGCATGCCAATTTGCCCTCGGCGCATCACGCCAAAACAACCTCCGCTTCGGAACTGAATTCCGGGACTCTGGCCGATTCGCTCCTGTCTGATAATATCTTCACCCTTAATGATATGGCCTCTCATGCCAGCACCCCTTCGGCCCACCACGTCAAGACGACATCGGCTTCGGAGTTGACTTCCGGCTTACTTGATGATGACCTCCTCTCCTTTAGTGTCGCCCGGAGAGACCTGGCCAATCAATTCTCCGCTCCAGGCAGATTTGATGATATCTTCCAGCTGGGTGACTCTGCTCTCTACCTCAACGGCGGAGGGATCTCCATTGGGCGCATGGGCATCTCTCCGGCCGCCTCGCTCATGTCCATCCAGAGAGATTACGATGTTGATGCCGAACAAAGGGGTCTGTCGATTGACTTGTACAACAACAGTCTCGGTTCCGGCCCACTGTATGGTCAGTATGTCGATGTAGAAAACGCCGGTTCAGCGGTCGGCTACCGATATGGGGTGAGGATATTTTCCGGAGAGGCAACCAACAATTTTGGAATCTCATACGGCATCAGGGCGACAGCATACGGCGGCGCCGCATCTTACGCTGTTTATGGGTATGCGTCGGGAGCCTCCGGCTCCAACTATGCCGGCTATCTCAATGGGGATGTCTATATTGCCGGTACCCTCAGTAAGTCGGGAGGGTCTTTCAAAATCGATCACCCCCTTGATCCGGCCAATAAGTATCTGCAGCATAGTTTTGTTGAGTCACCTGACATGATGAATATTTACAACGGCAATACTATCACCGATGCCAACGGAATGGCTACCGTAACCATGCCGAATTATTTTGAGGCTCTAAATCGTGAGTTCCGATACCAGTTGACGGTTATAGGGGAATTTGCGCAGGCTATCATAGCTCAGAAAATTGAAGGCAATCAATTTACGATTCAGACTGACCGGCCTAATATTGAAGTCTCCTGGCAGGTAACCGGCGTACGTCAGGACAAGTGGGCCGAAACTAACCGGATAGCGGTCGAAGTTGACAAAACGGGGGACGAAGCAGGCAAGTATCTAAACTGGAAAGCGCATAATGTTCCGCCGGAGCAGGCGGTCAACAGTCAACAGTTGTTGGAAGATATTGAGAGCGATAGGAACCGGGCAGACGACGAATAAGCGCTCGCCGATAGCTGCCTCCGCTTTCATTCTGATTGATGACTTTATCCTTGACAGAATTGATATCCGGCCCATATTGGAAATAGTACACCGTAACTGAGAGAAGTAACAGATTCGCAGGAGCTTCTTTGGATCATTGTTAAAGGGATAACAACCTAACCAAAAGCAGAGGTAACTCATGTCCTTTAACCGCCGTTTTCTTCATCGCCAATTAGTAATCATGACCATCACCGGTCTGATGTTGCTGGCTGGTTTTTCTACTTCCATTCAATCTCAGCCGATACTGGAGTTTTCAGTCGGTTCCAATTATGCCAACCCCGGTGACATTGGTGTTGAGATTCCAATCTACGTGGTCAACACAAATGACACTATTGCCGGCTTTGAGTTCTGGCTTCAATTGTCCCATCCCGGTGTAGCCAGTTTTCAGGTGACCGTCGATACTACCGGTACCTTATCTTCCGGGTGGCAGTTTATTGATTCCAGGTCCTTGTCCGGCGTCAACGCTGATGTGAGGGTGGTTGGTATCGCCAATTCTCTATCCCCGCCTTACAACCCGGGGTTTGGCCCGCAGGACGGGTCTATTCCGTTGATCAAAGTTTTTGTCGATGCCGCCCCGATCCCGGATACCATGGTCAGTCGAGTCACCGAGATTATCCCCAGCACTTTTCTGGACAATTTCGGGTTCTCCGATCCGCACGGAAACTCCATAGGTATCGTCACTGATTCCATACTTGACACCAACTACTATGTCTGTAACGCCTGGGTCGGGCCTGACTGCCTGGATTCATCACAGGTGCTACCGGGAATGCCCTTTGATTGGATGGTTGTTTCCTGGGACTATTATGCCTACCTGGATACAACGGCTGTGACGGTCAGTGCGGGATTCATCTCCGTGCTCCCGGAATTCATTTGTGGAGATTTCACTATCGACGGTGGTGTCGATATCAATGATTTGACCACATTTGTAGACTATATGTTTGCCGGCGGACCGTTGCCGCAATTCTGGCAGGCCATGGATTGTGATGCGAGCGAAGCATTGGACGTCATTGACCTGACCTGTTTTGTTGACTTCATGTTTGCAGGAGGCACTTTTCCTCTTTGTTTCCCGCCTGAATAAAGACCTATTTGGTACTGGACCGGGGGTCGGTCATAACTTATAATAGGAGTATAAGTCACACATAATAATCAACCACCGACCCTCGGGAAGTATCGTTATGCAGAAACAGATTTCCTTATCAATTGCGTTGGTATTGTTATTCGGCAGCGTCCTCATGGCTGCCGAGACACAAACCTGGGAAACGGCCAGAGTACAGCAGCCGCTTGAAATTTCAGTTCCAAGCCGCGCCGGTGACACCTGTGAGATTTTCAAACATACACCAAATGACACCCTTATTGGATTCTCTTCAACGATTTTTGAAGGCTCCTCTACCGTCACCTACTACGACCCGAATGTCTGCGGCAGCCCTGCCTACCCGTTCCAAATCACCTCCTTCCGCTTCCCACTATACGCCCAGTCGACTTGGACCTGGCCGGTAACGCTGGATATTGTCATTTATACGCCCAGCTTGGTCGGCGGCCCCTGTTATGAACCTTCGTTTGAAGTGGCCCGCTACTCAATCACGGCCAACTCCGCCGAGTTCAAGTATCCCAATATCGGAGAATTTGTCCTGCCGGATACGATTTGCATTGATTCATGGTTTGCTATCGGCGTTGAATATACCGAGACCGGCCCCGGACCATATCCCTCCATCATGTTTGATGTTGAGCAGACGCATGACAGCTGCGATGTCTGGCAGGAATTCAATGGCAATTGGTTTACATGGGATAACTGGTGGTCAGGAATGGGGCCGGGATATCCCTGGTTTTATGTCGATGGAATTCCTCTATCAACCGCCTGTTGTGTCGATGCAGACAGTGATGGCGTCTGTGACATAGTAGATAACTGCCCCGGCTCTTCAAACCCGCTTCAGGAAGATGTTGACAGCGACGGCGTTGGCGATCTCTGCGATGCTTGTCCCGGGTTTGATGACAGTCTTGATACCGACAATGACAGCGTGGCCGATGGATGCGACAATTGCCCCAACATCGTAAATGTCGCCCAGACCGATACTGACACCGATGGCATCGGAGATGCCTGTGACAACTGCCCGACTGACAGCAATCCACTTCAAGGGGATGCCGATAGCGACGGGATCGGTGATCTCTGTGATGTCTGTCCGAATGATCCGTACAACGATGTTGACGGGGACGGGTTCTGCGCCGATGTCGACAACTGTCCGGGGATATTCAATCCGGGACAAGAGGACCTGAATTCAAACAGTATTGGAGACATCTGCGAGAATTGCTGCCTGGGAACAGCCGGAAATGTCAATTACGATCCGGGTGACAATATTGATGTTACCGATCTGACTTTCCTGGTCGACTTCCTCTTCATTGCCGGTCAGGAACCGCCCTGTCAGGATGAGGGAAATATCGATGGTTTGAGCACTCCATTGCCGATAGACATATCTGATCTTACTTATCTGGTGGACTATATCTTTGGCGGTGGCCCGACCCCGACCGCCTGCCCGTAAGAAACATACGGATAAGTTGTTGTAATTGGGTTGGTTATGTGGCCAGCGCCTCAGTGCGGCCTTTTGATAGTAAGGCTTAATAATCTCGTCAATTAGGGATTATCTTCTTGCCTTTTATCAAAATCTGGCTAAATTACGGGACTGTATTTTGAAAGGAGCTCGATAATAACATGGCCAAAGCCTGTGAAATTTGTGGAAAAAAGCCTCTGTTTGGAAATAATGTCTCGCATGCGCACAACATTACCAAGAGGCGCTGGATGCCTAACCTTCAGTCAGTGCGTGCCTTGGTAGACGGAAACCCCAAGCGGGTTACTGTTTGTACCTCCTGCCTCAAGGCTGGTAAGGTCATTAAGAACAACCGGGCTCGCAAACGGGGCGAGATCTCGGCCTCTTAGTTCAGACAATTAACAAATTATCTGTAAGACCGCCCAATGGGTGGTCTTTTTTTTACCTGAAAAGTAGAGCCGTCGGGGGA
>JARGFS010000098.1 GCA_029211095.1 bacterium | reverse complement strand
TGTTCTGCAGGGCCGATTTTACAGGGCGTACCCTGAAAAATGTTTTTATCATTCCAAGAAAGGCCTACTATCAAAACGGTACAGTCAAAATATTCAAAGATAACCGGGCCTGGATAAAAATATCGGACGGGTGTAACCAGTGGTGCTCGTTCTGTATCATTCCAACCGTGCGCGGACGACTAAGGAACCGCCCGGCTGGTGAGATCATTCGGGAGATCAACAGCCTGGTCGAGAATGGCTACAACGAAATTGTCCTGACCGGGGTACATTTGGGGCACTACAAAAATCGCAAGGTTGAGCCGCAGGTGAAGAACTTGGCAAACCTGTGCCGGATGATCATGAGCGAGACCGACCTGCATAGGCTTCGGTTGTCTTCGATTGAACCGCAGACCGTCCGAGATGAATTGGTGCAGACTTATGCCGATTCAAAGGATCGTATCTGTCGGCACTTTCATATGCCGCTGCAATCGGGGTCTTCGGCTGTGCTCAAGAAGATGCTTCGTCCTTACGATCAGAATACTTACATCAAACGCGTGTCAGCGGTCAAAGAGGCAAACCCGGATACGATTGTGGGGGCAGATGTGATCGTTGGTTTCCCGGGCGAGACGGAAGAGGATTTTCAGAAAACAATGTCCGTCTGTGACTCAGGACTGCTGGACTATCTGCATGTGTTCAGCTATTCAGATCGGCCCGACACTCCGGCCAGCAGGTTGCAAGGGAAGGTTGACCCGGTTGAGATAAAGCGGCGCAACACGGAGTTGTCGCTTGTCTCGCATGCTATCCGGGCCCGTTCTCACAAGCGGCAGGTGGGACAGACGCTTGAAGTAATAGCTGAGAATAGAAGTCGTGAGGGTCTTTACTATTGGGGGGTGGCTGACAATTATATCAAAGTGAAGTTGACCGAGATTGGCTCTTCCACCAAAGAGATTGTGCGGGTAAAGGTCACGAAGGCTCATGACGGGTATGTCGAGGGGGAGTTGGTTGAGTAGCCGATTGGTTCAATGAATCCGGGACAAAACAAGTTTGTCCCGGGCACCCGAGTCGGAAGTTTGAGGCCGGGCACCCAGCACCCGGCTTGGATGTTTGAATTGAGCAGTCGGAGACAGAACAAACTGGTATTGAAAGGGGCTAAGATTTGTAGGGCAGGATCCCCGTGATCCTGCCGTTTTTTATTTGGCAGCATCGCAGGGGTGCTGTCCTACAGCTAACGTCCAGTTGAACTAGTCCGGGACAAAACAAGTTTGTCCCGGGCACCCGAGTCGGAAGATCCTGCCGTTTTTTATTTGGCAGCATCGCAGGGATGCTGTCCTACAGTGCTATGAGCCAATCTGCGTCCTCATACGTGTGCATAAACACGATAATAGTCTCCACAAATATCTCTTGACAGGGGGGAGGAGATGATATACTTGAAGTCGAGGGTAAACATTTTTTTGGCAGGACGAAAACGTACTTATCGTATTCTCGCTAACGTTTTTACAGATCAAACCGAAACTTTTTGCGAAAGGGATGAGATATGTTTAGACGCAGCGAGCAGTTCTCAAACATGAATCGGATTTGGACAATTTCTCTTGTCACGCTGGTCGCACTAATCGTTTGTGCCACCGGTGTTCTTGCTCAGCAGGCAACGCGAGCCTCGGTCTCCATTGGCAAATCATGGGGTTCGGGTTTTGGTGTTGTCGAAACGCTGAGCATTGATCTTAATTATGACAACGTACTTGGCGATTCCCTTGAGGTGGCCGGATTCGATTTTTTGATCAGGTATGATCCGGTCCCCCTGACCTTTGTATCGGCTGAACCGGGACAGCTTTTTGCTGATTGCGGATGGGAATATTTCAACTATCGGGCTGACACCCTGGGTTACGCTCGTATTGTCGGGGTTGCAGAAATCAACAATGGGGATGTTCATCCTGCCTGCCTGGCCGACAGCGCCAATGAATTGGCCCGACTGAATTTCATGACCCCGGCTTTAGAAGAGGGATACGAGTGCCAGTACCTGCCGGTCGAGTTCTGGTGGGCAGACTGCGGTGACAACGTTGTCTCCGGTCCTGCCGGTGATACTCTGTACGTGTCCAATCGGGTCTTCCAATATACATATGCCTGGCAGGATATAACTTCGGATCAGCCGTTACCTTCGCAGTACGGTGCCCCGGAGGTTTGTGTGTCCAGTTCAGGAGGAGTAATTGCTCCCGAACGGGCGGTAGATTTTTATCATGGCGGCATTGATATAATCTGTATAGACTCAATTGATGATCGTGGTGACATTAACCTCAATGGCATCGCTAACGAGATTGCCGACTGGGTTCTATTCACCAACTATTTCTTTTATGGGCCAACCGTTTTTACCGTTAACTGGGAAGCTCAGATCGCGGCCACCGATGTCAATGCTGATGGCGTGACTTTGACTCTAAACGATCTGGTCTATATCTATCGCATTGTGTTGGGGGATGCTTTCCCGTTTCCTTCGCCAGCAAAAGCTGCTTCGGGGGATACAGTTGTGCTGGTGCAGGATGTTGCCGCGAGAACCATTACGATAAATTACACGGACAGCCTGAGCGCTTTGATGCTCTATTTCGACAGTGATATCTCAATCCTGACTTCATTGCCAGAGCATTCAATTGGCGGCCCTGACAGTCTCACATCAAAAGTAATGATTTTCCCTGATCTCGGAGGACAGGTGGTTCTACCTCTACTTCCGGATGGGCTGGTGATTGAGTACAGCGGCGATGGCAACCTGGTGGGAGCTTTGGCAGCCTACGACGGCCTTACGTATCTGGAGACAAGGATTGAAGGGAGTGGCATTTCCACTTGCTGTTCTATTCGAGGGGACGTTGATCATTCGGGGGATATGGTACAGATTTCTGATCTGGTGGCCCTGGTGAAATACCTGTTCATCTACGATTCCGGATTTGTGCCCCCCTGTCCCGAAGAGGCTAATGTAGATGGTCTTTCGGGGACCGCTGATCTATCTGATCTGATCTATCTGATTGACTACATGTTTCATGGGGGAGCGCCTATTCCACCCTGTCCGGTCCGATAGGAACGGCACAAAAGGATTTTTGAAACCGGCAAGTTTACTTACTTGCCGGTTTTTTTTGTCACGGAGAACAGTGTGCGACAGGTGCTGGTCGATTTTTGTTGTCAATCCTGCTTTGGCAACTGAAAATTGATGGTAATTGTTACCACGAAAAAAATGTATCTAATAACCGATGGAGGTCAGGATGAAGCTGAAACAGCTGGGTGTGATGTCATGCGGGATTACGTCGGGGGCAATTTATGCTGTTGTGGGGCTGATATTCGGAGGGATAATCAGCCTCATCGCGGCTCTCGGTTTCGCAGTTGGGGGGAGCAGCAATGAAGGAGAAATGTTCGGGCTGATTTTTGGTGTTGGGGCGGTTATTTTTGCGCCTATCGTATATGGTGTGATGGGATTTATTGGTGGTCTTATCATGGGGGCGGTTTACAATTTGGTGGCCAGTTTCACCGGGGGGATTGAGATGATTTTTGAGGAAGATAAACCGGCCTCGGCTGCGCCACCGCCATCGGGCTATTAGAGCGGCCTGAAACTCCCTGAATATATGGACGTATTGGGAGTATATATGGAAAGAGGAGTCAATTATGTCATACGTTCCTACCGGGGCTATAATTGCCGCCGCGGCGGCCAAGAAGAGGCGCGAGCAGGAGGAAGAAAAAACGGCCCAATATAAATCTGACGACCTTGATGGCTGGGAATTCAAAATTGTGCGGGCCTATTCCCGTAAGTTTCGGAGTGCGGAGCAGATAGAGCAAGTCCGACAGGAGGAGGCGCAGTCCGGTTGGGAGATGGTTGAGAAGTTTGATGACTATCGCTTAAGATTCAAGCGGCGGGTGGAACGGAGATCAATGGACACCCATGCCCAGACTAATCCATATCGCACCACTGTTGGTGGCGGGCCGGGACTTGCGGTTGCGCTGGCCGTTGGGCTTGCGGTTCTTGGTGCATTAGCCGCTATTTTCTTTGCGGAAGGTGGTTCGGTAGAGGTTACCCAGCCCTGGACTTTGATTACGGTCCTGGGAATTGCCGTACTTGCTGTTGCTGCGATTGCGGCCAAGAAGCGATCGTGATCATTAAACGGAGGCCGGATCTGGGTTGGTCAGGCTGGTCAGGATATGATCCTCCCATTGGCCGGCGATCTTAAGGTACGCTTTGGCCGTTCCCTCGACAGTAAAGCCAAGCTTTTCCAATACTCGGGCGCCGGCCAGATTTTGGGGCATGTAATTGGCCATGATCCGGTGCAGTTTCAACTGGGTAAAAGCAAACTGAATTGAGGGCTTGAGCGCTTCGCTCATATACCCGTTCCCCTGTTCGGCCTGATCAATCGCAAAACCGAGATAGCAGGCCTGAAAGGCCCCCCTGACAATTCCGCTGAACCCAATCTTGCCGATAACCCGGTTGGGATTGAGCTTCCTGAAGAGATAGAGCTGGACCGAGTCAGCTTTAGATAGTTCTCGTTCCTGCCTTGAGAGTTTTTTCTGCCAGAATTGTTCTGAGTAGTATTCTTTCTCCCGGATCGGATCAAATGGGGCATGCGCCGATTTGTTAAGCTTCAAATAGTCGACTATGGCCGGGATATCATCCCAATCGGCCTCTCTTATAATGAGTCTTTCCGAATCAAGTCTTACCATCGTAATCAACCTCCCATAGATAATTCCAAATTAACCGGTCGCTCAGAATTATTCCAAATGGAAAATTGCAACTCTCTTTCCGTCCGGATCGGGAAAGATTTTCTCCCCGTCGGTGATGCGATCTCTGTGTGAAGTGACCGTTTCCACGGTAAGTCTTTGTAGTATAGGCGATTATGTCGCGTGCGCTGCTTCTGGCACGGTTACTGCTTTACAGGTCAATGGAGAAATATCATATCGTGGAGAAATTGTAGTGAGTGACGACGCAAAAAAGAGTAAGGAAGCCCAACAGCAGGTGCCTGAGAAGAAGGGCGGATTGATGAAAGTGCTCATGATTAGTGTGATCGCAATCGCGCTGGTAGGTCTGGCCGCCTTTGGGACGGTTTTCCTGATGGGGGACTCAAGCGACGCTTCTATTGCTGATGGAGACGCCAAACAAACGGTTTCGGCGGACTCTACTTCCGCAGATTCCCACAAGGCCGACAAAACAGATCAGGGTGAGAAGTCGGGGGGAACGAACGCCGAGGCCGAGCATGCTGAAGTCACCCCCGAAGATCTTCCGGAAGGGCTGTTTGAAGGGGACGATCCCTCGGTGATGGAATCTATCATGGAAAATCTCGCTTTGCTGGACTACGAGCCAACTGAAGAGGAGTTGGTTGGTGAGGCTGCTCAGGCAAACAAAGAAGATTCGGTAAAGAAAGTTGCCTGGTTTGAAAAGGAACAGGCAAGACTGGATAAACGGGAAAAGGAATTGAAGAGCCGAAGTCAGAAGCTGGAAAAGCTGGATCGTGACATCTCGCGCAAAGTGATTCTGATTGAGCAGGCCGAATCAGCCCGGGTGGCCAGT
Source organism: bacterium (assembly GCA_029211095.1). Lineage (GTDB taxonomy): Bacteria > Zixibacteria > MSB-5A5 > GN15 > FEB-12 > JARGFS01. The sequence continues at coordinate 6,427 of JARGFS010000098.1, read as the reverse complement.
CTGGCCAAGCTCTATGATGGGATGGACCCTCGCTCGGTTGCTAAACTGATGGCCAATCTTGATGATCCGACCGTGGTTTCCATTCTCCCGCGAATGAAATCGAAAAACGCTTCCCAGGTGCTGGCTCTGTTTCCGGCCAAAAGAGGAGCGCGGCTTTCAAAACAGATGATAACAATAGCTGAGAAATAAGAATGAACTCTGTCCCGACTCAAATATTCGACATGCTGCTTGGCAATATTGCGCCAGTGGAGCAGTCCCCTCAATTGCCGTCCGGCGTTGAAGGGGAAGGCGCTCCGCTTCTGTTTGGCGCTATTCTGGGTGACATACTCAATCCGATCCAGGGACAAGCGGTGATGCCGAATGAAACTGGTAAGTCAATCATGGTTGATCCAGGGCAGACTGGAGTCATTTCTAATAATAGCGTAACTGAGAAATCCGGAATTGGCCCCAGAACTCTACTGGACTATGTAACTCCGCTAACGGGGGATGAAATTACAGCCCCACTGGCGATCAAAGCGGACTCGGAAGGGCTGGGCGCGGAAACAGAGAGCAACATACTCAAATTCAACGCCGATCTAAAGCAGCTATTACCTCAGGCAGATTTTGAATTCAACCCGGCCATGAAAGAATTGATGGCCCGGAAGCCTGTTGAGCTGGAACCGGGTAATTATATAATAGAGAAGCAGGAACTGCTTTCTGATAAGATTGAATTGACCCTGACCGGCACAAATGGGGAAGAGCCAATCAAGCTGGTCCTTCCGGCCGATCTGCTTAAGCAGTCGGCTTCCGGAACAGCGCGAGTAGATGTTCGGGCAGAGTCTGGCGCAGATTCTGACAACAAACTTAGGGATCTCCTGCAGAATCTCAATCTCAAAAAACTCGAGATATCATCAATCCCGGAAGAACCGAAGACTGCTCCTGATGGGAAGCAGATTGTCAGAAGTGACAGCAAAGAACCGATGCAGGTTAGCTTTGTCGGTGAAGAGTCCGGACAGACGTTTGTGATTAAGAGAAAACTGGATCGTTCCGATTTGCGGGCTACGCGCTCTGAGAAAAATATCGCCGCCAGGACCGAATTGACAGGAAAGTCAAAAGGGCTGGAGACAGTACCGGGTATTGGTGACCCGATTGGAAAAAATGAAACTGTGAGACCGGTGGCCGAACCAATCATTGGAAAAGCAGGGATCGGAACCAACCGGATGAATGAATTTGATCTTTCGGATCAATCCAGAAATTTTGATCAGGGCGGCAGATCGAATCAGTCCCTTAATTCAGCTGCTATGCCGACAGATAATGACTTTGGTGACGTGACAGCTCTGTCGGGCGAGAAGTTCAACCTGAACCGAGAGATGCCGCATCAGGTGCAGCCCAAAGTTGCCCGATTTACTATTCCGGATGACATTCGCACGGCTCTTCGTCCGGGGGGGAACTCGGTAACGATAAATATTGAACCGGAACATCTCGGTCAGGCCCGACTCAACCTGGTCCTCCGTGGGGACGCACTGAGAGCGCATGTAATTGTCGAGAGCGTCCAGGCCAAAGTCCTGGTGGAAAAATCAATTGACCAATTGACCGACCAGCTATCACGAGTTGATGTGAAAGTGGATTCTATAGAAGTATCAGTCGGTGAGCGTGAGACCGGGAATCAGTTTTTCCGGCAGTCGCATGCCTGGCGCAACCAGATGGCCGGGACACCGAATGAAAATGGAAATTTACAGGCAACTGAAGAAACAGTGCCGGAGATGAACTACGCTCCCTCGCGGGAATCGTATCTCTCTTCATCCGGCGTTGATCTTGTTGCATAGGAGGTAACGAGAGAATGATTATATCACCGATTGCAACCGACGCCAACGGCAAGCCAAAATCGACAGGCAGTATGCAGAGTCTGGGAAAAGATGAATTCCTGCAGCTGCTGGTGGCCAAGCTTGAATACCAGGACCCGCTTGACCCGATGCAGGATGAGGACTTTGTAGCCCAGCTGGCTCAGTTTTCTTCGCTGGAGCAGATGAATAATATCTCCGAAGGTATCGCTACTTCCAACGAGTGGGACTATCTGCAGATGCAGTCAATCAATAATACAATGGCGGCCGGACTGATCGGCAAGGATGTTACCGCCTCTTACAGCGGTCTCTATTTTGATGGCGAAACTGAGCCGCAGATATCCTATGAAACCGGACAGTTTGCCAGCGAGGTGACCATCACGATCAAGGATGACCTGGGCACAGTGGTAAATACAATTACAAAAAAGAATGTTGAATCCGGGATTAACGGATTCAAGTGGGATGGAAAAAACAGCTTTGGTAACCGTGTTACCGAGGGATCGTACTCGGTTGAAGTGACCGCAGTCGATGCTTCCGGCGGCACCTTTAAGCCAAGCCTGTCGCTGACCGGCAAAGTTGATGAGATCAGGTATCGCGACGGAGTTGCCTACCTGATAGTGAGCGGATCGGAGATTCCGATGGGTGACATTTCGGCTATTGCAGCCAGCGAATAAGAGAAGAACTCAGCACAAGGATTAGTGAAAATGAGTCAGATACAACCAGTAAAGATCAACAACTACCAGCGACCGACAAATCTGCTGGAGATTGCCAACCGCAGTGCGGGATCAACCGAAAAGGCCAAGGATGGGTCGTTTCGTGAGATGTTCTCCGCCGAGCTGGCTGGTGACAAGGGAGTTAATTTTTCAAAGCACGCCCGGGAGCGTTTGTTCTCACGGGGGATTGAGCTGTCCGAGGAGCGGATGACTCAGCTGGCCGATGCGATTGACAAGGCAGAAGCGAAAGGGTCCAAGGAGACTCTGGTCCTGACTGACGAAGCGGCCATGATTGTGGCCGTTAACAACCGAACCGTGGTGACGGTCTTTGATCGGGACAATCTCCGCGAGGGCGTTGTCACACACATCGATTCGGCGGTCATCCTTTAGATGGAAATAAAAGAACAATGAAACATATATTTATCAACAATCGATCAGAGTTGGACCCCATCTTGATGGGGAGACTCTGTCCAAAAACGGAGGAAAACAGACTATGATGGCATCACTTTTTTCCGGTGTGTCCGGACTGAAAAACCATCAGGTAAAGATGAACGTGATTGGTAACAACATCGCGAACATCAACACTATTGGGTACAAAGGAAGTCGCGTGAACTTTCAGGAAGCTCTGGTACAGACGTTCAAAGGAGCCGGTAGACCTTCGGCCGTGAGCGGTGGTACCAACCCGATCCAGCTGGGACTGGGAATGCAGGTTGCGACAATTGATAACATCTTCCTGCAGGGTGGACTGGAAACAACCGGTCAGATCACTGATCTGGCTATTCAGGGGAGTGGATTCTTTGTCCTTGGTGACACCAACGGCAACAAATTCTACTCAAGAGCCGGAGCTTTTGGCTTTGATTCCAATTCGAATCTGGTCGATCCGGCCACCGGCCTTTTTGTCATGGGCAAGTCGGCCAACTCAGCCGGGTTAATCCCGTCACAGGCGACGGTCGAGCCAATCACGCTTCCATTTGGTCAGCAGGATCCGGCTCGGGCTACCGAGATCATTACCCTGTCTAAGAATATTGATTCTTCGGCCTCGACCTCGCAGGCTTCGATCGTTCAGACCGGTCTGTCCCAGGTTACGGCTGTTTCCGGTCAGTATACCGATGACGGCGTTGGGGGTACGCATTCGATTAGCATAATCGGCAGTCAGGCGCAGGCCGCATCTTATACCGGCGGTATCAACGGACTGGGTCTAAGCACACAGCTGGGCGCGCTTGGTGTTACTGACTTCAGTGGTTTCTCGATTTCAGTAGATGGTGGTACACCGCAGCCGATTTCGGCGCTGTCAGCTTCTTCGACAGTTGAAGATGTTATGACCAGTATCAGCAATATCGACGGAATCACAGCTACACTGACCGCGGGCGGTGAGGTCCAGATCCTGCGCGATAAAGCGGGAGCCCCGGTAGACTATAATTTCACATCGTCCGTTTCTGCGGCCAATTCCGTTCTGGAGCGGGTCTTTGGTGTTGCTGCCGGTAGCGCTTTCGCATCCGGAGGCGGCGCGGCCTCGACTTTTGTGGCAACTGACACGTTCAATCCGGATCAGGGTACCGGCGCGGCATCCGGACCGGTAGTTACTACATTGGACCTCGTTTTTGACCAGAATACCGGTATGGTGATCGGACTGGACGGGCTTGGCGGCGGTGGCATAGCCATTGAAGCCAACGGCGGACTGAATTTCACCACTCCGGGTAACGAACTGATAATTGAGACTACTCCAACCACGCACTCTACTTCTTTGAATGTCTTTGACTCTCAGGGGGGAAAGCATACGGCGACAATTGAATTTTTCAGATCAATTGTTACCAATCGCTGGGAGTGGCAGGCCACCATGCTGGATGACGAGGTCATCACCGGAGGAGGATCCGGTTTTGTCCAGTTCAATACCGATGGATCACTGAATACGTTTGAATACAACGGCGGCGCCTCAGCGCTGACAATAGACCCGCGCAACGGCGCTTCCCTGATGCAGATTGCCATTGATGCCGGTACTTCAGGCACATTCGATGGCATGACCGGATTCAAGTCCGGTACGCACACAGCGGCCTTGATTGGACAGGATGGTTACGGTGTGGGTATCCTGGAGAAAATAACGGTCGATCAGGCCGGTAACATCTCCGGTATCTTCACGAATGGCGTAAACCGCGTTTTGGCGCAGATAATCATGGCTGACTTTACCAACCAGGCCGGACTTCGCAAAGCGGGACGGTCGATGTTCCAGCCGACAGCCAACTCCGGCGAGCCGGTTGAAGGTATGGCCGGATCAACAATTTCAGCCAGTCTGACTTCGGGCGCGCTCGAGTCGTCTTCGGTAGATATCGCACAGGAATTCACCAGCATGATTACTGCTCAGCGTGGTTTCCAGGCTAACGCCCGGATCATTACCACTTCGGACAGTATGCTTGATGAACTTGTGAACATTAAGAGGTAATAGGAAGTGATTAAGGTTACTCGTCTAAATGATTCGGAATTGGTGATCAACGCTGATCTGATTGAATTTGTCGAAGCGATTCCTGAGACGATAGTCTCTCTTACCACCGGTAAGAAGATTATGGTGCGGGAGAATGTGGATGACATTATAGAACGAGTAGCAGAATATAAGCGGCGGTCCAGTGCTCGGCTATCCGAGCCGAGCATGGGCCAAAGCCACAATAGGAGTTGATCATGGCAGCTGACGAAGATAAAACTAAGATTGAAGCCAGTGGTAAAGAGGGTGACGAGGCGGCTGCGACTGAGAAGAAGAAGGGGAAGAAACTCTTTCTTTTTGGCGGTATCGGTATTGCCGCAATAGCTGTCGGAGTGGTACTGGCTATGTTTGTAGTCAAGCCGATGATGTCTGCTGACGCCGGTGACGGAACCGAAGAAGCGGTACAGGAAGATTCGCACGCCAAAAAAGAGAGTCACTCCAGCAAAAAGAAATCCGGTCATGGCGAAGGAGGGGGCAGTGAATCGCTCGTCTATGCCATCAAGGATATCGTGATTAATCCGGCCGGCACCGGCGGGACCCGGTTTTTGTCGGTCTCGCTCGGATTTGAGGTCGAGTCAGCGGAAATACTGGCGGAATTTGAAGCGCGCGATCCGATTGTTCGGGACGCCCTGATCACGATTTTGTCCAGTAAGACCGTAGCACAGCTGACGGATTTCAAGCAAAAAGAAATTATAAGATACCAGATAAAGAAGAAGCTCGAAAAAGTGATGAGCACTGACCAGCTGGCCGGTGTTTACTACACTGATTTTGTGCTGCAATAGGAACTGCAATAGTGGCAAAGATTCTCTCACAGGAAGAAATAGACGCTCTGTTGACGACCGTCTCAGCAAGTGAATCAAATTCGGCTGATGACAATGTCGAAGATGATAAGCTTCGGTCAATCGTCGCTTATGATTTCAAACATCCCAACCGGGTGTCAAAAGATCAGATACGGACGCTGGAAAACATGCACGACAATTTTGCCGGGCATTATGGTTCCTCGCTATCAACAATACTCAGGACGATAGTGGATGTCGACCTGGTCTCTGTTGATCAGATAACATACAGCGAGTTTATAATGTCACTGGTGACGCCATCGTGCACTTATACCTTTGCTCCTCCTCCGATGGATGCGGTCTGTTTGATCGATTTCAACCCCACGCTCACATTCTCTTTCATTGATCGCATGTTTGGCGGTAACGGAAAGATACTGGAGACCGAACGGGAACTGACCGGTATTGAAAGATCGGTCATGACTCGTCTGGCCAACCGTCTTTACCGCGATTTGGAAAAGGCATGGGAGAATATTGTCAAGATTGACATCGAGCCACGCAGTTTTGAAACCAACCCGCAGTTTATTCAGATTGTTCCACCGGGCGAAACGGTGGTGGTTGTCTCTTTCCAGATAAAACTATTCCAGT
>JARGFS010000097.1 GCA_029211095.1 bacterium | reverse complement strand
CATTGCAGAAAATATGTCTGGCAACGGGGGGGAAGTTTTACAACGCCACCGCCGGAGAGATGGAGCTGGATCGGATATTTGAAGAGATTTCAAGTTTGGAAAAAAAGGAGCTTGAAGGTACTCTGGTTACACGGTATGACGATCGTTTCCAATGGCCACTGCTGCTGGCAATCATCCTGGCCATAGGTGAGTTTGTCCTGCCGGAACGAAAGAAGCGCAAAGATGTTGAATAGTAAAAGAGCAGAAACAAGATTGTTGAGTTTGGATAAGATGAAGAATGGGCTGACAATTGGAACGCTCTGTTTATTGCTGATCGGGACATCGGCAGGAGCGGAAGACTATATTGACCTGGTTAAGAAAGGGAATGAAGCGTTTCAGCAGAACGATTTCAATACCGCGCTCGAACTCTATCATAGTGCCGAGACGGAACTTCCGGAATCAACCGAACTCCAGTACAATATGGCCGGGGCTCTCTACAAGGAAGGGAAGTATGAAGAGGCGGTCGACCTTTACACAAAATCGCTCAACACAACCGATGCCGCCTTGGGCGCTTCGGCGCACTACAACCTCGGCAATACTCATTTCCGGATGGGGGATTTCCAGAACGCTATCAAGAGTTATGAGAATTCGTTGAGCATCAATCCGGAAGATAGAGAGGCAAAGTACAATCTGGAGTTGGCCCGGAAGCGGCTGAAAGAGCAAATCAAGCCGGAGCAGCAGAACCAGGACCAGCAGAATCAGCAGCAGAAAGAACAGGAAGAACAGGAGAAGAAAGAACAGGAGAAGAAAGAGCAGGAGCAAGAAGAGCAGCAGGATCAGGAAAAGGAACAGCAACAACAGCAGCAGCAACAGCAGGGTGAGCAGGATAAGGAGCAACAGGAGCAGGAACAGAAACAGCCCCAGGATGCTCAGCAGGAGAAGAAAGAGATGAGTCGCGAAGATGCCGAGCGAATCCTGAATGGTCTCAAGGATGAACAGGACATTCAGAAAAAGATGAAGCGGGCGCGGACAAGCGGCAACTATTCCGGGAAGGATTGGTAAGGGTAGGGATGAATTTTCGATCAATCAGATATCTACTATTTCTTGCCGTCAGCTGTCTGGCTTTGACAGTGGCGGCTGATGATTCTGATATTGGGGTGGAGATATCACTTGATCGGGATTCGATTGGGCTGGACGAACATGCTATAATGAAAGTTGTGATCAGCGGTCCTTCGCAAAATCTTCCCAGTCCGCAGTTGACCACCATGCCGACGTTTGAAATCTACTCGCAGGGCCGTTCCACCAATATATCGGTGCAGAATGGGCGGGTGTCCGCTTCCAACACTTATCGATATATGCTGCTGCCCAAGAGAGCCGGGACCTTTCCGATTGACCAGATCTCGATTGTCTATAACAATAGGAGATATAAAGGGAACGCGGTTGAACTGGTGGTTCTGAACCAGGGAAGTTCTACACCGCCTGAGCTTGAAGAAGAGGCGGTCGACCCGCGCGGTAAGTCCAAGGATTATTTTCTGGAAGCGGTCGTGGATAAAAAGCGGCCGTTTGTTGGAGAGCAGGTCACGCTCACGCTAAAGTTTTATATCGCGGTTCAATATTATGGGAGTCCGGAACTGGTAGAGCCGACCACGACCGGTTTCTGGAACGAAGTCCTGGGGAATAAAGCTCCGTACCGCCAGCGCATCAACGGTGTCCAGTACAAAGTGATAGAGCGGAAGTACGCTCTCTTTCCATCCCAGACCGGCGACCTGACGATAGGCTCCGCGACAATTAAAGCGACTGTGGCTGACCGCAAAAAGAGGTATCGTGATCCGTTTGATGTCCTGGGTGATATGTTTGGTCGGGGAGTCGAAGTTTCGACCAGATCAAAGGCCCTGCGCGTAAATGTAAGACCGCTCCCAACCGAAGGAAAACCGGAAGAGTTTTCAGGTACGGTCGGGCAGTTCAAGCTGGAGACGTTCGCCGATAAACGGCGCGTGGAACTAAACCAGCCGGTGACGCTTAAGGTGCAGATCTCCGGCAGCGGCAATGTGAAGTCGATTGCGGAACCGACCATTCCGTCATTGGATGATTTTCGTGTTTATCGCGCTTCGAGTAATGAGAACCTGACCAAGGCTGATGACAAGATTGGCGGCAGCAAGATTTTTGAAGAAGTCTTTATACCGCGGCGACCGGGCGAGCTGGAAATCCCCGCGCTTGCATTCAACTACTTTGACACCAGGACCAAGAAATACCGGACCCTGACAAGCAAGCCGATCAAGATCAATGTGACCAAACCGGAAGGATATGTGGACAACCCCGATATTCCCTACGGGTCACCGGGGCTTACCATCTCCAGTCAGGCGAACGAGATTCGCTATATCAAGAGTGATATTGGAGATGTGCATCCTCCGGGTGAAGTGCTCTTGACAACCCCGCTGTATTTGATTGTAAACTCCGTACCCGTCCTAATTCTTGCCGGACTGGTTCTGGTGAGACGGCGTCGGGAGCGACTTGATGGGAATATCGGTTTAGCGCGATCAAGGTCAGCTTCGTCAAAAGCGCGGAAGCAATTGACCCGGGCGAGATCTCTGGCTAACGAGGCGGACGCCGAGCAGTTTTTCGCCGAGATATCCAGTGCGCTGACTTCGTATATTGCCAACAAGCTCAATATCTCTCCACATGGCCTGACCATGGACGGACTGGAGCAGATTTTGAGAGAACGCTCCGCCGAAGAGTCCCTGATCAGTGAAATGCAGTCCGTTCTGACCAAATGTGACTTTGCTCGTTTTGCTTCGTCCAGTATTCGGAAAGAGGAAATCGACCAGACGCTTAGCCTGGCCGAACAGTTGATCATCCGGCTTGAGGGGGTGAATCTTGCGTAGGGGTCGTCTGATGGTTCTGGCGCTACTGTTGTCGATCATGCTGATCGGAAGTGCCAGAGCCGACATTAAAGCCGATTTTACGGCGGCCAACAAGTTTTATCAGGACAAGCTGTATGATAGTGCTGCGCTGGGTTACGAAGCAATTAGAGCGCAGGGACTGGAATCATCGGCTCTTTATTTCAATCTTGGCAACACCTATTTCAAGCAGGGAGACCTGGGGCACGCCGTTCTCAACTACCTTCGGGCGCAACGGTTGGACCCGTCCGATGACGACATTCTGGAGAATCTTGAGTTCGCGCGACAGTTCACCCGGGTTCAGATGGAAGGGGTGCAACTCAACCCGGTCAGTTCGCTGATTGAGTCACTATTGGCCCCGTATCGATTGAAGACATTGGGATGGTTATCATCCGGCCTGTTTATGCTTTTCATGTTATCTCTGATTCTTAGTTTTGGGCTGGGATTCAGGGGATCGGCTATCAGAGTGACGACGACAATCTCATTAATACTTCTGGTTCTGGTGGCCGGACTGACCACTTTTAAATATCGTGTGGACTATTTATCTCGGCAAGCAGTAGTTGTTGCCGAAGAGAGCAGTGTCCGCACCGGTCCTTCGGACAAATCTGACATTGAATTGGAGGCGGCCCCCGGTCTGGTGGTGGAGATTACCGGCGAGTCTCAGGGGTATTATAATGTCCTCTTTGAGAACAAGCGTCAGGGCTGGCTCCCCAAGCAGGCAGTCGTTGAATTATAACGACTTAGCAATCGATTTTACTCTAATTTAATTGACACTCCAACCAACTGAATCTATCTTTAGCCGATCCCTTAGGCGAAAAGCGATGGTATTTTATGATTTGGAAGAAGAAACAGCTTTGGGGCGGTATAATAGCGGTCTCCTTATTGGCCTATTGTCTCAAAGATGTCAGTATAGAAGAATTGCGCGGACTGGGCGACAAATTGGATATGTTCTATCTGATTCCCAGTATTATTGCGACTTACCTGTTCATTGTCGTCAAGGCATTGCGCTGGAGAGTGATCATCTCCAGCCAGAAGGAGATGTCGGTTGGCCGGGCGATCCCTTTGTACTCAGCCGGGCAGATTCTAAATATCGTAATGCCTATGCTGACCGGTCAGGTTGGCCGGTTGTTTCTATTCTCGCGTCATGAGGGCATCAAAAAGACGGTTATCTTTTCGACGATTCTGCTTGAGATAATTTTCGATGCGGTCAGTCTGGTAATTTTTCTTTTTATGACTTCGCTCGCCTTTGTCTTCCCGGAAGAGTACCGGACCATGAGTGTGGTAATCCTGGCGGTTACGGTCTTTGTGGTCGGTTTGCTTTATTTCATTCTGCATCGCCAGACGCAGCTGGAGGAGTTTGGCCGCAGGCACTTTCGTGAGCGGTGGCCCGGATTTTATATCAGTGTTAAGAAATTTCTGCGCTCGTTTGCCCAAGGGATAGAGCTTCTGGGCTCCAGCCAGCATTTGATAAGCTCCATGAGTTATTCTTTTCTGTCCTGGGTTCTTCATACGCTGGTGATATTTTTCCTCCTCAAAGCATTTGGCCTTACCCTTCCTTTTGCAGCGGCAGCCGCGATCATGATAATCAATACGCTGGCCGTTATGGTTCCGGTCACACCGGGAAACGCCGGCACTTTTGAGTTGGCGGTCAGTTCCTCTCTGGCGGCCTTCAGTGTCGGGCGGAGTGATGCTGTCATGTTTGCCCTGGCCCTGCACCTGCTGGACTTTCTGCCAATTTTTTCGTATGGATTTTTCTTCTTGCGTAAGCAGAAGGTTTCTATTAGACAGATTAAATCTGAGCACGAGGATGATGTGGTCCTGGATCAGTTGAGTGAAGAGGGAGCATATATTGAGGACGAGGAAAACGTATGATCAAATCCTTTTACTACATTCCGGGTGAACCGATTCAGATAACCGAAGGTATCGCGGACTTTGACAAAATGGCCATCCGGGAAGATGCTGTTCTCTGGATTGATATGTGCCGCCCGACTGACGAAGAATCTTTTATCCTGACGCACGATTTCCATTTTCACCCGCTGGCCATTGAGGACGTGCTTTCAGAACGTCCCCGGACCAAAATTGATGACTACGACCGCTATCTCTTTGTGGTCTTGCAGATAGTGGACTATATCGGAAGGGAAGAGGGGCTGAAGATAGGTGAGATCGACTTTTTCCTCAGTGGTAATTCGCTGGTTACGGTTCATTACGATGACCATAGGATATTTGATTTCCTGTACAACCGGGCCGAAAGGGATGAGCGGTTAATGACCCGTGGCGCGGACTTTCTCCTTCACGCCATTATTGATGCCCTGGTAGATAACTACAATGCGACTCTCGATATTTTTGAATACGATGTAGACCAGGTAGAAGAGGATGTTCTGGGCGAGCCGGACGAAGAACTGGTGCGGACCATTTATACTCTCCGCCGTGATATCGTTCATCTTCGCCGGATCGTGCTTCCGCAACGCGAGCTGGTGCAACGCTTATCCAAAGAGAAATTCAAGCTGGTCAGCGGCAAAGCAGCCGTTTACTTTGCCGACGTTCACGATCACCTCGTCCGTGTCGATGACCTGGCTAATTTTCATCGGGATATACTCAATTCCTCGCTGGAGACTTACTATTCGACCGTCTCCACCAAGACCAACGAAATCATCAAATTTCTGACCATCTTTACGGTTCTCTTTATCCCGCCCACGTTTATGGTCGGGCTCTGGGGAATGAATTTTGCAGTAATGCCGGAACTCAATTGGGAGCATGGCTATCTGTTTGCTCTGCTGGCCATGCTGGTGGTGGTTCTGATTCTGGTACTTTTCTTTCGAAAAAAGAAGTGGTTATAGGCACTTTAGACCAGTTTTCATACTATTTCCAATATATCCGGACAAAAACTGAAACTTTTCATTGACTTAGCCGAAGTATGCTATATATACATACCGACTGGTAGGTATGTAATTGACGGAGCTGAGGAAATGAAGAAAGCGAAGATAAAGCAGAGTCCAAAATTGCCCGCCGAAACCAGGCGCGAGCAACTGCTGCTGGCTGCCGCCCGGCTTTTTGAGGTGCGGGGATTTGATGCCACGAGTACCAATGAGATTGCTTTGGCAGCCGGCTTGACCAAAGGGGCTTTGTATTATCATTTCAAGAACAAAGAGGCTATCCTCATAGAGTTATTGGAGCGGATGATAAGGGGGCACCTGGAAGGGTTGAACGCATCCATGAAACCGGGGCTTACGCCAGTCGACTTGTTGAGAATTTTGAATGACAATGATTGCTGCAAAGAGGGGACGCTTTCACTCCGCCATGATCTTGACTTCCGAGCGCAGGTGGCCAGGGTACCCGGAATTCAGAAGATAGTCAATCAAGCTGTCACCAGGGGGTGCAATATGGCGGCGGAGCACATGGGGAAAGAGTATGGCAAGACAAGGCAGAGGCGAGCGAAAGTGGCCTTGATGATATTCTGTCTTTGGGACGGACTTAAGATCAGAAGCGCACAGAGTTCGAGATCGCTTAATATGAAAGAGATGATAGATGTGGCTGATATTCTACTTACAACTCCTCAAAACAAACGATAGAGAGAAGCTGCTTTGATATTTACACAGAGAGAATCAGAACTAATCCGGAGAAACAGACCGAGGCTGGTGACAGCGCTACTGTTGATTGTCGTACTTTTCCCCAGGGGATCATCCGGCCAGACGGTCCTTACCGTGGAGCAGGCGATTGAACAGGCGATCGGTCATAACCGGGCTTACCTGGCTTCGCAGCAGGAGATTGAGAAGGCGAAGAGCGAAGTTGCCCAGGCAAGGAGCGGCGCTCTGCCGCAAATAAGCTTCAACGCCGACTATTCCCGGAGCTTTATCATCCCCAAGTTTTTCCTGACCGAAGGTAGCGAGACGATGGAGTTCCAGCTGGGTTTCAAAAACAATTGGAATGCGGCCATTTCATTGAACCAGCCGCTCTGGCAGGGAGGCAAGGTCTTTGCCGCACTGGATATCGCCAAGACCTACAAGAAGTATACTGAAGCGGTGGCCGATCAGGCGAAAGCGGATGTTGCCTATGGGGCCGAGATGCGATTCCATTCTGTCGTGCTGGCGCGGTCTGAACTGGAAGTGGTCAGAGCGGCATACGCAGCTGCAATCGAGAACCTTGCCGTGGTTGAAAGCCTGTTTGAAAAAGGGTTGGTCCCCAAGTACGATCTACTGCGTGCGCGGGTTGACAAAGCCAACCTGGAACCGAATCTACTCGCGGCTGAGAGCGGTCTGAAACTGGCCGAAAAGGAGCTCAAGTCATTTTTGGGGATTAACCTGGCCGAGCCGATAACCGTGACGGCAGAAAAAGTCATTGCAACGGAGACAGTAGCCGGTTCTCTTGACTCGTTGACACGGGCGGCACTTGAAGGGCGCCCCGAGATGCATCAGGTCGGCTACAATACAGAGATGAGAAAAAGAGCGATCAGGGTGGCCAAAGGAGGATATTTTCCTTCGCTGAACGCCTTTTCAACCTACAGTTGGCAGTCACAATCGGATGCTTTCTCGCTCAAGGAGAATAATTCCCGATCAATGACGGCCGGGCTGACTTTGTCGATTCCAATATTCAATGGCGGACGGACCCGGGGAGAAGTTGCCTCGCGTAAGGCGGACTATGTCCAGGCCAGACTCACTGCCCGCGACATGGAGGACCAGGTGAAGCTGCAGGTAGAGCAGGCGTATGACTTAATGGTGCAGGCCAGAAAATCAATTGAGACGGTTGTTGGGACGGTGGCCGAAGCTGAGGAGGCTGACCGTATCGCCCGGCTTCGCTTTGAGTCCGGAATGGGAACGCAGTTGGAGGTCCTGTCGGCGCAAGCCGCTCTGACCCAGGCACGCAATTCCCAGGCAGTGGCTGAATATAACTACAACATGGCACGCGCGGGTTTGTCTCGAGCGGTGGGTCAATAATCATAACAGACAACGGGAACTGGTAATGAAAATAAAAAACTACATGTTACTTCCGCTCTTGGTTACAATTGTCGGGTGTGTCCAGGAAGAGGAGATTCAGGATGTTGAGCGGGTCACGGCGGTTCGAGCGCAAATAGTTGAGTCCTCTGACGAGAAGGTGTCAAGCCAATACACCGGAACGTTGGAAGGGGACAAGCAAGCCGTCCTATATGCAAAGATTTCCGAAGCGGTGCATCTGATCCGTGTTTCCGAAGGGGAAGAAGTTTTTGACGGTCGCGTAATGATCGAGCTGGACAAATATGGTCCGACCTCGCAGTACCAACAGGCTCGTTCCACTTTTAATGTGGCTGAAAAGAATTTCAAGAGAATGGAGCCGCTCTTTCAAGAAGGGGCAGTGAGTGAATCGGAACTGGATGCGGTGCGTACTGAGTACGAAATTGCCCGGGCCTCTTTTGAAGCGACCCGTAAGCTGGTTGAGATTGAATCTCCCATCGCCGGGATTGTTACCTCAATTGATGTTTCGGCGGGTGATTATCTCAGTGCCGGGCAGCTGCTGGCTACGGTGGCGTCACTTGATCTTCTGCGCGTTACGTTCGGCATCAATCCGGCCGACGCCGCCAGTATTAAGATCGGCCAGCCGGTCATGCTGACCACCCATGACGGTCTCAAAAGGGAGGGGCATGTTACCACGGTGGCATCATCGGCCGACCCCGTAACTCGCAAGGTGGATTTAAAGCTGACGGTGGAGAACAAAGATCATAAACTCCGGCCCGGACTCTTTGTACGAGGAGAATTGGTGCTGAAAAAGATGAAGGATGTCATTGCGATACCGCGCCCGGCTGTTATTGAGCTTTCCGGTCAGAACTTCGTTTTTGTTGCCCAGAATGAACGGGCGGTCAAACGGCCGGTGCAGTTGGGAATAGAACTTGACGGCCATGTTGTCATTGAGTCCGGACTGGCGGTCGGGGATAGTCTGATCGTTAGTGGCCAGAGCTACCTTGATGATGATTTCAAGGTACGTATTATTTCAGTGGCAGACAGCAAATGAAGATATCAGAAGTATCAGTAAGTCGCCCGATATTTGCGACCATGATGATCAGCGCCCTGCTTGTGCTGGGCCTGTTCTCTTATTCTGAGCTGTCGATAGATATGTATCCCGATATCGATATGCCGATCGCGGTCGTGCAAACGGTCTACCCGGGTGCATCGGCAGAAACGGTAGAGACTGAAGTCACAATAGACATTGAAGATGCCTGTAACCAGGTAGCTGGAATCCGTCATATTACGTCAACCTCCACCGAAGGATTCTCGTTAATCATCATTGAGTTTGAACTGGAGCGGGATGGTGCCGTTGCGACTCAGGAGATCAGGGAGAAGGTTTCGCAGGTCATTCCCAACCTGCCCGGTGAAATTGAAGAGCCGATCATTGGACAGTATGATCCTTCGGCAATGCCAATTCTCTCCGTAGCCGTCTCCGGTGACCGAAGAGTCTCGGAGATGACCAGGCTGGCGGATGATGTCATCAAGAAAAGACTTGAATCTATCAATGGTGTCGGAAGCATTGAACTGATCGGCGGTCAGGAGCGTGAGATTGCCATCGCGCTCAATCCGGAGCGGATGGAAGCGTACCAGGTGGCGGTAGCCGATGTAAGAGCTTCCATTATGGCTGCCAATCTGGAAATTCCAGGCGGTCGGGTAGGTGAACATTCGCGCGAGTATATGGTGCGGATGGCCGGTAAATTGACTTCGGTACACCAGTTTAATGAGATTGTTGTAAAGGGAGGGAGCCAGCCGGTTTACTTGTCCGATATTGCCAGAGTCATTGACACTGTGGAAGAAAAACGGTCTTTGGCTGTCTATGATGGCCGTCAGTCGGTGGCGCTCTCAATAATCAAGCAATCCAAAGCAAATACGGTCGATGTTTCTACCCGGGTGAAAGAGAGACTGGAGCAGCTTCGCTTGGAGATGCCGCCCGATGTTTCCATTGATGTGGTCAGTGACAATGCCAAATTTATTGAAGATTCCGTGCATGAGATAATATTCAATATTGAATTCGGTACTACCCTGGCTGTATTTGTGATTTTCCTTTTTCTACTAAGTTTCCGGCCGACCATAATCACCGGCCTGGCGATTCCAATTTCTCTTATCGCCACTTTCACGGTGATGAAGTCGCTTGGGTACACAATGAATATCATGACGCTGATGGGGCTGTCGTTATCAGTCGGAATTCTAATTGATGATGCCATTGTGGTGGTGGAGAATATCTACCGTCATATGGATCAGGGAAAGAGTATGATGCAGGCGGCAATCGATGGCACAAAGGAGATTGGTTTGGCCGTCATGGCGACCACATTTTCAATTGTAGCCGTATTTGTTCCGATTGCCTTTATGAGTGGTATGGTCGGGCGGTTCTTCACCGAGTTTGGTATTACAGTGGCAGCGGCGGTGCTGATTTCTCTCTTTGTCGCTTTTACCCTGACGCCGATGATGTCCTCCCGGATGTTGGCGCAGGGAGAACCGCTCTCCCATAGGAAGGGGCTGCTTGGAGGGTTGGCCCGGTTTTTGAATATTTTTTGGAAGCCGATTGTTCGTCTGTTGTCGATCTGGAACAAGATGTTTGACTCTCTCAAGCTAAGGTATGCCAAATTGCTGGCCGGTTCTCTCAAACGGCGCTGGCTGGTTATTTTGGTCGCGGTGAGCGCTTTTGCGCTGGCCATTTACCTGACCCAGTTTATCGGCTCTGAGTTTATGACCTCGGCAGACGAAGGGAAATTCAGCATCTCGATACAGACTCCGCCCGGAACTGATCTGGACGAATCATATCTTCGCGTTCAGGAGGTGGATCGGCTGGTAAGAACGGTGGATGAAGTAGTATCTACATACCTTACCATTGGGGAAGGGAACGATGCCGTTAATGTCGGCAACGCCTTGGTCATACTAACCGATAAGAGCGAGCGTGAGTTGACGGTCTTTGAGATTATGGACTCTGTCAGGATTATGTTGGCCGATGTTCCCGGGGTGAAATTGTCTGTGAACAAGTCTGGCGGTAAATCACGGGAGAAGCCGGTTCAGATTTCAATCAGGGGTCCGGAGATGCGTGAGCTGACCGACCTGACCCGCCTGGTGGAGAAGATATTCTACCAGATGCAGGGTGTTACGGATATTGACAACACTATGGAAGAGGGGAAACCGGAACTCTATACGAGGATCGACCGGAAGCTCGCTGGTGACCTTGAGCTGAGTCTTTATGAAATACCAATGACTGTTAGAACTCTAATTGAAGGTGAAGTTGTCACGCGCTACAAAGAGGGGGAGGATGAGTTTGATGTTCGCCTTCGTCTTGATGAGCCATTCAGAAATGAAACCGCCGACATTGGCCGCATACTGGTTAAAAGTAACAAGAAGGTCCCCGGAGTTGAGACCTACCTGGTTCCCCTGTCGCAGGTGGCCAGCTTTGAGAAAAGAACTTCTATCGGCCAGTTCAACCGGTATGATCGAAGCCGGGAGGTCCGCGTCAATGCTAATGTGCTCACCGGTTCCTTTGCCGGGACCGTTACCAATCTGATTCTGGAAGAAACGGCGGGCATTCAGCTTTCACCCGGTTATACGATTGGTGCCGTGGGAGAAGCGGAGATGATGGAAGAATCCTTCCTGAATATTTTCAAGGCGCTGGCCCTGGCCGTGATATTCATTTATCTGCTGTTGGCCAGCCAGTACGAATCTCTGTCTGACCCGCTCTCCATCATGCTTTCCTTGCCAATGTCGCTGATTGGGGCTATTATAGGGCTCCTCGGCTCGTCCTTTTCAATTATGTCTCTGATCGGAATTGTGTTGTTGATGGGATTGGTCACCAAGAATGCCATTTTGCTGATTGATTTCGTGAAACAACTTCGGGCCGAAGGTGTTGCAAGGTATGACGCGATCATGAAGGCGGGACCGATCCGACTTCGTCCGATTCTAATGACGACTCTGGCAATGGTATTCGGAATGTTGCCACTGGCTCTTGGGATCGGGCCGGGTGCGGAATTTCGGTCACCGATGGCCAGAGCAGCGATTGGAGGGATTATCTCTTCAACCGCGCTGACCTTGATCGTGGTGCCGGTTGTGTATACATTGGTTGAGGACTTTGTCGGTCTCTTTCGCAGAAAGAAAGTGGAGGCCGGTTCAGTCTGAGGAGTGAAGGGAAGCTATTGAAACAGACACTGGTTGAACCGGAAAAATCACTGGGCTATTCCAGCATCTACCTGGATTTTCTTGCGCGCAAGAGTCCGGCCCTTGGATTTTATGAGTCGACAGATCCTGCCGCGGTGACGGCCCAATTGGATGGGATCAGCTACCAGCGGGAGAAGCTGGCTTCGATTCTGGAGCGACAGAACCAAGAGTTCCAGGCTTCGGAGAAAGCCCTCAAAGAGGCGGCCAGGATCAGAGAT
>JARGFS010000096.1 GCA_029211095.1 bacterium | reverse complement strand
GCTATGATGATAACAAGCTACTGATTATTGAATCCTCAACAGCATACGAGATTCCAAACCACTACCACAATCGGTACGGTCAGTTTGAAGAGCATGCCCCGTACTGTGAGCGCGACTTTAAGCTCCCCGAAGCTGCTGAGCCCAATAGTAGCCACGGGGATTTCCGCATCATCGTTAAATCCTCGGACCGATGGTTTGAGCAGATTGCCCCCCATCATCCGTTCGGGGTCGTTGGCTGGGATGGTTACCTTTACCCTTACGCCTTTAATATCCGGGACTATCATCCCAAAGTGGGACGCATTCACCTTCCTCCTCCAGTCCATCTCGCCTTTATGACCCAGTCATTCATTATCTGCAATTTTGTTCCGCGTCCTTATGACTTCCATCCCGATGCCGTTCCTGCTCCTTACTTTCATTCCAATATTGATAGTGATGAAGTTCTGTACTATGTCGATGGTGACTTTATGTCCCGCAGAGGAATCAAGAACGGCTCCATAACCCTGCACCCGGGCGGACTTCCGCACGGTCCGCAGCCGGGCAAAACCGAAGCTTCCGTTGGAGCCAAGGAAACCCAGGAGTGGGCTGTGATGATAGACACTTATTCCCCGCTCTCGCCAACCAGACATGTGCGTGATCTCCTTGACAAAACTTATGAACAGTCCTGGCTGGAGTGAATACTTCCTCCGGGCACCATAGATTGAGATAGAAAGTTGATAAAAATACCAAACCGGGTCAGGATGCTCAAACCTTACAAGGCGGGCAAACCGATTGAAGAACTGGCCCGAGAGAAAAACCTGGACCGCATTGTGAAGCTCGCCTCTAACGAGAATCCACTCGGTCCCTCTCCATTAGCAATGGAAGCTATGAAGGCGGCCGTGCCGCAGGTCCATCGCTATATCGATCCTTCCAACTACAAGCTGGTCAACCGACTGGCCGAAAAATACGGCAAGCGACCCGAACAGATTATTTGTGGTCATGGGACCGACGCTCTTCACGGCGACATCCTGGGCGCCTTCACCCAAACCGCCGATGAAGTTCTGACCTCGGAAGGCACTTTCATTGGTGTCTATGTTAATACGCGCAAGCATACCCGAACGCTTCGGATGGTCCCAATGAACAATTGGCGCTACGACCTTGAAGCTATCGCCGAAGCCATCTCCCCGGACACCAGGGTGATTTACCTGGCTAACCCCAATAATCCAACCGGACTCTATTTCACCAGGGATGAGTTTGAGAAATTCATGCCCAGGGTTCCCAAGGATGTTTTGGTTCTGCTCGACGAAGCGTACGACACCTATGCCGCGGAATTTGATGACTACCCGGATGGGCTGACTTACGACTTTGAGAATCTGATAGTCACTCGCACCCTATCCAAAATTTATGGTCTGGGTGGTATGCGGGTTGGCTTTGCGGTCGGACCGGAATACCTGATTGCGGAACTGCACAAGGTTCGACTCCCCTTTGAACCCAACCACCTGGCCCAGGAAGCTGCTATCGCAGCTCTTGATGACGATGTGTTCCTGAAACTGACGATTGATACTAATCGAAGAAACCTCAAAAAGATGCGGCAGAGGTTTGAGTCCCTCGGAATTGAACAACTGCCAACTTCGGCTAACTTTATTATGCTCCTGCTTCCCTCGGAACAGTGTGCCGCCGACTTTTTTCAGGAGTGCCTCAATCGCGGCTTGATTCTTCGCCACCTGTCCGGGTTTGGTATTCCCAATGCCGTTCGCATCAACTCCGGGACCGATGAAGAGACCGACTTTGCGCTGGATATTATCGACATTGTCTATCCGGCCGTAATTGACAAATACAAAAACAGTTTGGTAAAATCGCACTGAGAGGATAGTGACAATGAAATTGGTATCTTTCACAAATAGCAACGGAGCAACCCGCCTGGGAATCAATGTCGACAGACAGCTATATGACCTCAAAACAAATGCTCAGGCGCTTGGACTGGACCTGCCGGACAACATGGACTGCTTTCTCAAAGCCGGCCACGAAACAATGACTGCTGCGCACAAACTTGAGAGTGAGCTAAAAACGGGCAAGGGAAAAGTCGAGAGCGGCGACATAACATTGCTTGCTCCGGTCCCCAACCCTCCTTCCTGCCGCGATGCGTACGCCTTCCGCCAGCATGTTGCCACGGCGCGAAGAAACCGGGGCGTTGATATGATCCCGGAGTTTGACCAGTTCCCAATCTTCTATTTCACCAACCACAACAGCATCTTTGGCGAAGGAGACATTCCGGTTGAAAAGGATCATCTGGAGAAACTGGATTTTGAACTCGAAGGAGCCATTGTTATTGGCAAAGGTGGCAAGAATATTTCGGCCAAAGAGGCGGACCAGCATATCGCCGGGTACACTATAATGAACGACCTCTCGGCTCGCGTTCTGCAGATGGAAGAGATGAAACTAAGCCTTGGCCCGGCCAAAGGAAAGGACTTTGGAACCGTAATCGGTCCCTGGCTGGTTACGGTCGATGAACTGGAACAGTACAAGATTGAGACTGACTACGGCAACAAGTATGATTTGCAGATGGCCGCTCACCATAATGGTAAAAAAATCTCCGATGGCAATTTGAAAGAGATGAACTGGACCTTTGCTGAGATCATTGAACGCGCCTCATACGGTGTGGAACTGTACCCGGGCGATGTTATCGGTTCTGGAACTGTTGGCACCGGATGCTATCTGGAATTGAACGGCACCTGGGCCCTGGAAGCCAAAGAACGCGGTGAAACCCATACCCCCATCTGGCTGCAGGACGGGGATACTATCGATCTTGAAATCACCGGCCTTGGAAAACTCTCCAATCGCATTGTCGCCGCCAAAACGGGCTACTCAATTTTGGATAAAAAGAAGATCGCCGAACCGGCCTAAGACGCTTTTGCACGGCCTATGATGAAGTATAGATTCAAGACTTTCGATTCCGCAGATCATTCGATCCCTGAGTTGCACCACCTCCTGCTTGGCGGTGTTGCTCCGCGACCAATCGCGCTGGTCTCCACTATTTCCGCCGATGGTGTTCGGAATCTATCCCCCTTCTCATTCTTCAACGCCTTTGGGGCCAATCCCCCGGTGGTCGCTTTTTCCGCTTCCCGACGCGGGCGCGACGGTTCCTTGAAAGATACCTTCAACAATCTGATTGCAACCAATGAATGTGTCATCCACGCCGTGACCTATGATATCGCGCAGCAGACATCACTGGCCTCAACCGAGTACGGACCGGAGGTCGATGAATTCACCAAGAGCGGACTCACCCCGATCCCGGCTGACCTGGTCAAGCCGAGCCGGATGGAAGAATCCCCCTTTGCGATGGAATGTAAGTTGATGCAGATGGTTCCCTTGGGAGACGGCCCGGCTTCAGGCAACCTGGCCATCTGTGAAGTCATCCGCTTTCATGTTGCCGAGGAAATTTGCCGGGATGGAGTCATTCTGCCCGACCTGATTGACCTGGTTGGCCGCAACTCGGCCAGCTTCTATACACGGGCATCCGGGGCGGCCATGTTTGAAATTGAAAAACCAATCGGACGCAAGGGGATCGGATTCGATGCCCTGCCAAAGGCAATCAGAGAATCACAAATCTTAAGCGGTAACAATCTTGCTCAACTGGCTAACTGCGAACGCCCTCCGACCGAAAAAGAACTGACCGCGTTCGGTTCTAAACAAACTGAACCGCTGACTGAACAGTCCGCTAAAAAGGCCCTGACCGAGAACAACCCGGAACTGGCCTGGCTGATTCTTGCCTTTCTGGCCAGAGAGTCAATCAAACTTCCCCCCTCCGATTGAGCAACAGGTTAGCAGCATGTTAGTCAAAGAGAGTAAACTGCTCTGGCAGCCGGATGAGAACAACATCCGAGAAACTAATCTTGCTCAGTTTATGTTCTTTCTGGCTGAGGAATATGACCTGAACTTCCCGGACTATGCCAGGCTTTACGAGTGGTCGGTAACATCCCCTGCTGACTTCTGGGAATCGTTCTGGAAATACTCGGGGATTATTCACAGCCAAAGCTATGATCAAGTCCTGGCTTCTGACACTATGTTTGATTCACACTGGTTCCGGGGAGCCAGACTCAACTTCGCAGAGAATCTGCTTCGCTTCCGGGATGATCGCCCGGCTTTAATAGCCCGACGCGAAAACAGACCGGAACCAACAATTCTCTCCTATGCCGAACTTCATAAGCAGGTGCAATTGACCGCGAGTGCGATGCGAAAATCAGGAGTTGCAATCGGAGACCGGGTAGCCGCATTCATTCCGAATATCCCCGAAGCCGTCATCGCCATGCTGGCGGCAACTTCCATCGGCGCTGTCTATTCTTCCTGTTCCCCGGATTTTGGAGTCCAATCATTGATTGATCGTTTCGGACAGATCAAACCAAAGCTGCTCATAACAGCCGATAGCTACAGCTACAACGGGAAGATTCATGACTCACTTGAGAAGGTCCGACAGCTCTGCCGGAAAGTAGCCGGGATAGAACAGGTGGTGGTGGTTGATCTGCACCGGGCCGACGGATCAGGAGAACCGGACCATTGGACAACCTGGGAGCAATTTCTCAACACTGCCGACAGTTCACCTCTGCAGTTTGAACAACTCCCATTCGACCATCCGGTTTACATAATGTATTCTTCCGGAACCACCGGCACGCCCAAGTGCATTGTACATGGGGCCGGGGGCACGCTCTTACAGCACGCCAAAGAACATCGCTTGCACACGAATCTAAATCGTGATGACCTCCTTTTCTATTTCACCACCACCGGTTGGATGATGTGGAACTGGCTGGTCGGCTCTCTTTCAACCGGAAACGGAATCTACCTGTACGATGGCAGCCCCTCCTATCCTGATCTGGAACACCTCTTTGCAGCCGTTGAGTCAGAACGGATTTCGGTCTTCGGGACCAGCCCCAAATTCCTTTCTGCCTGTCAAAACGCTTCTCTCTCTCCCAAAAACAAATTTGATCTCTCCAGCCTGAAAGCAATGCTCTCTACCGGAGCGCCACTGTCGGATGAGAATTTCAAATGGGTCTACCAAAACGTGAAGGCCGATCTCCAATTATCTTCAATCTCCGGTGGAACGGACATCCTCTCCTGCTTTATGCTCGGCAACCCGACCCTGCCCGTCAGGTCAGGAGAAATTCAGTGCCGGGGGCTGGGGATGTCTGTCGAAGCTTATGATGACCGGGGGAAAAGTCTGATTGATAAAGTTGGCGAATTGGTCTGCACCAAACCGTTCCCATCCATGCCGGTTAGTTTCTGGAATGATTCTGATCGAACAAAATATTATGCCGCCTATTTTGATCACTATAAGGGTCTCTGGCGACACGGGGATTATATCCGAATTACCGCTGAGGGTGGAGTTGTTGTCTACGGACGTTCCGATGCCACCCTGAATCCGGGCGGAGTACGAATTGGAACCGCTGAGATTTACAACCCGGTTGAGGAAATCAGAGAGATTGAGGACAGCATTGTAATCGGACACAGGATCGGTACTGATGTCGAGATAGTGCTTTTTGTTGTGACGGCCAAAGATGCGGAGTTAACGCCGCAGTTGAAAGAGACGATACGAGACGCGATAAAGAAACAGGCTACTCCCAGACATCTTCCGGCCAGGATTATCGCCGTCCCTCAGATCCCACACACCCTTAATGGCAAGAAAGTTGAAATTGCTGTCTCCCGGGTCATTCATGGTCAGGAGGTCCCCAACCGGGAAGCTCTGGCCAACCCGGAAGCTCTGGATCAAATCCGTGAATGCTGGAACACCCTGAATTCCTGACAGAAACCAGCCCCAAAGAGAACTTGATTACGGACGGCCTGTTTAATAAATTGAAACTGGACTCACTTGATAGACTTAACCCCGGACCCGGAAGACCGGGAGTGAACTTGAGAGGAATACTGAAAAAATGTCAGTCAATTCAGAATCTGATTCGATGACCGCAGCCCCCAAGACAGAGACGATGGCCTACCTTGACAACGACATCATCAATGGCCTGCCCAACCACCTCAAGCAGTATATCATTGACCAGAATTACGAGGGCTATACACCGGTCGACCACGCTGTCTGGCGCTACATAATGCGCAAAAGCCATGACTTCCTGAAAGATCATGCCCATGAATCCTATGTCGAGGGGTTTGGTCAGGCCGGAATACGGGTAGATACCCTGCCCAGTATCGAAGAAATGAACAGTTTTCTATCGCGCATTGGCTGGGCCGCGGTCACCGTTGATGGCTTCATCCCACCCGCCGCATTTATGGAGTTTCAGGCGCACCGGGTTCTGGTAATTGCGGCCGATATGCGCCAAATTAACCATATCGAATATACTCCGGCCCCGGATATTGTCCACGAAGCGGCCGGGCACGCCCCGATCATTGCCAACCCCGACTATGCCGAATATCTGCGCCGGTTTGGTGTGATCGGTTCCCAGGCTATGTCATCCCGAAAAGACTACGAGTTGTACGAAGCTATCAGGCATCTGTCTATCCTCAAGGAGACTATCGATGCCGACCCGGACGAGATAAAAAAAGCCGAAGACCTGGTTGACTATCGACAGGAGAATCTCGGAACACCTTCGGAAATGGGCCTTCTCTCGCGGCTTCACTGGTGGACGGTCGAATACGGTCTGGTCGGAACTCTTGAGAACCCGGCCCTTTACGGAGCCGGACTCCTCTCCTCAATCGGGGAGTCGGTCAACTGCCTGAAACCGGAAGTCAAAAAACTCCCGTACAATCTCTCGACTGCTGACTATGCTTTTGATATTACCACCCAGCAACCGCAACTCTTTGTCACTCCGGACTTCCAACACCTGATCGATGTTCTGGAACGCTTTGCCGACACAATGGCCTTCCGCGTAGGTGGTTGCGAAGGGCTCGCCAAAGCGATAGAGTGCGGTTCCGTCTCAACCTGCACCTACTCGTCCGGCCTCCAGGTATCCGGGTTATTTGAGAGCATGCTTCAAAACAAGAACCGGGAACTTATCTTTATTAAAGCAACCGGTCCCTGCAATCTCGCCTTTCAGAACAAAGAGCTACCGGGGCACGACCGGAAATACCACGCCGAAGGATTCTCTTCTCCGGTTGGAAAACTAAAAGGGCAGGCAAAACCTCTGGAAAAGATGACCGAGCAGGAATTAGCTGCGGCCGGTATAAGCGAAGCTTCAAAATGCAACCTTGAATTTGAAAGCGGCATTAAGGTCTCCGGAGTTCTGGAATCATCTGTGAAAAAAGACGGTCAAACCATCCTGCTGACGTTTGATGATTGCACCGTTACGCACGGCAAGACAACTCTTTTTGATCCTTCCTGGGGGAAATATGACATGGCGGTCGGACAAAGCATAATTTCCGTCTTTTGCGGAGCCGCCGACAAAGATGCCTATGACCAGGTCTCACTGGTTCCGCGCGAGCGGACCGTAAAATCTGACTACAATCAAGAGAGCTTACGCCTGCACCAATTGTACCAGGCTGTCCGAGACTGTCGTGAAAATCAGATTGACTATGACACCCTCCCCGCCATCTGGACGGAACTCAAAAAGAATTATGCGTCCGATTGGCTGCTACCGCTGGAAATACTTGAACTGCTGGAAAAGAAGAATCTCCATCCGGAACTTGCGGCTGAAATTAGGGCTCTTCTTGAGCGTCTCTCCAAAAAGGATGAGTCAAAGAAAAGGCTGATTGAAGACGGCTTGGCCCTGCTCAATTAACGCAGTCTGCCGCTCCTATTGGGCGCCACCTATATTCCCCAGTGTGATATTCTCCGCTACCGTACCGGGCGGGGCACTGAGGGCATATACAACCGCCTGCGCAATCTCATTCGGTGACATCATTGAATCAAGGGTCCACTCGCCGGGAATGTTGTTCCAGATTTCTGTCGCGGTTGCGGCCGGATAAATATTAATCACCCTGATTCCCCGTGACCTGACCTCTTCGCGCAATGCAAGCGCAAATCCATTCAGGGCAGACTTACTCATGCAGTAACTGCTCCACCCGGAGAACCCCTGTTGCGATGCGGTCGACAGAATATTGACTATCGATGCGCCCCTCTTCATTTTTGGCAGGCAGGCTTTGGTCAACATGAACGGAGCCGTAACATTGATTGACAATGTCCGGTCCCAGTCCTCAAGCTCTAACTCCTGAACATCACCGACAGCCGCGATTCCGGCGTTGTTGATCAGGATATCTATTGGAGTCGGCGTGACCGCTTCTATTAAGTCATTGATCCCCTCGCGCGAACTGAGATCGGCCACAACAATGTCGGATGCTCCACCGGCCTCCCCAACAATCAAAGAGACCTTCTTTAGTGCCGACCGATCCCGTCCGTGTAGAATCAGGTTGTTTTTTTTGTCGGCCAGAGCGGTAGCAATTGCTCGTCCAATCCCCCGACTCGCTCCGGTTATCAAAATTCTGGCCATAAGCTCCCTCCGTGCAGATTTCTATTTGCGCAGTGTGAAACGGTTATTGGCAGTCTCCCACAGTCTGACCCGGCTAAGCTCGGGACCAAATTCCTGCCTTAGTCTGGCCCAGATCGCGTGTATGATATTCTCGCCGGTCGAAGGCTTTCCGCGGAATTCTTCGGTCTCAAGGTCCAGATGGCGATAATTGTAATATTCCAGAACTTCATTCAGCCGGTTTTCTATCCAACCCAGATCGTACAGAGTTCCGGTGCGCTCATCCAGTTTCCCTTCAACCAGGGCCTCAACCAGGTAGTTGTGCCCATGTCCAGCTGGATTGTTACACTTGCCATATAATTCCTGATTCGCCTCAGATGACAATTGCTGACTGTGTAGCCGATGGGCAGCCGTAAACTCTCCCCTAATCCCCATCCAGGCATTCGATTCCCCGGGATTGTACTCCACAAAGAATTTCCCATTCTCACTCAGGCGCACTTTTCGCAACGGCAATCTCCCGGCCAGTCTATCCCCGAAATGTTTGGCCAGATATTCGGTCGTAATCGGTTTACCTTTCAGGGCAGCTACATTGTCATTGAGATTCTTATGGTCAAACTCATTATGGAGTTCCTTCAGTACGGCCGCACTTTCCGCATCATCAAAAAGCATTCCCTTCTTTTCATCAAAGTCTCCGGCCAGTGTCAAATGAAGATAGTAATGGTGGCCATGACCTGATCGCGAAGCCGCCGGGCCAAACAGTTCCGAATTTTCTTCATCGGTCAGATGAGGCGAGCAGGTCCGGCGCGCCGCCGAGAAATCAGTTCGGAGCACTCGCTCAACTCTTCCATCCGCATAAGCGGTCGCGGCCAAACAATCTGATTCGGCCAGGCGCACAGCTGTCAACTTCGCCGACCCTCCTTCAAAAAGCTCCCGGCCATCATGCAGCAGCTGACGAGCGATATTCTCCGGGGTCGGAAGAATCCGGTCAAAGGGACTGGTATCGGCATTGAGATATTTGTGATCATAGCGGCGGGCCAGCAACGGGAGAATCTCCTCCTTTATGGTGGCCACATTAATCAGCATACCGCTCCTCTCGTCCACCGCGCCCTCAAAAATGAAATGCGCAACATAGTTGTGCCCATGACCATATTCTCCCCGCGCTTTGTCGCCGAATCTGGCCCGGTTTTGTTCCGGGGTTAATTCGCGCAGAAAATATCGGTGCGAGGCCGCAAATTCAAATCGTTTACTGACTGTTAGTCTCAATCTCTCGCCTATCGGTGTGGTTCCAACGGCCGGGCCGACGTTACTTGATCAGGCTGAAAAACTCGGCTCGAGTGGAAGGATCTTCGTGGAACTCGCCAAGCACACAGGAAGTTGTCATCACCGAGTTCTGTTTCTGAACACCGCGCATCATCATACATAGATGTTGTGCTTCAATAACCACAGCCACGCCTACGGCGGCCGTATATTTCTGAATGCAGTCAGCTATCTGCTTGGTCAGTTTCTCCTGAATCTGGAGGCGCTGCGCGAAAACATCAACAATCCGGGCAATCTTGGAAAGTCCGATCACCTTGCCGCTCGGAATATAAGCGACATGGCATTTGCCGATAAACGGAAGAAGGTGGTGTTCGCACATGGAGTACATTTCAATATTCTTCACCAGTACCATCTCATTTGTATCTGACTCAAAGACAGCATTGTTGACAATCTTTTCAATGTCATCATCGTAGCCGCGCATCAGGTACTTCATTGCACCCGCAGCTCGGTGCGGAGTCCGCACCAATCCGTCCCGAGTTATATCTTCCCCTATCGCAAGCAGCAGCTGTTTATAAAGTTCTTCCATCTATAACCTCTTCAAAAATTGATATTCCAGACAGAACATTGCAGTTCAACATTGTGAGTTGAATATAACCAAATTGAACTCGGGATCAAGCATCCCTCAATCAATTGGGCTTCACCTGAAAAACCGTTGCTAAGCTTGAGTCCGGCCTCAAATCTCTTTTATCAGCTCTGCCAGCCGCCTGATATGACCGGGCGTCGTACCGCAGCAGCCACCAATAATATCCACTATCCCCTGCTCCAGAATCGGCCTCATCCCCTCTACAAAGCTTTCCGGTGTGGCTATGTATTCTCCTTTGACCGGCAGTCCGGCGCTGGGATGAAAAGAGATCAGTCCTTTGTGGCTCCGGCGCAAAAAAAGCAGGGCCGACTCAGCCGGTTTGAAATCCGACACACAATTCAACCCGATCGCCACCGGCCCATAGTCAACGACAGCATCATAAAAATCAGAAAACTGCTCCCCGGTCCCAACCAGCCGACCCTTCCGATCCAGTGCGGCTGACACCCAGATTGGCGCAAAAATCCCTGTCTCGCGTGAAACTCTCTCAGCTGCCCGAAATCCACAGAGCGACACCGCAATTCCGGTCATCGTCTCCAGCAGCATCAAATCAGCGCCATTGCCGAGCAGTGCGATCATCTGATCGTAGTACAGTTGCTCCAATTCATCCGGTGATATGACCACCAGCGAAGATCCTGAACCGAGCCCAAAACCGGACGGCCCAATTGATCCCGCCACCAGACTCTCTTTGCCTACGCCACCAACGTCAAAAGCATCGACAGCTTCGCGCGCAAGAGCGGCAGCCCGGGCTGCAACCTCCTGCGTCAACCCTTCCTTGAGGAGTTCAGGATTCAGGATATTGAAACTATTGCTGCTCAGAATCTCTGCTCCGGCTTGCAGGTACTCGGTATGAAGGGCCCGCACTCGTTCTGGCCGGCTCAGGCAGAGTTTCTCAACTCCTGCCTTCCTGGCCTCTATTGCTATTTCCTCTTCTCTTTGCAGAAGCGAACCATACGCCCCATCAAAAAGTATCACTCTCTTCTCGGGAAATCGCTCCCTGATAATATTTTTCTCACCACTATTGTTCATACCTAATAATTATAATCCTTCTGACCTTCTTACCTACAAATAATCCAAGCCTATAATCCAGCCTGCTCTTGCTGAGTCCATTTTTTTGTGGTGAAAACGGCTGTACTTGACGAAATTCATTGAATATGAAGATGTATGATATTCTAAGGCGCGGTACAGCTCTTTCAGCTGAGAAAATAGCCGTCCGACATGGTGAACGGGCCATAACCTACAAGAAATTGCTCCAGTCGGCATCGACTGCGGCCAATCTCCTGCGGGGATTTGAACTCGCAGAAGGCAGCCGGATCGCAATCGTCAGTGAAAACTGCCCAGAATATGTTGCTGTTCTTTTCGGAATATACGGAGCTAATCATGTTGCGGTGCCGCTTGATAATTCACTCAAACCGGACAAGATTGCATCTATCCTGTCCGATTGCGAAGCCTCCGCCATCTACATCCAAAGTAAATTCCTCCGCCATTTGGATCAGATTCTAAGCGGCAACGATCAGGTCAGATTTGTCCTGACCGACCAGCAGGTCAATCTGGAAACAGGCCAGGCGAAATTGGTTTGTATCGAGAATCTAATCAACAACGAAAACGACGATTTCGATCTCCAAAGCGAACTGGCCGATATCGGATCGGTTGTGAGTCTGGAAAATCTGACCTTTGAGAGTCGACCGGAATGCGAGCAAAGTCTGGCGGCGCTATTTTACACTTCGGGAAGTACCGGAGCCGGAAAAGGAGTCATGCTCTCGCACCGGAACCTGATCTCAAACAGCATTAGCACCGTTGATTATCTGCGGCTCACTTCCGAAGATTCTGTGATCACCATTCTCCCTTTCTACTATATCTATGGCAACTCTCTTCTGCTCACGCATCTTCTGGTTGGGGGAACTACCGTAATTGACAATCGCTTTGCGTTTCCGCAGGCAATTCTGGATACAATGGTCAACACCGAAGTAACCGGTTTCTCCGGTGTCCCCTCCAATTTTATGATTCTGCTCAACCACTCCAATTTCAATGCCACCCGGTTTCCCAGGCTGCGCTATCTAACTCAGGCAGGTGGGGGGATGGCTCCAGAAATTATCAGAAAGGTGGCTGAGAGGTTTCAGGGAAAGGAGCTATTTATTATGTATGGGCAGACCGAAGCCGCTCCGAGAATAAGCTGGCTCCCCCCCCAGGAACTCGACCAAAAACTGGGATCGGTCGGAATTCCGGTTCCGGGCGTCACCTATCGGATAGTTGGTCCCTCCGGCGAAGAGCTCTCGGCGGGTGAAACGGGCGAAGTTACCATCTCAGGTG
>JARGFS010000095.1 GCA_029211095.1 bacterium | reverse complement strand
TAATGACGTTCAGCACCCCTTCGTTACCCGCTTTGTAGCCGAGACTGACATAGTCCTCAAGTGGCACTTTGTTGGGGAAGCCGGGCAGAATGTACTGATTGAGTGATTGAGACAGAAGCGCCTGGCCGGTCGCCCAGAGAGACATGAAAATTACTTTGTGGTTCTTCTCCAGACAGTGGCGACTAATCGCGTTGGCCATCGGTTGAACTTCGGGAGCCATGGCCGGATCAAAATCAAATGACAGCAGGATAGTGGAACCTTCGGGCATCGATTCAATTCGGTCAAATACAGATTTTACGATAGGTGTGGCCGTCTCCTCAAATGTTATCGGAAAGAGAATGGGAGCGGCAACAGACAGAAAAATAAACAGGAAGATCACGCGGCGATCCAGCTCACGGCCCATAACGGAGCGCACCAGCAAAAAGAGCAGGCCGCCAAAAATAGTCGTCATGGAGATGACAATTCCGATATTAGGCACGATCATCCCCCAGGTAGGTTCGTTCAATACCGAGTATCAAACGTAATGACATTGAGACAACGCCCAGACCGATTCCGATCATAATGGCCCGCTGTCCGGCCAGGTTGGGTGAGTTCATGATCCAAATGGCTAAGTTGGGAATCTGGAAAATGGAGAGTGATTCCGGTATCCAAGATGTCAAAGCCATCCCAAACGGCGTACGACCCAGCAGAATCACAAAGGCCGCTACCAAAAGAATAGTCGCTTCCCGGTTCTTGGCCCGGAAAGCACGATACGAAGCCGAAGCCACAAAAAATGCGAGCAGAGCGTACATGGTTGACTGGAGCGGATTGAGAATATAATTGAAGCTCTCCTGGAACCAAGAGCCTTCGGCTGTCACCGACGAAGCAATGTCGCCCGGGTTGCCAATCTTGAACAGTCCTACAATCAGCACAAAGGCAAAGCCAACCAGGGTAACAACCGAGAAGCCCCAGTCCGGTTTACGTTTGATCAACTTGGTAATGTGCACCCGGACAAGGTTGCCGCCACCGAGGAAAAATGCAAAGACGGCAATGATATCAAAAAAGAGGGTGAAGTCTTCGCCCAGAGTCTCCATCGGGGGAATGAAAACGGAGAGTATCAGCAGGGTGCCGACAAAAAACGTTATGAATAGTGGTATCTGTCTTCTCATATTAATTCGTTGAGAATACCGAGTTTAAAGTGTCAACAATGGACTGCATTGATTCTACCTGCCAGGCCGAGGCAATCGTTGCGGCCAGAACACCAATTACAATAACTATCATGGCCAGCGCTTTTCCCACATCCTGCCCTTTTAGAGAACCAAGCGCCCGCGGTTCGTTGGACAGGTAGGCCGAAGCCGCAAAGAGTTCTTCCCCTATCAGGGTGAAATCACAGGCGGCAATGAAAAACGGAAGCTGCGCCGGGCGAGCCGTTCCGGCAATCTGAATAGCGCCGATTGAGTTTCCTGTCTCGGCCAGAATGAGTGACTCTGCAAAGAATGCGCCCAGCAGAAAGACCGTGGCCGGCTTCTCACGCACCATGATGCCATCGACATGGGCCACATAGCCGAACTGTTCATCGGTCACGTAGGAGACCATGTCATCACTGTATTTGTCCGGTCGACCGGCTGTCTGGAAAGAGGCTTTGATCGTTTCCCGGGCCGCTGTCATAACCAACGAGCGCGAGACCGGCATAAATAATTTAGTATCATATTCGGCTATTGTACCGGCGATACGGCCAAGAATTGTCAGACCGGCCAGCGTCTGGACATCATCCATGTCCTGGATACCGGGAATGAACAGAATTGATCTTCCCATCTCGGTAGCCCGGCCCACGGCATCATCAATCGCTTCCAAACCGGCAATTTTACGAACAAAGAGTTTCTTCCCCTTGCGTGCTGTTTCAATAAAGTACATGACCGCACCGGCAATGAGCAGCCCAATCAGGAAAAGCCATTTTTTCTCGTAGTTCAACCACTCGGTTTCCGGACTAAGCGGCGCGGTGGCGTTGGAGGCAAACTCACCCGATGTGGTAACCGCTGCAACGACATAACTGTAGCTGCTGTCGCTTGACAACTCTCCACTGGTAAACTGGTTGGCGCCGGGAATCAACTCTTCAATCATCTCCAACTCTCCCCCATTGGTTGATCGGTAAACACGATATGCAATTACCAGACCGCCGACCAGTTGATCGTCTATCGAAGGAACCCAGGAGAGGTCCAGCGCTTCGCCATCATCGTATTCATGTTCCGAAGCTATAACCGAAGTAGGTGGTGCGGCCACTACCAGAGCGCTGTCAGAGACAGCGACAGAGTCGGCCACTTCATCCTGAGCAGATGGAGAAGGAACAATGAGAGATACCGACAATAGTAAGAAAGCAATATGGAAAGACATGGGAGATTTTCTGAGACAATGGATCACTATTTAATCATTCCCAGCCAGTCGCCAAACAGGAAGTCAAGCCGACCAATTAATAGAGACATACGACTCATGACTGTATATCCAAAGGAAGCTCCGAAAGTGATCATCAGGAAGAAAATGCCAACCTTGGCCGTCCCGCCAAAAACACCCTTATGCTCTTTGGAGAAGAAGAAATAGACCAGCCCGGAGAAGGTACCAACCGCGATGACGATATTCCCAATCATGTCATAGGTGGTGGCTGAGTAATCCGTCCCCAGAAGCGGCATGATGGTGTCCTCTACCTGGCGCATGACATTGGAGGAGAAATAGTTTATCAAATAGAATCCGGCGGTTGCACCAACAATGAAAGCCAGCGGCCAGCGAGATATCCAACCGACCTTGGGAACCAGCCGCATGAGCATTAGGAGTCCGAGGAAAGCGCCAATATACAACATGGCGTCATCCCCCCTGCCGACCCAGAACTTGCCATAGATATTATCCCAGAACAGGGTCACAAACCAGTAGCCGGCTGAGATACCCACGAAAATAGCTTCGCTGAGCTTGTACCAGGCATTGTCCTTATAAAGAAAGGAGATGATCCCCATTGTCAGGAATGCCGCTACCCAGATTGCAAAGTGTTCCATAATCTATAGCGCCTTACAGCTTCTGCTTTCGCCCGCCCCGGAAATAGGCGACGTTTCCAATAATTATAAAGGCAATCACAATCATGTGTGCAAATGACTGTGACAGCATGAACTTGGTCCCTTTGCCAACGGTCCCGGTCATCAGTTCAAATTCTGCTGCGCCGTTCATCCCGCCCAAAATACCGACCAACTGACCGGACCTTATATAGGGATAACACTGCGGGGCTTGTACCGCCGTGTTGCCCGCCCCCATCTTGAGGCCATACCGGTCTACTGCAACCTGCACCCACTCCACTGTACCGGGATATCCGGCTGAGAGGTTGAAGCCATAGTCAATATTTGAGAAATTCTTAATATTCCTTACAAGTGGCAGATCATTGTACGGCGTACCAGTGTAGTCGGTGGGGAACATCGATTTGAAATCGGACCCCATACGCTGGATCACAAATTCGTTCCCGGTCTGGAAGCCGAGATTGACATAGTCAATTCCATACTGAAGATTTTTTGCAGCGATCGCTTCGTCCAGCAAAATCTTCTCAATCGCAATGTTAGCCTGCTGCGGGCCCTGGGGCCAAAGCCCGATCACCACTACTTTGAGGTCATTATTAAAGCAGTAGCGGAAGAAGGACTCCGCCATCGGCTGCAACTCCGGCGCAGACGGAGGATCATAATCAAAGGCAGTCAGCACTACCGATCCGGGCGGGAGTTCCGCTATCCCCTCATATAATGTCTGAACTTCGGGAGATATCTTTATCTCCTGCGAGAGCGACATGAAAAATGGCAAAGTCACTGAGATTCCCACATAAAGGAACACCACTCTTCGGCCAATCAGTTTGCCTCTGAGCGTCAGGTAAAGGATGACCAGGAGTGAAACAGCAATAAGGATCACTACCGTCATTGACAAGCCAAAGGAGAACTGGAAGCCGGTCATCCACCCATCGACCTTGCCCCAATACATGATGGCACAGAAGACGGTCAGAACAGCTACTACCAGAATCTCTTTCATCCGGGCATTCATCAGTCCCCTCCTCCGAGATGTGAACGTTCGATGCCGAGAATGATTCTAAGCGAAGTGGAGACTATTCCAAGGGCGATTCCTATCATGATGGCTCTTTGTCCGGCGGTTTGCGGGAATGTCATAATCCAGGTAGCCAGGTTTGAGAGTTGCGCCCCCTGAGGCATGAAGCCGGAGATAACATCGCCGATTGGCACCCGCCCCAGCATCACAAAGAAAGCGGCGGCCAACAGAAGCGTGGCTTCTAAGTTGCGAGCTCGGAAAGCGCGGTAGGAGGCCGAAGCCACAAAGAAAGCAAGAATTGCAAACATGGTCGATGACAACGGCGTGTAAACAAATTCATACAGCCAGGTAAATCCGGTTCCCGGTTCCCGGAATTCCTCTCCTTCGGCAAAACCGAGGATCGTTATTAACAAGAAGAAAACCAGAATTACAACCGAGTAAATCCAGTCCTTTTTCTTTTTGGCAATCTTTTGAATTGAAATTTTGATTAGATTGAGCGCGCCCAGCCAGATGGCGCAGGCCTGCACGATTGAAAACCAGTCAGAGAACCAGGCATTCATCCGGTTGAAAGGCCAGTGGGGAATAAAGTACTGAATTACAAATACAACCCCAACAATGCCGGTGATTAGTAATGGAATCTCTCTGCGCATAATCTATTCTATCACCGAAAAGAGGGTTGAGAAGTTCCAGATGCCAAAGGTCTCCAACAGCAAGCCAACGATAAGCGCTATCAGGATAACCGCCTTACCCATATCCTGCCCCTTGAGTGAGCCCAGCTGTTTTGGTTCGCGGGAGAGGTAGGCCGAAGCTGCAAAGAGTTCTTCGCCTATCAAAGTGTAGTCGCAGGCGGCCACAAAGAACGGAAGCTGCGATGGCATCCCGGTTCCGGCGATCTGAATAGCGCCAATCGAATTACCGGTTTCAGCCAGAATCAGGGACTCGGCGTAAAAAGCGCCCATGTAGAAAATTGTAGCCGGTTTTTCACGTACCACCATTCCATCCACACCGGCCGCATACCCAAACTGATCATCGGTCAGGTAATGAACCTGATCTTCGTGGTAAGCATCCGGTCGGCCAGCTTTGGAGTATGCTTCCTTGACCATCTCTTTGGCCGTCACCAACACCAGGGAACGGGAGACCGGCACTTCCAGCCAGGTCTCATACTGGGCGGCCATCTCGGCCACTCGGCCCAGAATTGTCACCCCGGCAATTGTCTGGACATTGTCCATGTCCTGTGTGCCGGGCACGTAAAATATCTTCTTCCCCATTTCGGTTGCTCTTCCGACCGCCTCATCCACCGCATCCAGACCGGCGATTTTACGAATGAACAATTCTTTGCCTGCTTTGGCCTGTCTGATATAATAAACAATGAATCCAGCCACCAACAACACGCCGACAAAGACATTTATACGACGCATATCAAACCACTGTGCTGACGAAGAGACCGGGATCGAATCTCCAGATTCAAAGACAGCTCCGGAAGCCGCAGTCGCGGCCACCTTATAGACGTATTTTAGACCATCAACCGTATTACCATCGGCATAGGTAGAGGCACCTGCCGGCACGGAACCGATCTCGGTGAAATCGCCCAAAGTACCATCGACTGATTCTGCCCTGAGGACACTATAGCTGATGACCGGTCCGCCATTCTGGTCTTCGGGGGACAGCTGCCAGTGGATATCAATACTTCCCCCCGCATCATTGCCAACATCGGAGACCTCGACCGACGAGGGTGGTACGATGCGAATTTCAGCGAGAGTTGTATCTACCGCGATGGTTGTATCAATTTGAGAATTATCTTGGGCGAAAGCGGAAACTGAAAAGAACAGCAAGAAAATTGTCAGCGCGGACAGAACAGTAAACAGAGGTCGCTTCTGGAACCAGATCGGATACAAATTTACTTCCCTTATCAATGGCTAAAGCCAAAACGCTGCCATTTTAGCTAACAAACGATCCAACGGGCTGAAACATCCAATCATTTATTCGGATATTTCCAACGCTATCACCAAGTTAAGTGGCAATCTATGGGGGCTCAGAATCCAAGTCAAGGATAAAGTCCACTTCAATTCGACCGGACATTATCTGTCGCGATGCCTAAACCTGATTACCGCCGGGCAAGACTCGCCGAGCTTGATGCCCAAACGGTCAGCCTGCTTTGGGTCGTCTCAATCGAAGCGACGAGGCGACCGATATTTATTCTTATGTATACTGACTCAATTCTCAGCAAAACCGACCAATGGTGGAAACTGATCTGGGCCGCCTCAGGGCTGCTTTTGGCCAATTGCTCCTTTCTGCTGGCCATTCTGGTCAGAGGGAATCTGAGACTGCTGATATCGATCATGCTCTGCGGTACTATAGTGAGTGTGGCCAGTTTTCTGTTTGCTTGTCTGGCCGTGAAGTGCCCCACCTGCGAAGCTCACTGGTTCTGGCAAGCTATCTCCAGACAGAAGTTCAACAGCTGGTTGTTGTGGCTGGTCAAACAGCCTCATTGCCCGAATTGCCATCAAAAATTCTGAAAATAGAACCTCTATTAGCTCACAACTCCATCTTGTTTATCT
The DNA here is from genome assembly GCA_029211095.1 of bacterium. Taxonomy (GTDB): domain Bacteria; phylum Zixibacteria; class MSB-5A5; order GN15; family FEB-12; genus JARGFS01. The sequence goes on along the minus strand of JARGFS010000095.1, from coordinate 6,053 downwards.
TTAGGATAATAATTTTTATGTAAAACATAAAACATGTCTTGACGTACATGTTATTGAGAATATTAATTAGGTACGTGATGGCTATTCAGATAAACCTGGGCCTGGTATTGGTCAAAAAAAAGATGTCCCTGACGGAGCTTTCGCACCGGATTGGGATCTCCATGACCAACCTCTCTTTGCTGAAAACGGGCAAAGTTAAGGGGGTCCGGTTTTCCACTCTCGAAGCTATCTGCCGTGAGCTCGACTGTCAGCCGGGCGACATTGTTGAGTACGTCCCGGATTATGTATAAACAAATAAGGGTGCCTGGGAGGGCAAGATGAATGATAATAGTTACAGTTTGGCCGGGTGGTTATCCCTTGTAAAACGTGATGATATCGCTCCGATCTGCCCCTATTGCAAGCGAGAGATAAAGTCTGTGGCTTTTTCTGAAATGACCGGTGACCTGGGTAAACGCTTTATCTATTTCTGCACCGATTGTAAGGCGGTGATTGGTGTCTCACACCGGAAGGGACTGACGTTTGGCATATAGATGATAGGCCGGTCCTCCGGACGGCCACAAGTAATCCGGCTACTCGCATTTACAATCACGCCCAAACAAGTTTGAGCGTGGCACCAGATTCCCCAACTGTCTACACCGCAGAGGTTTCGACCTACAGAAACCGGCGAAGTCAAAGTAAAGCATCCTATTACTCAACTCAGTCCAAATGGGTTTGAATGTGCTACCCGTGGGCAGCCAGCTAATCTGAGCCCCAGGAGGAAATCCTGCTTCTGCGAATTCGGTACGTTCGGTCAATTGGATCTCTTTGGTCTGTTCAGACGAAGCTTCAAAGCCACGATGTGGTCAAAAACCCTCTTTACATCATTTCCGCATTATGGTATACTGCTCGTCTTGTAATTTTGAGACAAACACTTACTAAGATATAGGTTTTTAAATGGCCAAGTTCGATAACCCGGAAGATATCAAAGTCATTGTCGCAACTGATTGCGGCTCAACCACTACCAAGGCTATCCTGATTGAATTTGTCAACGGTGAATACCGGTTAATGGAACGCGGCGAAGCCCCGACCACCGTAGAAGCTCCTTTTGAAGACGTCACGATGGGCGTGCTCAATGCGGTGGCCGAGCTCGAAGAGCTTTCGGGCCGTAAGCTGCTCGATGAAAAAGGGAGGTTTATCTCCCCTGCCAACGGCAAGGACGGCACCGACGTTTACATCTCTACTTCATCGGCCGGCGGCGGCCTGCAGATGATGGTGGCCGGTGTGGTTCGCTCAATGACGGCAGAATCTGCCGAGCGTGCCGCTTTGGGAGCGGGTGCTATCGTGATGGATGTGATTGCCTCCAATGACAAACGCCTCCCCCACCAGCAGATCGAACGCATCCGGCATCTCCGCCCCGACATGATTCTGCTCTCTGGCGGTATTGATGGCGGTACTACTACCCACGTGGTAGAACTGGCTGAGCTTATTGCCGCAGCCGATCCTCGGCCTCGCCTGGGATCAAGCTACCAACTTCCGATTATTTTCGCCGGCAACAAGGATGCGGTTCCACTGGTGAATGAGACATTGGAAAGCAAAGTCGACTTGAAAACAGTTGATAACCTTCGCCCGGTCCTCGAGCGGGAAAATCTCGCCCCGGCTCGCGAAGAGATTCATGAGTTGTTCATGGAACATGTGATGGCCCAGGCTCCCGGATACAAAAAGCTGATGTCGTGGGCTGATGCCCCGATTATGCCGACCCCCGGAGCGGTGGGGCTGATCATCCAGACAATTGCCGACCAGTACGGGATTGAAGCGGTTGGGGTTGATATCGGCGGCGCTACCACCGATGTCTTCTCGGTTTTCCGCCCGGGTGGGGAAGCGGTATTCAACAGAACCGTTTCGGCCAACCTGGGGATGTCCTATTCTATCTCCAACGTTTTTGCCGAAGCCACCCTGCCCATGGTGATGCGCTGGGTGCCGTTCCTGATGGATGAACGGGATCTCCGTAACCGCGTCAAAAACAAAATGATTCGTCCGACCACCATTCCGCAGTCGCTTGAAGAACTGGTTTTTGAACAGGCGATTGCCAAAGAAGCTCTTCGCCTGGCCTTTGTCCAGCACAAGAATTTCGCCACCGTGCTCAAGGGTGTTCAGCAGCAGCGGACAATCGCCGATGCGTTCGAACAGTCATCTTCCGGCTCGACCATTGTGAACATGATGACGCTCGACATGTTGATTGGTTCCGGCGGTGTGCTCTCGCATGCTCCGCGTCGCCAGCAGTCAGCCTTGATGATGATTGATGCGTTCCTTCCGGAGGGAATCACCAGACTGGCAGTGGACTCGATCTTTATGATGCCGCAGCTGGGTGTGCTGACGGAAGTTCAGCCGAAGGCCGCGACCGAGGTATTCGAGAAGGATTGCCTGATTCATTTGGGTACCTGTATCGCACCCAAGGGTGTCTCCAAAAAAGGCGGCCCGGTTATGAAGTACAGTATTGAACTCCCCACCGGAACTGTCTCCGGCACGCTTGAACATCTGGAGATGAAACTCCTGCCGCTTGGTGTCCAGGAGAACGGTCTCCCGATGACAGCCAAAGCGACTTTTGAACCGGAACGTAATTTTGATGTTGGCGGAGGTCCGGGAAACAAGGTTGAAAAAGAGATTCATGGCGGCGTGGTAGGTATCATACTTGATGGTCGCGGGCGCCCGTTTGACCTGAGTACTATCAGCGAGACCGAACGGGTCAAGTACCTGACCACCTGGATGACTGAGATGAATATCTACGATATTGAAAAGATGAAAGCCCTCACGGGGAACTAAGAAACGGATGGGCTCAATCAAAATGAAGTTCCTGTATAAAGCGACTGTTTCCGCACTCATAGCGCTGACTCTGGCTCTATCTGCGGCAGCAGGAGAGTATGTGAGTCTGAACGGTAAGTTCCGCTTCACCTATCCGGATGACTGGGAACAGATGGATTATTCCACGGTCGATGCCTTTCTGTATAACAACCGGGCCAGCGATGAGAGCTTCAACTATGAGGCGGTCTTCTCCCCCAAAAGCAACTCCCCGTTCCACAAAGGGGATTACCTTATTCTCACCTTGGACAAAATCGGCGCTCTGGACTCTACCCAAACTGACTCCCTGATGAACAGTCTTGGCCGGGTGTTTGGGAACCGGGTGAAGTATTATCCCCAATCCTCGTATATTGCCAACCTGAAGTCCAACACGCCTTATTTTGACCGGGCCAACCGGGTAGCAAAAATCATCAACGATGTTAGCGAATCAAACGACCCCTTTAAGAAAAATCTTCTGGTTTACAAGTTTTATGACGAAGGGATAGCCAAGTTCTTCTTTTATTCGCCAGACTCACTCTTTGAGAACAGCCGCCCTGTGTTTGAACAAATGGTGGCTACTTTCTCGACCGAGAATATTGATGAGGCCCTGCCCAAAGAGGAGGTCAAAATCGCGGATATAGACACGGACAAAGATGAGGACAAGGGAATATTCGGACTGCCAATAGCGGTGTTTGCCGCTCTGGTAGTAGTGTTTATTGTAATCATGCGCAAGAAACGAGCCGCCCGGGCTCGCAGTAAATAGATATAGGAAGGTTATAACAGATGGCTCATGCATATACTCCGGGACTGAAAGTTACCGAACGTCAAGTTATTCAGAAGCGGCGCATTCTGCCGCTCAAAGGGGAGGTTATTGTTAAGGTTGGCGACCAGGTCAACCCCAGCGATGTTGTCGCCCGCACTCACCTTCCCGGAAACGTGGTGCCTCTCAATGTGGCCAATAAACTTGGCGTGCCGCCGGAAGACTTGGAAATGGTCATGCTCAAAAAAGATGGAGACACGATCAAAGAAGGGGAGCCAATCGCCGTTAAAAAATCATTCATCAAATGGTTTACCTCTTCCTGCGAAGCCACTATTGACGGCACGATTGAATCCGTCTCCCATATCACCGGCCAGGTCCTTCAGCGCGGCGAACCAATCCCGGTTGAAGTAAAAGCATATATTCGCGGAGAAGTCACCGAAATCATCCCCCAGGAAGGGGTTGTCGTTTCAAGTATAGCCGCTTTCACCCAGGGAATTTTTGGAATCGGTGGAGAGACTTTCGGGAATATCCTTATGGCCACGCCTGACAACAGCACCGTCCTTAGCGAAGACCTGATTACGCCGGAGATGAAAGACAAAGTGATTGTCGGCGGATCGCTTGTGACCGCCGGGGCCCTCCGCAAAGCTCTGGATACCGGTGTCAAAGGGATTGTGGTAGGCGGTTTTAGTGACAAAGACCTGCGCGATTTCCTCGGCTACGATATTGGTGTTGCTATTACCGGCTCCGAGGATACGACAACCACACTGGTCGTTACCGAAGGTTTCGGTCAGATCAGTATGGCTCAGAAAACATTTGATCTGCTCAAGAAGCATGAAGGGGCCATGGCCTGTATCAATGGCGCAACCCAGATCCGCGCCGGTGTTATCCGCCCCGAGGTTGTCATTCCGCTGGATCAGAGCGGAGGAGTCGGGGAAGTCGGCGAGACAGAGATTCAGGGACTCAAGATTGGGACCCCGGTGCGAGTTATTCGCCATCCTCATTTCGGACGGATCGGCACCGTGACCGACCTTCCTTCGCCGCTGACAGCCCTTGAGTCGGAATCCAAGGCGCGTGTCCTTGAGGTCGAATTTGATGGTTCCGAACGGGCGATTGTCCCCCGGGCGAATGTTGAGATGATTGAAGATTAGCGGCTGGATCGCAAGAAGTAAAAGCCTCCTCCGGGAGGCTTTTTTTGTTACTTACTCGGAGCAGAGTGCGACCGCCGAAGAGCTTGTCAAGTTCAGTGACTCTGGTTTTATTCTGTTTATGAACAAACCCGTTACAATTGTCCGCCGCCTGACCCAGGGTGATCAATCACTCACGCAATGCATTGTCGACATCAAGAAACAGGGGAACGGCGTAAAAATAACCAAGGAAACTCGCACTACTAATTGGCCGATTCTAAGTGATAACAATTCCATTGTGATAGCCGCAATCAAAGAGAATTAAGTTGTCGGCTTCCTCATCGCATACCTTTTGCCTCGCATTGACTCGGATCACAGCATGCTGCTGCTTTATGAGATTGAAGTTGTGGAATCAGACCGAAGGCAGGGTCTGGCCAAGAGAGGGATCAATTATCTCAGGGAAGAGTGTCTGGTGAAACCGATCAAGAAAACCTGGGTTTTTCCCAATCGCTCCAATCAGTCACCCTTACTCCCCCTTGCTGCGGTAGAGGCCGGGACCGGTTGAGTCCCGCTCCTCAGGCTCGCGCTCGGGATACAAAGAATCCGGATTGGTAGCATCAAACCGAGTGGAATCCTGCCGCTCGGCCTCCTTGAGCTTGGCCGGCTCTTTGGTCTGGTCTTCGCTCTTCTCCTTAATACAGGCGGTCCCCCCCAGGAGTGAAACCATCAATATGAATAAACAGAGTTTTGCAGTCTTCATTTTTCCCTCACTATCTCACACCTCCAGTATACAACAACCGGAATACCAGCGTCAAGAATAAGCTGCAAAGGCTGTTTTAGTTGACTACACGGACCGATTCCGATTCTTTGTTGAACTGCTCGCTCGTCGGACTCAATGAACACTTTTGGAACGACGGCGCGTATAAGAAGAAATGTAAACTCGGTAACCTTTGTAAGCGGACATAATACTGATATGACCAATTTGATCCTCCCCGGAATATTCTCTGGCTCCGTCTGGCAGATTGTAGGCAATTCCTCGACCTTTGGTATTTTCATCCTCCTGGTGCTGGTAATTATGTCCTTTGTATCCTGGATGGTGATTTTCAATAAATGGCGGCAATTCAAGAAAGTTGAAGCGGCCAACAAGAGCTTTCTGGCCGTGGTGAAACGGTCGCGCCGCCTGGCTGATGCGGTCGGACAAGCCCGAACCTCATCGGACTCCCCCCTGGCCCAGATGTTTGACAATGGCTTCGCCGAGTTAAATGCGCTCCACAAAGCTAAAAACGAAGGTGGCGGACTTCAACAGACGGTTCGACCACTGGAAAACGGGGAGTTTGAGATTATTGAAATGGGGA
>JARGFS010000094.1 GCA_029211095.1 bacterium | reverse complement strand
CTCATCTACTCTGCCTGCACATTATGACGCAAAAACACATGGTTTGCGATGTTTTTTCATTTTCTTAATGAACTGCTCAGTGTTGCCGGTTTGCTAGTTAACAAACCCCGCCACAAAGGACGGGGATGTAGGCTAAAACAAGACAACGCACCATGCGCTATTGCTCATAATACAGTAACGCTACTATGCAAACTTGTCAAGCAATTTGGTCGCCAGATGAGTCGCGATTCCCTCCAGCAGGGAAAAGGCCTTATCTTGCAGCGTCTGCCTGATCACTTCATAGATATTGGAGTAGTCAACGGTGTCAACCAGCTTATCCGATGAACCGGCATCGGCCAGGTCTACTTCCAGTTCGCAGTCAACCTCGAACATCCGCCCGGTCTCTTTTTCGGCTGCGGTCACGCCGTGATATCCGTAGAAGGACATTCCCGAAAGCCTGATCAGATCTTTCACTCGTCCCCTTCTATCTTTAGCATATTCCGTCGTGATTTAACCCGGCCGCATGCCTCCCGGTATTCCTCGGGGGAGGCCGTCAACGAGAACCTCAAGAAGCCTTCGCCACTCTCGCCAAAGGCGGTGCCCGGCGTGGTCATGATGCGGCTGCGCCGGTAGAGGATCGAAGCGGCATTGGAGGCCCGTCCGCGACGAGTGATTTTCGCCCAGAGGAAAGGGGTATTGTCCTGACTGGTTTTCTCAAGAGATAGTAACTCAAGAAACTTGGCTGCCTCCGAAGCTGACTTTGATATCGTCTGCCGAATGCTCTTGACCCCTTCGCCGGGGTATTGCCGAATCGCCCGCCTGATCAGATCGAGATAGAAACCGGGAATGAACGATCTGTTAAGCCGGTCCGAAGAATTGAGAGCGTTGATTATTTCGCGATTGCCAGCCATAAAGCCAAGACCGATATCGGGCAGGCCAAAGAGGTAAGCAAACGAGTAAACTTCGGCACCCACATTCTTGCCTCCGGTCACACCGAGCAGAGAGGCCTGTTTTCGACCCGGCAGCGATTGGTAAGCGGCATCGTTGATGAGGGCAATATTCTCGCGCGAAGCATAGTAAACCAGATACTCCAAATCCTGAGAGGAAAGCTCGGTTCCGGTCGGGTTGTGTGGGCTGTTGAGGAACATGAGCCGCACAACTCTTCCGATACGCGAGTTAATGCTTTCGATATCCGGCTTGTAATCCCGCTTAGGGTCCAAATGATAGGTGACGGCCTGACCGTTGCAGGCGGCGGTGGCGGATCGATAATGGGGAACGGCCAGATCAGGAACCAGAACCAGATCGCCGGGGTCAACCAGGGCCAGGGAAAGGTTCAATAGAGTATTGGATATCCGGCTTCCAATATAAATCTCCCGGGCCGGTACAATCTTTGCCCCATGAGTTGAGTTGAGCCAGTTGGCTAAATCTTCGGCCAGCTCGGACAGCTGGGCTTCTGTAGCCGGTTTTAATCCGGAAGGATCAATCTGGTACTCAGAGTCAAACCGGATCGGCCAATTAAGTGAGGCAAGGTCCAGCATATGAGTCTTTTTGATAAAAGTCGGTTTTTTCTCCGTGCGGAAAAACGAAGCCAGGTCGGGGGGCAGCTGAAAGAGGCGGTTAGCTTTCTCTATGACAACTTTTTTGATTCTCATTTTTACTTCATTTCCTGCTTGGTTTGGGCAGCCTGCCGGGATTCTCGCATCCGGGTCAGCCTCTGGTAGTCGCGTTCGGGAATCGGCTGCGCCGCGCCAATCTGCTCAGCCATGAAACAGACCCGGGCCAGGTGCTCGACTGTTTCGTGCTTCCAAACGGCCTCTTCAAGCGATCGGCCAATCGTCAGGAGTCCATGATTTCTTAACAAGAAGGCGTTGTTTTCGGCTATGAATGGTTCGAGCGAATTGGCCACCGCGGGAGTGCCGGGCGGAGCGTATTCAGTCAGGCAGATACGACCAACAAACAGGATTGCCTCCGGCAGGACATTGTCGGGAAGCTCCCGGCCAGCAGCCGCAAAAGCTGTACAATGAGGCGCATGCGAGTGAACGCAGGCGGTGATATCGGGTCTGTTCTCATAAACAAATCGGTGCATTTGGGACTCGGAAGAAGGTCTCAAGGTCCCTTCGACTATGTCAAAATGTGAGTCGAGCAGCACCAAATCCGCTCTCGCAAGGTCCCCTTTGGCCAATCCGGATGGAGTGATCAAATATTGATTGTGGGGCAGCCTGACGGAGAAATTTCCATCGCTACCGGCCAGGAATCCTTTGGCATAGAGCTTTTGGCCTGTTTCAACCAGACTCTGACGGGCGCTTTCGAGCTGGTTAGTCATGGCCAAAGTTAGATTATTCGCATAGATATGTCAATAGGTTACGGCTTTTCCACCGATCTGAGAAACCGAATTGTGAGTTGAAAATAGCTCGGTTATTGAGTGACCACCTCAGTTTTCTTATCTTCGGGCAGTTTTTTGAGCTAATTATGAATCCTTTTTGAATCAAAAGGAGTCCTATTAACGTTATAAGCTATGATACAAAGATGTAGAAACATACATATCTGTCTTGACAGATACCTGCTTTGTAGGTATACTGATAGGCTATCTCATTGGAGGACATAGGAAGTTTGAACAAACGAAATACCTCTCCCGGTGGCGTCCGCAGGGGGCTCAATATGGTGGGTGTGGGGCTTATTGCCGTTGCATCGATTCTCGCTGGAATGTTGATCTCCTCCGAGCTTGATTTCTCGGCCAAGATTGAAGCTGATACCCCGACAAACGTCTCCCAGACCGGTCTCTTCCCTGTGGTTCAGACCGATGACGACCGACTGGAATCCCCCTTTGTCAGGGTGGTTGAACAGGTCCAGAACGCGGTCGTAAATATTTCGGCTCGAACCAAGCGAGAGGAGCTCCCCTGGTGGCATCAGGGACCGAATTTCTCCACGTCGTCCGGTTCCGGTTTCTTTTTCCGCGAAGATGGGTATGTTCTTACCAATAATCACGTGATTGAGGGGGCCGATGAACTCATGGTCCGTACTTCGACCGGATATGAATATGAAGCTACGCTGGTGGGGCGGGACCAGGGAACAGACCTGGCGGTACTAAAGGTTAGCCCGGAAGAAGAGATTACAGCTATTCCCTTTGGGGATTCCAAGGATATCCGCGTGGGGGATTGGGCTATTGCGATTGGCAATCCCTTTCCTCAGCAAGGTCTGGACCGGACGGTTACGGTCGGTGTGATTTCAGCCAAGGGACGCAGCAATTTACGTTTTGGGCGCGAGACGCCGCGCTACCAAAACTATATCCAGACAGATGCCTCAATTAATCCGGGTAATTCCGGCGGACCACTGCTGAATCTTCGCGGTGAGTGCATTGGTATCAATGCGGCTATCTCCAGTCCCACCGGTTCTTCGGTAGGAATTGGTTTTGCCATACCGGTTAGCCTGGCCCGGGCCGTGGTCCCCGATCTGATTGCCACCGGACATGTCAGCCGTGGCTGGCTGGGTGTCTGGCTTAACGATGTCACCGAACGCGAAGCCAAGCGGCAAGGCCTGGAAGCTGTCAGGGGCGTTTTGGTTGACTCTGTCTTTTCCAATTCTCCGGCTGAGAAGGCCGGCATCATGGATGGTGACATCATCATCGGGTTTAACGATCAGGAAGTTGAGAATGGTGATGAGCTAAGAGTCCTGGTCTCAACAGTCAAGAGCGGTTCCTCGGTGGCGATGAAAGTTGTCCGAGATGGAAAGTACATGAATATGGTTGCCCAGGTGGGTGATCGTGACGATGCCGATGCTCTTGTCCGCGGTGGAAATGACGGTGTAGAGCGTACCAGTTGGATGGGTATGTCAGTTGAACGATTCTCTCAGCAAAAAGCGGACGAGATTGGAGCTGAGTATCTTGAAGGAATGTATGTTGATCAGGTGCAGTCCGGTTCACCCGCTGCGCGAGCCTCAATTGCTCCGGGAACGATTATTCTGCAGGTCAATAACAAAGTGGTCAGCAGTATTGACCAGTTCAACAGTGTGACTGGCTCAATCCAGAATCAGAAGATGCGAATTCCGTTGATTGTCCTGGAACCGGATGGTTCCATTGCCCGCAAAGTAATCAGGCAGGACAGAAATTAGAATTCTATGTATCCTCATCCTAAGAGGGGATGAGGATTGTGTTAACTATATGTGTGGAAGGAGATGGTCATAACCTGTGGCTAAACAATCCCTAAAGTATCGCGACGAAGATCGTTCGCTGGATCTCTATCTTCGCGAGATAGGGGAAACTCCTCTCATTACCGCTGACGAAGAAGTGCGGCTGGCTCGTAAAATTAAGCAGGGCGACAAACGTGCCCTGGAAGCTCTTACCAAAGCCAATCTGCGTTTCGTTGTCTCGGTAGCCAAACAGTATCAGAATCAGGGTCTGTCCCTCGCCGATCTTATCAATGAAGGCAACATTGGCCTTATTAAAGCGGCGAAGAGGTTTGACGAGACCCGTGGATTCAAGTTCATCAGCTATGCTGTCTGGTGGATTAGACAGGCGATTTTACAGGCTCTGGCCGAACAGAGCCGAATTGTACGTTTGCCGCTCAACCGGGTTGGCACGCTGCACAAAATTGGCAAGGTGTCCAGTCGTTTGGAGCAGGGACTGGGACGTGAGCCTTCGCCGGAAGAGATTGCCAAAGAACTGGAACTCACCGAAGGTGAAGTTTCCGATACTTTGAAAATCTCCAATTCACATCTTTCGCTGGATGCTCCGTTTTCGGTTTCCGAAGACAATTCATTGATTGATGTTCTGGAGGATGAATTCCAGCCTTCTCCCGATGAGGCTCTTTTGAGCAACTCGTTGCGGATTGAGATTGAAAAGGCGCTCGACACGCTCACGCCGAGAGAGGCCGAAGTTATAAGTCTCTACTTTGGTCTTAATGGCGAGAAGGCTTTGACTCTGGAAGAGATTGGCGCTCGTTTCTCGCTTACGCGGGAGCGGGTTCGCCAGATCAAGGAGAAGGCGATCCGTCGACTTCGACACGCCTCCCGGAGCCGGTCCTTACGAGCCTATCTCAATTAGGCGCTGGAATAATCTGGTAAAATCAAACCCCGCTTTTGGCGGGGTTTTTTTTATTGGGAATGGAGGAGGCTTTCTTTGTTTTTGTTATTCCTGATGATATTCTGGAAACTGTTCCGTTGCCCCCGTATCTCTCCAAATATATTTTGCTTTTTAAGAATAGGACTGTATATTCGAACCTGCACACAAGGTTCACCACTTGTTTGTCAAGCAATGCCGAAGTGGTGAAATTGGTAGACGCGCTGCGTTCAGGGCGCAGTTCTCCTTGCGAGAGTGGGGGTTCGAGTCCCCCCTTCGGCATTATCATCAGTCGTTGCACCAGGCGCTAAATCACACAATTCTAAAGAGCACATTGTCGAGGCGTGAAGCTACGCCTTGGAATGTGGAATCGGGGGATCGGCCAAGAGGCATAAAAAAAGAGCCTTCCCCAATACAGGGGAGGGCTCTGAAAATAGGTATGAAATTCAGGGGATTAGTTATCTCCCAAGGTGCTTCCTATAGTAGCATTTTCAGCATCCACCAAGCCGCTTCCCTGGTAATACGCCGTGAGACCAATATCTTCGGCTGTATTTTTCAGGAGATCGCGCATCTGAGTGTTGGTATAGGTCGGATGAGCAGACCAGGCCAGCGCCGCTGCCCCTACCACCATCGGACAGGCCATCGAAGTTCCACTCATGGTAGCATACCGGCCTCTTTTGTAGGTTGAGTAAATGCTGCTGCCGGGAGCAATCAGTTCAATTTCAGGACCATAGTTGGAGAAATAGGAGAAGATGTCACCGCTAGCGGAAGAGGCGATGGCCATTACGCAGGCATAGTTGGCCGGAGCGCTAACAGCACCGGATTCATTACCTGCGGCAGCAATACAAAGAATCCCTTCATTGTCAGCGGAGATAAGGGCAGCTTCTTCGGCATCGGACCCACCGCCGCCAAAACTCATATTGATGACATGAATATCGTTGTTGGGGTCGGCATCATAATGAGTTGCGATAACCCAATCGATACCTTCGATAATGTCAAGGGTGGACAGGCGACGTCCGCCAACCTGAACCGCGTAGACATTACAGTCAGGTGCTACCCCGACAACGCCGATATCGTTATTGTCAGCGGAAATAATTCCGGCGACATGGGTACCGTGCCCGACTTTGTCTTCCCAATAAGTTGGGTCTGAATCGGTTGCCGAGTAGCCACCGGCCCAGGTAAGATCCGGATGATCCATGTCACCACCGGAGTCCAGAATCCCAACATTGATTGCAGTGCCGGTATAGCTGGAGTTGGCCCAGACATAGTCGGCATCGGTACGGTCAACACCCCAGTCGAGTGTCTGGGCGATGTAATCGCGCATCATCTCCTGCTCGACATACAACACATTGGGGTTTCTCTCCAAAGCATTACGGGCCGAGGTGGGAATAGAGACATAAACAGCCGGTACATGCTTGTATTCTTTAAGAATTGATCCTCCCGCCGCGGTCAGGGCTGCATCGGGGCGATTCCCTTTGACAAATCCGACTAATACGCTGACTCGCTCAGCCCCATTTGAATTCATTGCCGAAGTCAGGTCCGTTCCGGAAGTGTCGGGAGCGGTGGTCATGTCTGAGGAACAACCCCAGGTAAATAGCATTATCGCCAGAAGCCCAATAAAAGCCATCAGTTTTTTCTTCATCTCATTCTCCATTTTGGTTTGGTACAGTCAGAACGGCTTCACCCTCAAGAGTGTTAGATCATCCTGTCTAACGCATCTGTTCGCCGTGTTGGTGGCAGTCAACGAAGATCAGACCATATTCATGACTGGTAATTCCACTATCCAATAGTTGATTTTAGGTGGATTTTACTCTTCCGTCCGGTCACCTCCTTTGTAGCGAGTCCAAAGTACTGGAAACCCAGGGTCACGAATCTATAGATGAATGCAGCAACACACGTTGTGTAACCTGGAGGGGGTGATGCGGGCCAGGTAAGCAGCCCGCATCTCGGAGGTTACAGAGAGGATAAACTGCGTAGTGTTATCCGCAGCTTATTTATTTGTTGGCGCAATGGCCACGTTGTTGTACGGTTTTGGTTCTTGCTCCGAATTTTCCCCGAACCTATTCACCGTCCACCTAACAGAGTGTACATGATCCTGTTTTCGTTCATTCATTGGTCAAAAAAAAGACAATCTTATCTCTAAGATTGCCTGTGGCATTGATTAGCTTGTCTTCGTGGGGGACGGGACTTTTAACTATAAAGTGCTAAACTGGCCGCGGGACCGTTTTATTTGATTCAGAAGGGGAGATTCGGTACGGTCAGCGATTGGATTCGATCAGAGTGCCACTCTCAAAGAGGTGATCCACAAGTCCGGTTATGTCCGAGATATCAATGTAACCGTCTTTGTTGGCATCGGCCCCGGCTGTGTCATAAGCATCGCCGTTGAAAAAATATGCGGAAAGAACGGTCAAATCGACAACATCAGTCACGCCATCACCATTGACATCGCCAGAACCGATCGTTGCCGCCAGAGTGAGGGCCGAAACCGGGTTTATCAGTCCCGAGCCGAGAAGGCCGCTGTACTCTGGATTCAATTCATCCACACTGATTGCGGTCTGACTGATAATTTCGTCCGCCTGTTCTCGCGTCAAACTGGGCTGAGCAGAATACAAAAGGGCTGTCAGGCCGGTAACGAACGGAGTGGCAAAACTGGTCCCGCTCCACCAGGCATAGCTGCTGTCGAGGAACGGTCCATAGATATCGGTCCCCGGAGCGCAGATGTCAGACTTGACTCCGTAGTTGGAAAAGTCAGCTTTTAGTCTGGCCGAGTCAAGGGCAAGGACCGCGATACAGAAGTCGCGGGAGGCAGGATAGGGGAATATTGCTCCAATGCCGCTTGAGTCGTTTCCGGCCGCCGCGACTACCAGAATGTTGTTCTTTCGTGAAATCCGCAAAGCGTCGTCTATGGCATCATGGATTCCCACCATCCCCAGACTCAGATTTATGACCTGACATCCATCTTCGACAGCCATCAATATGGCCGCGGCAACACTATATCCGTCTCCTCTGCCGGAGTTGTCCAGAGCGCGATAAACCAGGATGTCGGCTTCAGGAGCGACCAGCCTGAGGATCCCGGTCACCAGTGTACCGTGTCCGGAACCAATGCCGCCCGGCTCGTCGTTTGGAATCGGATCAGAATCGACATAATCCCACCGGGGGATAATCTGTCCGGTGTAGGCCGCAAACTCAGGGTGGTCCATATTGGCCCCTCCGTCAATCACTCCGATCCTGACTCCTGCGCCGGTGGAGAGAGCATGGGCATCGGCCAGATCGATATTCAGTGCCGAAGACTGGAGGGAGAAATCACCCACGGCCTGCTGATCGACAAACGGGGAGCTTCGCTGTAACCCTTCGGGAATAGAGAGAAAATAGTTGGGTCGGCAGTAAGTAACAAAGTCCAGATTGCCGATAAGAGTCGCCAGACTGTCAGGATTCTGGCCGGAAGGAGTCTTGAGGAGGAAACAGTCAATCTGGCTGAGTTGCCCCTGAACGGAGGTCCCAAAGAGCGCGTAAATCGAGTCAATGGAGAAGCCCGGTTCCATCTTACAGACTATTTCATCACCGACATAGTTTCCGTGGCCGGAACCGGCGGATGCGGCAACGGGTAGCAACAATAAAAGGAAGATCAGCAGCAATCGTCTGAGCATATTACCAAACTCTCTCAGGTTTACCTCTGATATCTCCGGCACCAAAAACAGCAAAAGCGGCCCAATGGTAGGCCGATCCGTACTGCTCTCCAACAGCCAGAGATGCCTCTCGAACCGATTCTAATATACAACGTTTCCTGAAATGTCCATCATAGAAAATTTGCATCCAGAGCGAGGTGCTTTTGTCGGCCACCGGCCAATAGCCGGCAATTACATTGCGGGCTCCCATTTCCAGCAACGAACGGACCAGCCCGGTGGCCTCTTCTCCGGGCATAGCCAGCATTTCTCCGGCCCGGCAGGCCGCCAGAGTGGCCAGATTCAGTTGGCACTTGCGGAGTCTGAAGTCGGCGGCAAAGAGCGGGCCGCCTTCCTGTAGCAGGTAAGAATAGAAAGGGTTTTCTTCTCTCATAACGGCATGTCCGGAATAGTGCCAGATGTTCGCATCCCCTGAAACAGGCCAGTCCTCGCGTCCGCACGGGTCGTGGATAGTGGCGTTTTTTCCGGCCAAACCCCTGAGGTGAGCTATCTCTTTATCCGTATGAGGCAGCCCCTCTGATACACCGCGGAATATTTTGACCTGAGCTGATTTTGAGTATCTTTTTCTGGCTTCTATAAAGTGGCGCAGGCTGGGGACCTGGACGAAAGAGTGCTTTTCTACCAGTGATCTTCCTTCGTGGCGGAGCGCCATCCAGGGAAGATTGGCAAGCTCTCCTTCCGGTATAAGCAAAACTTTGTCTGCCTGCGAGTCCACTTCCAGCGGTGTCCAGAGCCAAGTTCCCAGGTCTTCCCACAGTCTCTGTTCAGCATGGTTGACATTCGACTTGAATCTGGGAGCTGACATCAGCTCGCTCTCCAGGAGAAAACGCCATCGCTGAAAGGCTGAACCCAGGCGCTCACGTCCACCGGGAAATCGGACTACTTTGATCTGCTGTTTGTGATGAACAAACCCGACAATGTCCTGATCCTCAAGATGGAACTGGACAATTGGCATCTCCCTGGATACAGCCCGGAAAGACTGGGATAGCTCTTCAGAGGTATGGAGCGATCCGATTTGCCCGGTTTCAACCGTCAGCAATTCCTCCCGAATCCTGGTCTGTAGATTTCGCATTGCCTTAACCGCGCTCTTGCCCCGGCTGCCTGATACGCCCGGTGCGGGAGAAATCTGGTGAGCCAGCGCGGCTACCCGACTGGCCAATTCGCCAAGACTTGTGCTGACTCTATCTCTCTGCCGGGCGTCATCGTTTTCCCAGTTAATCGGCGCCCACACTCCGGCCGTCTTCATTCGTTCCGACCAGACAGCGGCTATAGCGGGACTGTGACCGAGAGCATCACTAATCAGTCGGCGATGGGGAGAGGACTGTTTACGGCCAAACGCCGAGCGGAGCTCCAGAGGGGGGAGTTGAGCACAAACTTCGTCCAGCCGGTCGGCCGCCAATTGCCACGATTTTCGGGCGCTTTTCTTTTTCCCCCGGCTATACATAAAATCCCCCAGTGAGGTCTGCCACAATGCGAACAGATAAGGGACCTGCTTCACCGATGGGTTGCCTGAGAGCCGCTTGAGGTTTGCCTCCGTAGATTGACCCGCTGTCAGCTCCTTATAATCACAGACAGCCTCCCAGTAGGCGAGATGGCAACGCAGGAAATTCCGCCGCGCCGCCCGTAGTTCTTTAATCCTTTCCTTGTCCGCATCGGCCAGATCGGCGCGCAGCAGGTGCACAACGCCGGAGAACCCGATATTCTTTTCCGACTTGAACTTCTTGCTGGCTATATCCATAGCTCTTGCCGCTTCTTTTTTCTTGCCCAATGCGAGAGCGGCATACCCTTTGAACAGAGAGGCTTTGGCATGTTCATACCTGAGATTCAAGCGAGAGCATCTCTTTTCCGCTGAGCGAGCGGAATTGTAGGCATCCCGATATAGAGCCAGCCCGAGATAGACTTCTGACCTGTCCAGAAGACAGAGCGCCACGCCCCGTGGGTCCCCCCCTTCTTCATATTTCCTGCGACAATTCTCAAGTTCAACCAGGGCAGTATGATATCTACCGGAGAGCATCCACAGCCAGGCCAGGCCGTACCGGACATCGCAGGCATCCAGATCGAACCCTTCGGACTCATAAATTTCCCCGGCCTTGAGGTAGAGCCTTTCCGCTTCTTCCATCTCAAACAGTTGGACAAGAGTGTTGGCCCGGTTGTAGTAGCAGCGAGCCAGAGCAACCTTATTGTCGGTTGTCTCAAAGAAGTTGGCCGCTTCCCGATATTCTCTTTCAGCTTCCTGATGGCGGTCCTGCCGGTGCAGGAGATTGCCGTAGTTGGCCCTTGTCTGGGCCAGGTCACTCGCGGCATTCAGCTTTTTGAACAGGGACAGGGCCCTTTGAGCAGACAGCCGGGACGCTTTGAAATCATTCAAATACATGTAGACATCGATCAAGGTCCTGTCTATGCGTCCACGTACCAGTGGTAATGTCCGCGTCAGGGCTCGAGCTTTGAGGTAAAACTCAAGGGCTTTTTTGTGAGAACCGCTAAAATGGCTCATCCGGGCCAGACAGCGGAATGATGTTAATCGAAGCGGTCCGTTGTATTCTTCTGATCTTTGGACCAGTTTTTCGGCGAGCTTCAAGCCTTTCTTGAAAGACTTTCGGGCGGCCGCCTGAACCTGCCTGTCGCAGGCCTGGGCGAGGTCATCTTCAGACAGGTTGCCCCGCACACCCCGTTCTATAAATCGTTCGGCTTGTTTTTCTGACTCTTTTTTGTCCACTTCAGTTCCGGCAGCTCAATCAGTCTGTCTCCGACATGCAAAGTAATTGTCCGTGGTGGTCGTTTAGATACCCATTGAAACAGGCCGTCGTCGTCAGGGCAATGTTTGCGGCGGCTGCACCTGAGTTCGGCTGGCTCGTTGTCGTTCCCCTTTACCTGAGCAATCAAGGACCAACCGTCAGTCTGGCGTTCGGCCCTGAGACTCAGATGAATTCCGGCTGCCTCAAACTCGACCCGTCTGTGGTCGGTAGTGGCCCTCCCTCTGACTCCAACAAGAGAGTTAGAGACCCAGGAGTCAAAAACCTGATGCGCCACAAGCCTTTTCTTAACCTGTGGAGCCGATCCACTCCCGTAGATAGCCACCGCTCGCTTAACCCAACTGGACGGCGGTTCTGAAAGATGAACGCCATCGGTCCGGCCGTATTCGGCCAACAACTCATAGGCGGTCCGACAGTCATCGCACTCTGAGACATGTTTTTCTGCAGCCCTGGAACTTCCTTGAATCAGAGCCAGCAGCTCATCTCTTGTCAAATGCTTACTCAGTTCTTTCTCCTTTTTTTGTACTTAGCAGAGTCAGATGAGGCTCTTTTTCGTTCATCCCAGTGCTTGTCCAGATCAAGGATTTTCTTCAGTTTCTTCAGGCACCGGTTTCGTTTTGGGCCCAGCGTATTCTGAGAGTATCCCAGTTTTCGAGATATCTCCTGGTAAGATTGCTTGTCTTCAGAGAAGAAAAACGCTTCCAACAGCTGTCTGCAGGCGGGGTCCAGTTCCGAAAGGGCTAATTGCAGCCTTTTCCGGCTCTCCAATTGCAAAAGTACGGCGTCCGGCAGAGGATCAGGATTGATTAGTCCGGCCTGCTCTCCATCGCCGGAAACCCGATCAGCCTTTCGGAGCAATCTCAGGGCCTCTCTCTTTGCGGTTGTGATAAGCCAGGAAGAAATACGGGCAGCGTCGGTGATTTTTTTTCGATTTCTGAACAGAATGAGCCAGGTTTGCTGAAAGCAATCGGCGGAGTCCGCTCGGGTCAAACCAATGTGAGTGCAGACGTTGTATACGAGGTTGGCGTAACGATTGACAAGAGCGAGCCAGGCTTTGTCATCCCCTTTTAGAATATCGTCCCATAGGTCCAAGTCTGATCTGGTGTCAATCGGCTTATCACCTGATTTTCTCAATCTTTGATCCTCCCGGGAGTAGACGGCGCGTAAAGGGAGGAGTCTGGGAAGAGATGATTG
>JARGFS010000093.1 GCA_029211095.1 bacterium | reverse complement strand
CCAGCCGAAATTTGAGAGGTACTTGCGGAGAATTCCGGCTCCTATCTCCTGGTTGGCGTTCAGGCTGTCTCTTAGGTGTGACAACCTCTCCCGGCTTCCAGCGGTGACCAGTGCCTCTTTCAAACGTTCCACCCAGACCGGATGCTGCTTGCCGATCTCCTCTTGAATCTCGTTGAGATGCTCCAGAATTTGCGCTGCCTCAAGCAGCCGTCCCTGTTGAACAAATTCAGAACCAATTTTTTCGCAGATCGCAACTGTCTCTGAAAAACCGGGCAGTTCTGTTTCCTGAAGAAGCATCTCTTTGAGAATCTCTACCGTTGATTCAAAAGGTTCAAAATAGGCATCCTCAGCAACCAGGTTGTGAATCCGTTCCTCTTCTTCTTCGGAGAGAACAAACTCGTCATTAAGTATCAGGGCGGTGTTTGGTTTGCTGCTGCCTGTTAAAGGCTGGTCTGTGAATCCGAGCTTCTCGGCTGCTTCGGCGGCCGCCAGCGAAATCTCATCCTCCCCGTCGCCAAAGTTTTCGTCTGTTGTTCCAAAACTCTGGGCATAAAACAGCAGTTCTTCGCGCGACGCTGGCTTACTCTTGTCAATCTTACCTTTGTATTTGCTTAGCTCTTCGTCAACTTTTTCGAGCGCGTCCAGATCGATATGCCCCTGGAAGATTTTCTGGTATCCCTCGTCTGTGGACTTCCCGGTGCGGGGCCCTGTTTCTCTATCTGCCCCCCCGCGGCTGAGATAATCCTGGTAGTCGAACTTGTCGTCATATTCGGCCAGCGCGACATCTTCGACTGTGGCAAATGAGAAACCGACAATCTGGGCCTCCCAGAATCCTGCCACAATATCAAAAGAGTGGCAGGGGGAGTTGAGGTAGAGCTTGAATACATCCAGCAGCTTGTGAACATCGGGGATGTCCAGACCATCGGTAAAAGCAAATCTGGTTATTCCGGTTTCAAAGAAAATACCGGCCAGGGCTTCTTCTTTGGACTTGTCGGTGAAAACAGACTCTTCCTCATAAAAGAGCTGATCCTGTTTCACTTTGACCGATATATCTCCATGTTCCTCGACCAGGGAGACAAGCTTTTCAGAAAATGATCGTTTCAGGGATTGGGGAAGAGGGTTGTCTTCCGGATACATGTAGACAACCTTAATCACCTTCAAAAGGTCTTTGAGGATGAAGGTAATATCCTGAATTCTTTTGGCTCTTTTGGCTGAATCTTCGATCATAGGTAACTTCCTGTTATCCCTATGACTATCGGACGAATTGAGTATAATCTTTGGTGGGGCTCTGCGCCGGAAATCAGGTCTTGCGGAAGTCCAGGTCTATCACAGGAATGTCCTGCTCAATCCGTTCCTGTCGCCCGGCCATGAACCGTTTGGACCAGGGGTCGGATTCGGCGATATCCTCTTTTAGAATAATCATGTAGAGTATGTGCTTTCGGAACTTGAGGAAGTCAGCCCCCCGTTCCAGTTCGGAGTCGTCCCCCTAAAAATTTCCCCGGTAGCCTTCCAGAAGTTTTTCGCGGATCGAGATAATCCTCTTATGTACGAGCGGCTGGAAACCACTCAGCCATTCGGGTGGGACTATATCTTTGTCTTCATGCCACCGCGGTCGTTTGTTGGGAGGCGGCTTGTACGAAGTTTGAAGAGCGTGCATCCGGCCTATAACCTCACCCCATCTTTTCTGAAAAGCTGCGTTACACTCCTGCGGTTTCAGACGGGACAGCCTCATTGCTGATACTAAAACAGGTTTCGGCACGCTCGATAATCCGGTCATGGTTGTTTTCAAATAGTTGTTCTGTTTGACGATCCATTTGCAGCCTCACAGGTAGAGCAGATTGGAATGCAACATAATCTGCTGACGGCGGAGACACAAAAAAAAGAGACTCTCCTGTTGAGAGCCTCTCTTGTTTGTGATCAGGTGACTTTGACTGTTACAACAGTTGGATTTTACTGCGGTTTTTGGTCACCCCTTTGGTGGCGTTACGGGTGTCAAAGAGAGCGACGGAATTATCGACAATCCACTGATAGTCATACTGGGTATGATTGGTCAGGACAATTGTCAGGTCCGCTTTCTTCAACATGGCGGCGGTCAATTTGTTTGATTTCAACTTTCCGGAGTTCCACCTGATTTCTGGGACAAACGGGTCATTATAGAAAATTTTGGCCCCTTTGTCTTCCAGCAGTTTCATTACATCCAGAGCCGGGGACTCCCGAACATCTTTGATATCTCTCTTATAGGCGACCCCCAGCACAACAATCCTGGTTTTATTGACGGCTTTGGCATATTTCTCATTGAGGAAATCAGAGATACGGTCAACCACATACTCCGGCATGTGGCTGTTGACTTCGCCAGCCAATTCGATAAACCTGGCATAGTAGTTCAATGATTTTAGTTTCCAAGAGAGGTAGTGCGGGTCAATCGGAATACAATGGCCGCCCAGCCCCGGTCCGGGGTAGAAAGGCATGAATCCGAACGGTTTGGTTGCGGCAGCATCGATTATCTCCCAGACATCCAAACCGAGCCGATCGCACATGAGGGCAACCTCGTTGACCAGTCCAATATTCACCGAGCGGAAAGTATTCTCAAGCAGCTTGACCATCTCCGCCGCACCGGTCGAGGAGACGGCATGGATATTGGGAATCGTCTGCTCATAAAAAGTCTTGGCAACTTTGGTGCAGGCAGGTGTTATGCCGCCGACCACCCGGGGGGTGTTCTTGGTTGTGTAGGTAGCGTTTCCGGGATCGACTCGCTCCGGTGAAAAGGCGAGGAAAATGTCTTTTCCAATCTTGAGTCCGCTCTCTTCGAGCAGGGGGAGGATCAGGTCATTGGTGGTTCCCGGATAAGTAGTTGATTCCAGAACAACGAGAGTCCCGCGCGTCAACCGCGGTTTGATCCAGTCCAAAGTGGCCAGTATAAAACTGACGTCCGGGTCTTTGGTCTTTGAAAGCGGGGTGGGCACGCAGATGGAAATTGTATCCATATCTATGAGCGCATCCGGCGAAGTTGTCGCTTTGAAGTTACCGGACTTGACAATGCCGGCCACGGCGGCATCGGATATATCATCAATGTCCGATTTACCACTGTTGAGCAGTTTTACTTTCGAGGCTGCAATATCAAACCCGGTTACTTTGAAACCTTCGTTGGCCAGTTCAACCGAGAGGGGCAGCCCGACATAGCCGAGCCCGACCACACCGACTTTGGCCGTTCTATCCTTGATTTTGGCAATCAGCTGTTTACTGATATCTTTTCCTTGTGACGACTTTTTTGGCATTTGACTTAACTCCGAGCCCGGCTTCTCAGGATAGCCGGGCTGATTTTTCTCTGAAATAATCCAGAGTATCTTTTAGCGTTCTGTTTATCTTATATCGGCTTTGAAAACCGAGTTCTTGAACGGCCTTGCGGTTACTTCCGCGCAGGATTGGAATGTCGTTTTTGCGAATCCGAGATTTATCTGTTTGTACTTCAATTCGGACCTCTGCCTGGGCCAGAAGATGGGCCAGTATTTGCTCTATTGAAAGAGTTTTTCCGGAACAGAGCTGATAGATTTCCCCCGCTTTCCCTTTTGTCGCCATCAAGCGGTAGCCGCGCACGATATCACGGACATCGCAGATATCCCGCCGGGCAGTAAGTCCGCCAACCTGCATCACCGGCTTCTGTTTTCCAGCCTCTATGGCTGCTATCTGCAATGAAAAAGAGGGAATGACAAAATTCTCATTCTGCCTTGGACCAGCATGATTGAAGGATCGTGAGATTACCACCGGAATCCTCCCCTGTCTTGAGTAAAGCCGACAGGCATGCTCCGCCGCAACCTTGGAAATAGCATAAGGAGATATCGGGTTGAGCGGCTGCTCTTCCCGGAGTGTTTTGTTCACTGGCTGAAAAGAGCCGTAACAGTCAGCCGAGCTGGTAAAGAGGAACTTCTTTAAGCGGCTGAGACCGGAGGCTGCCTCCAGCATATTGAGAGTGCCATCGAAATTGATTTTATAAGTAGCCCGCTCATGCTGAAAAGACTGGCCGACCGAAGAAAACGCGGCCAGATGAAACAGGTAGTCAGGATTAATTCTCTTGAGCACTCGGTTGCACTGAGTCGGGTTGGTGATGTCCAGTTGGGCGAGTCTGACCTCCCGCTTGATTTGAGCGATATTGTCAAGTGGTTCATTGGCCAGCGCCGATCCATAAACCGTGTAGCCATGATCCAGGAGTTCTTCGGCCAGCCAGGAACCAACAAAACCGGCAACTCCGGTTACAAGAGCGATCTTTCTCTTTTTCATTCCCTATTGGTCTTTATCCAAACGATCCAGATCGGCATCGACCATCATACGGACCAACTCCTGGAAGCTCACCGAAGGTTCCCAGCCCAGTTTATCTTTGGCATGTTTGGGATCGCCCAACAGAAGGTCAACTTCGGCCGGCCGCACAAATCTCGGATCGGTTACGACAAACTCATTGTAGTCTAAGTCAACATATTCAAAGGCCGCCTCAACAAACTCCTTGACCGAGTGGGTCGCGCCGGTGGCTATTACAAAATTGTCCGGTTCTTCCTGCTGCAGCATCAACCACATCGCCCGAACATAGTCACCGGCATAGCCCCAGTCTCGTTTGGCGTCCAGATTCCCCAGGGCGAGTTTGTCAGATAGTCCGAGCTTAATTCGTGCGACACCGTCAGTGATTTTCCGGGTCACAAATTCCAACCCCCGGCGCGGGGATTCATGATTAAAGAGAATTCCGGAGCTGGCGTGAATCCCATAGCTCTCCCGGTAATTGATGGTAATCCAGTGGCCATAAACTTTGGCGACACCATAGGGGGAGCGGGGATAGAATGGGGTCGATTCTTTCTGCGGAACTTCCTGAACCCGGCCGAACATTTCCGAAGACGAGGCCTGGTAAAATTTGATATGCTTGTTGATCAGCCGGATTGCCTCCAGCACTTTGGTGACGCCGATAGCATCAAATTCTCCGGTCAGCACCGGCTGGCTCCAACTGGTGGGGACAAAGGACTGAGCGGCAAGATTGTAGATTTCATCCGGCTTGTGTTCTTCGATAATGTTGATAATGGAAAGCTGATCAAGCAGATCGGCCTGGACCAGCGTGACCTCATCTTTGAGATGATCAATCCGGTCGAATGATTCGGTCGAGGACCTTCGCACCATACCGATAACTTCGTATCCCTTTTCAAGGAGAAGTTCGGCCAGGTAAGAGCCGTCCTGTCCGGTTATTCCTGTAATCAATGCCCGCATATCTGAATTCCTTCCGGTCCGGTATTTTTCGAGAGTCTCTTTTCGTATTGCTTCTTGCTTATACGTCAGGAGCCGAATATAGGCTCCCGACAAAAGCGGGTCAAACAGAATTCCCCGGCATTGAATCGACCCAGAATTAAGTTGAACTGAAATCGGTTGGACTCTATTTTAGTCTCTCTACGGAGGAATTTACAATGAAAAGAAGTTCTATCCTGCTTTTAATTCCGATCTTTCTTGCCTTCTCAGGTAGTGCGGTTGAGCAGAAGTCAAAAGGAGCCGTTGTGACCAATAGTGAAATGAGCGCCGATTCCCTGCTGGCGCTGGCTGATGATATATTCCAAACTCGTGATTATCAGAAGGCGCTGACCAGCTATCTCGATGTGGTGAAAGTGGCCGGAAAAGAGTTTAACTATTCAGTCGAGGCCGAAGCCCTCTCGCAGTGTGCCCGGATGAATCTGCTGCTGGGGAATAAGGAAGAGGGGCGCACCTTTCTGGAGAAGGCCGGACTTAAAGCGCGTGAATCTGACCCGTATGGCTGGTCCCGTTACCTGGGCGTTCGAGGTCGGTTTGAGTGGCGGGATGATGACTTGACCACCGCCAGAAGAACTTTTGACCAGATGTATGAGTACTGCACGGTCAATTCGCTCTGGGGGAGAGCGGTCGATGCCGCCCACATGATTGCCATTGTGGCCAATGATCCCAATGAGCAGATTGAGTGGGGGAAAAAGGGGATTGAGGCGGCCGAGGCTAACGAAATCGAGAGCTGGTTGGGTCCGCTCTGGAACAATCTGGCCGGCACCTATTATGATATCAAAGATTTTGAGAACGCGCTGGAATGCTATCTCAAAGCGCGCAAATACCACTGGCGTTTCTCCGGGGAGATGGGAAAACTATTTGCTGATTATCATGTCGGGATGACTTATCGCTATCTCGGCCAGTACGATGAATCCAAAAAGTGGCTTCGTCCGGTTCTGGCCTGGGCGGAGCGGCTGGAGAACCACTCGGCGATTGGTCAGGCTTGCGAAGACTTAGGCGAATGCGAAATTGGTACTGGTAACAAAGCGGGTGGTATTGAGCTGCTTAAGCGCGCCCGGTCCGAGTACGTTAAAGCAGGTTTCGATAAATCCTGGCCGGACCTGATCCAAAACATCGACAAGCGATTGACGGGGTTGGGCGGGTAAGGATTGGTGGCCCACCATTTAGGGCTTGTTGATAAAGTAGTCATTCGTTCCGTCGGGTCTTGGCCGCCAAAGGCGGGTGTGACCCGATGGTCTTCAGGCAGCGTCAGGTCACACGCCTTGCAAGCAAGCCGCAAGACCAGACGCAACGGAAGCAGGACTCTCCTTCTGATAATTACTTGTTCGCAATGTCAGGAGCGCAGGGCTCCTGACCTACCAAACTTCAGTCTTGAATAGAATCATAGGCGCGGCGCGAAGCGATCAAGGTGGCTATGCCATTACCCGCAGAGGACGGCGCCGCCGTTGACGTTGAGAATCTCGCCGGTGATGAATGTCGAAAGCTCCGATGCCATAAAGAGAATCGGCCCGGCTAACTCCTGCGGCATGCCAACCCGGCCCATCGGGATTTTGCTGATGATCTTATTGTCATGATCTTCGTTCAGAGAATCAATACTCATGTCCGTCTCCACCCAGCCCGGTGCAACACAATTGACCCGAATATTGTGATCAGCCAACTCCACCGCCAGTGATTTCGTCAGGCCAATAAGCGCACTCTTGGTGGCTGAATAGGGGGAGTGGAAGGCCTCACCGCGCTGACCGGCGGTCGAAGAGATATTAATGATGTTCCCGGACTTGCGCTCTTTCATTTGCGGCACTACCGCCTGACAAGAGTGAAAACAGCCCATCAGATTGATATCGACCGTTCTCCGGAGGCGTTCTTCGGTCATCTCATCAATCGGATTGTGCTCCCAGACCCCGGCGTTGTTGACGAGGATATCAACGGAGCCGAGAGTTGTGGTGGCTTCGGCTACCAGGTCGAAGACATCGGATCGACTCCCCATATTAGCCTTTATAGCAACCGCCTTGACCCCAAAACTTTGGCACTTTTCAATGGTAATCTTTGCGGCCGTCTCATTTTTCTCATACCCGATCACTACGTTACAGCCGACTTCGGCAAACATGATCGCCGTTGCCTGGCCGATTCCACGAGATCCGCCCGTAATTATGGCACTTTTGCCCGATAAACTGATCATTTTTCCTCCGCTATTTGTCGATCTATTTGGTGAAGATAGGCCGAGGAAATCTTATTAGCAAACTGATAGTTGGTCCAGTCGGATATTGACTTTATCCGTTAAGTCCGTACCATTGCATAGCTATGACACAAGAAGTAAATCATACTCGAACCGAAAAGCTCCTCCTTGAGGCTGCTCGTGTATTCAACTCGACCCTTGAATACGAGAAACTGATGGAGCTCATTTTGAAGCTGGTGATGACGGCGGTAGGGAGTGAGGCGGCGCTTGTTTTTCGGGTCGACCATCTCCGAACCGATATGAAAATCCGGCTTATGAAGGTGGACAGCGAAGAGATGACAATCTTCAACCGAGAGTTGGGCATGGGGCTGGTCGGTTGGGTGGCGAGGCACAAAGAACCGGCTATTGTGAACAGTCCCGAAGGGGACCCGCGCATTGATACCGACTTAGGTGAAAAGGGGGGGATTGAAGTACGATCTCTCCTCTCGGTTCCGTTGATTGGTAAAGGACAGATGATTGGGGTGATCGAAGCTATCAACAAAGAAGATGGCCAGTTCACCAAGACCGATCTGGATGTTCTGACCGGCCTATCCAATCAGATGGCGGTTGCTATTGATAATGCCAACCTTTACCGTCAGTTGCAACATCAGATCAGTCAAAAAGATGCCCTGAATGAAATAGGCAGAAAGCTATCCGGCACGCTGCAGCTTGACGAGATGTTACCCTTGATCCTGGAGTCAGTAGGACAGGTTGTCCAGTTTGATGCTGGCGGAATATTTATCACCCATACTTCCAACAGGGAGATAGATGTCATCTCATCGATTGGCTATGACCCGGAGCATGAGAAAGACCTGCATCTCAAGATGGGAGAAGGGTTGGTCGGACGAGTTGCCGATACCGGGCAGGCGATTATTGCCAACGATGTCAAAAAGGATGACCGCTACATTGATCTTCGGCTGGAGACCTGCAGTGAACTGGTGCTCCCGATCAAATTCGATGACCGTGTGGTCGGTGTGCTGAATCTGGAGTCTAACCACTGCAATGCTTATTCTAAACAGGATATTGATATCCTGACTGCGTTTGCTTCTCAGGCGGCGGTCTCAATTGAACGGGCTACGGTTCACCAGCAACTCCTGGATGGAAAGCGACTGACCGAACAGCTGAATATTGCCAGGGAGATTCAGCGCGCTTTCTTGCCCGAAGGGAATCCTGAGATCGATAATTATGATATCGCCGGACTAAATACCCCCTCCGAACAGGTTGGCGGTGACTATTACGACTTCATCAAGATTGTTGGGCATCAAACAGGTATTGCGGTAGCCGATGTCTCCGGGAAGGGAATCCCCGCAGCCCTACTGATGGCCTCGTTTCGCGCCTCTTTGATTGCGGAAATCAGAAACAGTTATGCTATCAGTACAATCTGTCAAAAAGTCAATAACCTGATGTATGAATCGGTAATTGGCGGTCGGTTTGTCACGGCCGTTTATGGAGTTCTGGATTCCAAGAACCATATTTTTACTTTCTCAAACTGCGGACACAATCTTCCGGTGCTATTGCGAGCCAATGGTGAAATTGTCTATTTGGAAGAAGGGGGGCAGATTATGGGTGTCACTACCGATGTTACCTATGAAGAACGCCCGCTCTTTATTGGCCCCGGAGATACTATCTTTATGTATACCGATGGCGTTTCTGAGGTTTTTGATCGGCATGGGGAAGAGTATGGGCTGGATAGGCTGATCGAAGTTCTCAAGTCCACTGCAAAAAAGTCGGCCGCAGAGACACTCGATGAGATTTACAGCAGGGTTCGCTCATTTGCCGCCCCAGACCATATATTTGATGATTTCACGGCAATTATAATGAAACGGGACTAAAATTAACGCCGATGGCAAGCCGGTTGCTTTCACCTATTATGTAATTTCGACTTTTTGGGCACCAGGATTGTATTATATTGTACCTGGTTGCTCTTAGGTGATAATTAGAAAGTTGGAGATAATCTAATATGAGAAAACTTTTGCCTCTATTGGCTATCAGCTGTCTGGTCCTGTATATCGGGTGTGGCGGCGATGATGAGTCAACCCAGCCGGACCCGATAAAAATCTACCGGGTAGTTGCCTACCAGGCCAGCGCCAGTCCGCAAATGACGGATGCCAATGATCCTATCTGGGACAAAGCTACAGCTACTACGCTGGATATGAAACGAGCGGGCGTTCTGCCGCAAAGCATAGCAGGGTTAGGACCAAAAACGAGTACCATGCAGGCCATCGTGAGTGGAGACAGATTGTACTTGAGATTTGTTTGGGGAGACAACTCAAACAGCATTTGGTACAACGGGTTTGTTGCGGATACTGTGTCACCTCTTCTGCAGTTCTTTCAGCGAAATGAACTCGAAACAGGTTTTGGAGAAGATCAATTGGTTGTCCTTTTTGATGGTGCTTCCGAAGGTCTGTGGGATGCCTGGCACTGGCGGGCGGCTGCCTATGACGCTTCTGGCTTCTGTGCTGACATGTGGTATGAATGGGCAGACTCAACCCTTCTGGTGTATGATATTGACACTGTTCCAGCCACGGATAATTCGGGACAAGTCATACCGGATTCGTTTGTCATCAACGTGACAGTTACAGACACAAGCTATATTGTAGCACCTCATCTACTGTTTGACGCACAGACATCAATGGTCCCGGACGTATCCCTGCCCAATGAGGTAATAGTCAATGAACCAACCTACGCCTCAAAAGACACCAGCCAGTTTTCAGATAGTGTGCTCTATGTAAGAGATGCCAGGCACCGGGCAAATGATCCATTGTATACAGATACATTTAATATCATTGACAGTGTTGTCGAAGTGGATACTTTCACCCATGAAGAGTATGATATTGTATACTGGCCGGAAACCGAAGGTTGGAAGGTCGGGTCAAGGCTCCCCGGATTCCTAATCTACGATTCTCTTGAAGTTCGGCCCGAGGCCGACCTGGGAAGCAAATGGGAAGTTCGCACCGTTTCCAAATATGCAGGTGAGGAGCATGTACTGGTGATGTCCAGAAAGCTAAATACCGGTCATACTGATGACTTGAACTTGAGCCTGTTTGACTCCGTCCAGACCGGCGTTGTGATAGCTGATGACATTTCGTCAACCTTCGCGGGTTCAACTGCTCGCTCGAATATCTCGGATGTCTGGCTGATCCTCAAATAAAAAGTGACTACCAGTCAAGCAGCAATTAAGCCGACTTTTACAGTCGGCTTTTTTGTTTTTCGGCCGATTCTATCTACAGAGAGTTGATTGTAGACAATTATGCCTTGTTACTAAATTCACAAGGCCCTATATTGGTGCAAACAGAAAAAAATAGAGGATAGATAAAATGGCCCTCAAAACTTACGAACAATACCTTAAGTCGCTACGCAAAATGCGCCCGAATATCTATAAATTTGACCAGCCGATCACTGATGTAACCACCGACCCGGCCACTAAGTGCACGGTTGAAGGGCACGCCTGGACTTTCAAAGGTGCCTTTGACGAAAAACTCAAGCCGCTTCTGACCACCAAGTCTCATATCACCGGCGAAGAGATCAGCCGCTACCTGTCAATTATTATGTCTGCCGAAGATATGTACGCTAACTCCGATATGAAGCGCATGATGTTCCATCTCACCGGTACCTGCACCGGTGGTCGCTGTGCCGGATGGTGTGCGCTTAATGCTATGTTTCCAACTACCTGGGAGATGGATGAGGCCAACGGAACCGATTATCACAAGCGCTTGCTGACCTGGCTGGAGAAAGCCCAGGCCGAAGATATTACCATCGCGGGGGCCATTACCGATGCTAAAGGGGACCGCACAAAGAGTCCCTCGCAGCAGGATGACAAAGATGTTTATCTGCACCTGAAAGAAAAGCGCGAGGACGGGATTGTTGTCCGCGGAGCCAAGCTGATGATTTGCGGCGTGGCGGCCTCAAACGAGATATTTGTCATCCCCGGTTCCGGCTACAGAGAAAATGATGCTGACTGTGCTATCTCGTTCGTTATCCCCAGAGATATCGAAGGCCTCACTATTGTGGAAACACGCCACCCGAATGATACTCGTGATGAAGAAGAGGGTTTTGACAACCCGGTTAAAGAGGGCGGAATCACGCAGGCCTTCCTGTTTTTTGAAGATGTCTTCATTCCGAATGAACGGGTATTCATGTGCGGTGAACACAAGTACTCAATGAAAGCGATCAGCTATTTTATTATGCCGTATCGTGCGGCTATAGGCGGTTGTGTAGCCGGACAGGGAGATATCAAAATAGGCTCTTCCATATTGACCGCGCGTACAAACGGGTTGAATTCAAAAGTATTCAAGGACAAACTTACCCAGATGCATGTGAATAATGAGACTACCTATGGTCTTGGTATTGCTGCAGCGGCGCGGGGGAAAAAGCACCCTTCGGGTGCGTGGCTTTGTGACCCACTTTTGTCCAACGTGAATAAAGTACATGTAGCTACCCTGCCGTATGACAATTCGGTTCTTGCGCAGGATATTGCCGGTGGTATTGCCGAAACCGGATGTATGCCTTCGTATAAAGATTTCAAATCCAAAAAGTATGGCCACCTGATAGAAAAATATATGACGGCCAAACATTCCGGTGAGTCACGTACCCGCGCGGCAAGATTAGTGGAGTGGTGCACGCTTGGTTCCGGTGTGCCGGGATGTATGCATGGAGGTGGGTCACCCGATGGCGCCAAACTGGTGATTCGTTCGGTGGCTGATTTGGAATCGAAAGTTCAGATGGCCAAACGGCTGGCCGGGATCACCGAAGACATGCCTGAACCGACTTAGTCGCCCACATTGTGGGTTTGATGTTTAGCGCCTATTTGGGATTTGTATTGTGGCTGGCGTACACTCTTCTGGGCCAGTATTCTGTAGATTGGGAGGCATATTTTCCCGACCGATTTGTAGGTCAAAATCCCTCGCTAGAGGGTTTTGACATTCTTATAGCCGAGTAGGACAGCCGAGTAGGGCAGAACCCTTTAGTGGTTCTGCCTTGAAAATTCTTGTAGCCCGACAGAATTGTCGGGACCATAAAGGTCCCGACCTACGAACTGAATCCCTGCAAGTCTGAAGACACACCGGGCCCAACACGCACTTGTACCCCACCTACCGGGCTTGTTGACAAAGTCTTAGTAAGTTTCGTTAGTTCTTGCGTCCCATTTATGGGGCGTGTGAACTGACTCTCCCAT
>JARGFS010000092.1 GCA_029211095.1 bacterium | reverse complement strand
CCGTTCAACGGCCAAGCTTG
Source organism: bacterium (assembly GCA_029211095.1). GTDB lineage: Bacteria > Zixibacteria > MSB-5A5 > GN15 > FEB-12 > JARGFS01. The sequence continues at coordinate 12,647 of JARGFS010000092.1, read as the reverse complement.
AGTTTATTCACGGCCAGACGGACCAGATTGCCGGGTGGGTCAGTTTTGATGTCGAATCACCCCGGTCCGGTGTTAGTGCGGTTCTGAGAGTGGATTTGGCCAGTCTGAAAACCGGGATTGAAACCCGTGACGAACATATGCGGGAAAAGCACCTGCATACCGATAAGTTTCCTCACGCCTGGTTTTCACTGGACAGCGTTGGCGGGCTGCCCACGAGAATGGTTGCCGACTCGCAGTATTCCGGAGTCGCCTATGGGGAGTTTTACATTCATGGGGTCAAACGCCCGTTGCAAGCCGATTTGGTTTTTGGGCACTTTCAAGAATCTGGTGGAGAGGCGGCTGTCGAAGTTCACGCTACCTTTGAAATTAAGCTGGATGATTTCAAGATTGAGCGGCCGCGAGCTTTGTTTCTCAAGCTGGCAGAAACAATCGAGTTGGAAGTATCGTTTTTGGCCTTTGAAAAGGAGCTGAAAGAGCGGTTACAACCGTCTGACTGGCAAACGGTTGATTGAAAATATCACAATTTGTAAGAACTATCTTGTTTGAATTCTGGTTCTTGATTATCTTGGGAGCATGTTAACCGGATGGGAGAATTGATGACTAACAGGATATTAGAAATCGTGGTTTTGCTGATTGATTATTTCAGGGAAAACCAGGACCATTTTTCAAATATAGATGACCTTTCCAGCAATCTCAAAGCGCGCGGATATACCGATAGCGAAATCTCCTCAGCCTATTCCTGGCTGATGGATCGTTATGAAAATGCCCCCGAAAAACACTTCTCAAATTTCCCGGATCTCAGCGGTTCGCATCGGGTCTTTAGCGAAGAAGAACGCTTCCAGCTTACGATTGAATCTCAGGGGTTCCTTCATAAGCTACTCGGCCTGGGGCTGATTGATAACGAGCAGTTTGAAGCGATACTGGAGCGAGCGACCATGGTTTCCGGTTCTCCTCTTGACCTTGACCAGGTGAAGATGGTTGCTTCCACTCTGATTTTCCGCGACATTGATGAACTGGAACGCTTTGTATCTGCCGAAGCGATTGAAGAAAATTCTCAATACTATAACTAAGACCGATGTCTGCTAAAGGCAAAAAGGTCATTGTTGGACTTACCGGCGGAATCGCCTGCTATAAAGTCCCGTATCTGGTCCGCTCGTTGGTGAAGGGGGAGGCTGAAGTTCGCGTAATCATGACCGCGGCAGCCGCCAAGTTCATTACCCCCCTAACGCTTGAGACCGTCTCTGAAAACCCGGTCGCGTTGGAGATGTTTCCCAGAGAGGGATATATCGCCACGCGGCATATTGATCTGGCCCAATGGGCTGACCTGTTTGTGATAGCGCCGGCCACAGCCAATTTCCTGGGCAAGGTTTCTTCGGGAATATCGGATGACCTTCTGACGACAGTTATCTGCGCCACCACCAGCCCGGTCATGATTGCTCCGGCCATGAATCCGCAGATGTGGCACAACCCGATCACACAGCGCAATCACCAAGCCCTTAAAGAGCTTGGTTATCTTTTTGTAGAGCCGTCCGAAGGGGAAATGGCCTGCCATGATTGGGGGGTGGGGAGGATGTCAGAGCCTGACGATATCTTTGAGCAGATAAACTCTTACTTCGACGCTCAGCAGTAAAATGTTGCCAACCAGCAAGTTTCTGATAACGGCCGGGCCGACTCGGGAAGCTATCGACCCGGTCAGATATATCACCAATCACTCTTCGGGGAAAATGGGCTATGCTATTGCGGAGGCTGCCCTTAAGAATGGGAGTCAGGTCACGTTGGTCTCCGGTCCGGTGAATTTGGTGCCGCCCGAGAATGCCAAACTGGTCCGGATTGAGACGACTCAGGAACTTTCCGAAGCTGTCCTGCAGGAGTTTGAAGCTGCCGACTGCCTGATTATGGCGGCAGCTCCGGCTGACTTCAGGCCGAAATCTTACTCTGACAGCAAGATCAAGAAATCAGGGGCAGGTCTGACCATTGAACTGGAGCCAACCCCGGACATTCTCAGGCAGGTGGCCAGCCTCCGCAGGCCGGGTCAGGTGGTGGTAGGGTTCGCGCTCGAAACAGACAACGTAATTGAGAACGCGAAGAGAAAATTGGCCCAAAAGCAGCTCGATCTGATTGTGGTCAATAGTCCGACCGACCAGACCGGATTCAACAGCGAGACTAATTGCGTCACTCTTATCGACCAACTGGGAAGGGTGGAGGAGTGGGAGTTGATGCCGAAAGCTGAGCTGGCTGAAAGATTGATTCAGTTTGTGATGAAAATGAACCGCCAGTAGCTTGCTCCGGCCGTTGAGATTTTGTACTATCTGGTAATCATGGAAAGGATGATGTGAGCGATAAATCGGCTGATTTACGGCTGCTTCTGCAAAGGGCTATCAAGGCTCAGATAGACCTGGGTATGGATGAGTTGATTCTTACCCCGATCAAGGAAAGCGCGCCGCCACGGCCGGATGTTGTCGCTGACAAATGGCCAACTGATGAAACTAAAGCACCGGAAGTAATGATGGAAACTCCCCCGCTGACTCAATTTGAAACTCTGGAAGATCACCGGCTGGCTATCTGCGACTGTCAGAAATGTTCGCTGGGTGCATCCCGAAATAAGTTTGTTTATGGGGTTGGGAATACTCAGGCTGACCTGATGTTTATCGGGGAAGCGCCGGGAGCGGATGAGGATCGGATAGGCGAGCCATTTGTAGGACGAGCCGGGCAGCTTCTGGATCGCATCCTGGCCGCGATCGAATTATCACGGCAGGAAGTCTATATTGCCAACATTTTGAAATGCCGTCCGCCGGGAAATCGTGATCCACAGCCGGATGAGATGGAGCTCTGTTTTGGCTATCTGCATGAGCAGGTTCGTCTGATTAAACCTAAACTGATCTGTGCTTTGGGTCGGATTGCCGCCCAGGCTTTACTAAAAACAACCACTCCACTGGGGAAGCTGCGGAGTAGATGGCATGAATTTTCAGGTGTGCCGACTCTTGTTACATACCATCCGGCCGCACTGCTTCGCTTTGCCTCTTACAAGCGAGACACCTGGGAAGATATGAAACTGCTCAAAGCGCGCTATGAGAGTATGAAGTAATAGATTCGCAAAATATATGGCTTATAGAACTAACGAAGAAAAGAAGATAGGGCGGTTGCAGCCTCCGCAGTCCCTTGATGCCGAGCAGGCCGTGTTGGGGGCGATCCTGAAGGATGAGGATGCGATAAACCGTACTATTGAAGTGATTGACAATGAGTCGGTCTTTTATTCTCCGGCTAATCGATTCATTTACCGGGCCATTCTTGATCTTTATGAAAAGTCTGAGCCGTGCGATATTACGACCGTGGCCAACCATTTGGTCCAGCAGGATAAGTTGGAGAAAGCGGGAGGACGAGTCTACCTGGTTGAACTGGCCGAAATGGTGGCTTCGACTGCCAATGTCACTTCTTATGCCAATATTGTCCTGGAAAAATCCCTGCTGAGGAAGCTCATCAACAGTTCCAATGAAATCATCCAGAGCTGTTACAACATGGATGAGCCGGTTGATAACCTGTTAGATCATGCCGAAGCGACCATTTTCAGTATCTCTGAGAGTCGGATGCGTAAAGGCTTTATCGGGATGAAAGAGCTGGTCGACAGTAGTCTTCAGGAAATTGATGATATGCAGATTTCCGAAGGTGGCTTGAGCGGGCTGCATACCGGATTCCGAAAGCTGGATGAGAAGACGCTTGGTCTGCACCCGGGGGATCTGGTGATTGTCGCCGGTCGTCCTTCGATGGGGAAAACTTCGCTGGCCATGAATATCGCCGAAAATGTGGCAACGCGGGAGAAAGACCCCAAAGGGGTGGGGATATTCTCGATAGAAATGTCGAAGGAGCAGCTTGTTTTCAGAATGCTCTGTGGTCGCGGTCGGTTGAACCAGCAGGATGTGAGATCGGGTAAACTTCGTGACAGTGAGTGGCCGGAGTTGAACAAGGCGGGGAATGTTCTTCGCAATGCGCCGATCTTTGTCGATGACTCCCCAACCCTGACTTCGCTGGAGGTGCGGGCCAAGGCGCGCCGCCTGAAGGCGCAACATGATATCGGGCTGATAATTGTCGACTATATTCAGATGATGTACGGGACGGCGAGATCGGAAAACCGCCAGCAGGAAATTGCGGTCATCTCGCGCGGCATGAAAGCGCTGGCCAAGGAACTGGAAGTTCCGGTGATTGCAATTTCGCAGCTTTCTCGTCAGGTGGAGCAGCGCGGGCAGGACAAGCGGCCGCAGCTGTCTGACCTCAGGGAATCGGGCGCGATCGAGCAGGATGCTGACCTGGTGATATTTGTCTATCGCCCGGAGTTTTACATGGCTCACGTGGAAAAGACGGACCCGGCCTTTCTGGAAGTGGAGGGTAAGGCGGAGATCATTATTGCCAAGCAGAGAAACGGTCCGATCGGGATTGTCAACCTGGCTTTTGTAAAAGAATTTGCCCGATTTGAGAATCTGGCCGAACAACATCACCACCTCCCACCGGGAGTTGATCCGGTTCAGGATCATCCGCCGGACATGCCGTTTTAGAGGTTTGCTGTGGGTTTAGGAGTACAAGCGCTCGGTCGCAAGAGTATCCAGTCGATCTCCAAACTTGGCGGCTTTTTTGTGCTGGCGGGGAGATTCCTGGCCTCGCTGAAAGATATTCCAAAGTCACTCCGGTTGATTGCCGAACAGATTTATTTTGTCGGGCTCAAATCATTCCCGTTGATCATGATTATCTCCATCTTTGTCGGGGCGGTGTCTGCCTGGCAGGCGGCCTACCAGTTCAAATTTATCGGCGCTCCTCCGCGCCTGCTGGGTCAGGCGGTGGGGAAGGCCGTTGTTATGGAACTGGCGCCGGTGCTGTCGGCGATTGTATTTGCCGGACGAGTAGGGGCCGGGATCACGGCCGAACTGGGGACAATGCGAGTCACGGAGCAGATTGATGCTTTGGAGTCAATCGGAATCAATCCGGTGCGCTACCTGGTGATGCCCCGGGTTATCGCCTGCATGCTGATGGTTCCGTTTCTGGTCATCTTTGCCAATTTCATCGCCATCATGGGGGCGTTGATTGTCTCTATTGTCGGTGTGGACCTGACCCCTGAGATTTTTCTCAATGGTTTCAAAGATTCGTTCGCTATGAAGGATTTCAACAACGGCCTGATAAAAGCTGGTGTCTTTGGGATGATCATCGGTCTGGTTGGCTGCTACGAAGGATTCATTACAACCGGCGGAGCGCAAGGGGTGGGCAAGACAACCACTTCTTCGGTAGTGGTTTCTTCGGTGCTGATTCTTATTTTTAATTTCGTCTTTGCGGTTCTCTTATTCAGGATTTGATATGAGCGCAGAATCGGTAATTCAGATAACAGATGTCTCCAAGAGCTTTGGCAGGAACCCGGTTCTCGATGAATTAAACCTGAATATTCAGGCGGGTGAATCCATTGTTATCATTGGGCAATCCGGCTGCGGAAAATCGGTACTGCTGAAACATATTATCAAACTAATTGAACCCGACCGCGGAACAGTCAGGTTTGACGGGCTCGACCTTCAGGAGGTGCGAGGCAGGCACCTGATAACTTTGCGGCGAAGAATTGGAATCCTGTTTCAATCGGCGGCCCTGTTTGATTCTATGACGGTTGCTCAGAATGTCGGACTGGGACTCAGGGAATCCAAGGAGCATACGGTTGATCAGATCGAAGATATTGTCCATGAAAAACTTGACCTGGTCGGGCTGGCCGATGCCGCCGAGAAATTTCCGGCGGAACTATCGGGCGGCATGCGCAAACGAGTCGGACTGGCCAGGGCGATTGCTACCGATCCCGAGGTGCTTCTGTACGATGAACCAACCACCGGACTTGACCCGATTACGGCTGATCTGATCAATAATCTAATCGTGGAACTCAGCCAACACCTCAAAGTGACGTCGATTGCCGTAACACATGACATGGTCTCGGCCTATAAGATAGCCAACCGGGTGGTCATGCTTTATGAGGGGAAGGTCCGCTTTGACGGTACGCCGGAAGAGACCCGCGCCACCGAAGATGCCACGGTCAGGCAGTTTATAACTGGCAGCGCCAGGGGGCCGATAAAGGTACGTTGATGACAATTTCACGAAAAGTAAGAACGGCCTATTTCTGCGGCGACTGCGGTGCGGAACACCCGCGCTGGCAGGGGCAGTGCCGGGAATGTGGTGAGTGGAACAAGCTGATTGAAGAGAAAGTCCCTACGCGCAAAGTTACGGCATCGGCAATGAGATCGACACAGTGCCGAATTCCGGATATCCAATCGGAGAAACTGCAGGGCTACCAGAGTGGCATTGGTGAACTGGACCGAGTGCTGGGCGGGCAGCTGCTTCCGGGGATGACCGTCCTGATCGGCGGCGATCCCGGAATTGGGAAATCGACTTTGATCCTCCAGGCCGCCGAAGCTTATTCACAAAAAGGTCTGAACGTGCTCTATGTCACCGGAGAAGAATCTCTTCCGCAAATAAAGTTGCGGGCCAACCGGCTGAATGTGACTGGCAGCGCTGTCACGGCCATGAATTCCACCAGCGTGGAAGAGGTGACCTCCGCCCTGGCTTCGGGAGACTTTTCAGTCGTTTTGATCGACTCGATTCAGACGATGGCCAGTTCCGCGTTGGATTCGCCGCCGGGGACGGTTGGGCAGGTCCGGGAGTCGGCCGCGCAGCTGATTATGCAAGCCAAAGCGGCGGGGCACGCCCTGTTTCTGATCGGGCATGTGACTAAAGATGGCATGGTGGCCGGTCCGAAAGTTCTGGAGCACATGGTCGATACGGTTATTTACTTTGAGGGGGATACGTCGCACCTTTACCGGATGCTTCGTGCGGCCAAGAACAGATTCGGCTCCGTGGCCGAGATCGGTGTTTTTGAGATGAAACCGGAGGGGCTGGTCGAAGTCAGTAATCCCTCGTCATTCTTTTTGTCAGACAAAGATAAGTCCTCCCGGACCGGTTCCGTAGTCGCGGCGGTATGCGAAGGGAACCGTCCTTTTTTGGTTGAGATTCAGGCCCTGGTGACCAGCGCTAACTATGGCACGGCCCAGAGAGTGGCCGGAGGGATTGACAACAAGCGGCTGGCACTTCTGCTGGCTATACTTGAAAAACGGTGCGGGTACCCAATGGCCGGAAACGATGTCTTTGTCTCGGTGGCCGGAGGGGTGCGACTCTCAGAACCGGCTCTTGATCTGCCGATCATGGCCGCAATAGTCTCTTCGTTTGCCAATAAAGCAATCTCCTCCGATACGGTGGCGGCTGGCGAAGTTGGTCTGTCCGGCGAAGTGCGGGGGATCAGCATGGCGGACCGAAGGATCAACGAGGCAGAAAAGATGGGTTTCAAGCGGATAATCCTGCCGCAGTCCGGGGTCGTCAACCTGTCTAAAAATAAGATCAAACTGCATGGCGCTTCGGACATTGAGGCCGCCCTGGAACTTCTGCTCCAGTGATCCGCTCATGACCGATTCTAATTTGCTAAGACTAAAAACGACCGATGGCTTGGCCCGAAGAGGGGAGATCAAAACGGGTCACGGTATCTTCCAAACACCCGCCTTCATGCCAGTTGGAACTTCGGGGGCCGTAAAAGCGATGACATCGCTTGACCTCGAAGAATGCGGGGCAGAGATGATTCTTGGCAATACTTACCATCTCTATCTGCGTCCGGGGACAGAGATTGTCAAGAGTCAGGGAGGACTGGCCGCGTTCAACGGGTGGAACAAACCTACCCTAACCGACTCCGGCGGTTTTCAGGTCTTTTCACTGAAAGATATTTCTAATATCTCCGATGATGGTGTGGAGTTTCAGTCGCATTATGACGGGTCGCGACATCTGTTCACGCCTGAAAAGGTGATGGAGATTGAGCATGATATCGGGGCTGATATAATCATGGCTTTTGATCAGTGCGTCCCGTACCCGGCCAACGATAAACTGGCCGCCGAAGGGGTGCGAAGGACCTACGACTGGGCCGTGCGATGCAAGGAGCAACATCAGCGACTGCTGGAGTGGAGAAGCTCTGAGAATAAGCCCAGCCTGTTTGGGATTGTTCAGGGATCGGTGTATAAAGACCTTCGTACTCTGTCGGCTGAGCAGATTGTCTCGCTTGATTTCCCCGGTAATGCTATTGGAGGCCTTTCCGTGGGTGAAACGAAAGGGGAGATGGAAGAGATGCTGGCGCACACCATTCAGTATCTGCCGGAGTTAAAACCGCGTTACCTGATGGGGGTCGGATATCCGGAAGACCTCTTGATGGCCGTCTCTTATGGGGTGGATATGTTTGACTGCGTACTACCTACAAGAAATGCGCGGACCGGTTCCGTTTTTACTTCGGACGGACCCCTGGTCTACCGTAATGCTGTTTACGCCAATGACAGTCGACCGCTGGACCCAAACTGTGACTGCAAAGTCTGTCAGCGGTACAGCCGCTCCTATCTCCGGCACATGTATAACCAATCTGAGATTACGGGGATGGTGCTGGCCACATATCACTCGACTTATTTCTTCCAGAACCTGATGAGGCAGATTCGGACGTCAATTGAGAATAAGAGTTTCAAGGCGTTCCGCCAGGACTTCCTCGAACGGTACAATGCCGGGGAGTCAGTTTAGAACAGACGCAGGGGGAACAGGTAGCCGAGTGTGAACCGGACGTTACTCATCCGGGACTTGTAGGTGTATTCGGCGTATTGCTTACTCGTGAATCGAGACTTGTAGGAGAACAGAGGGCGCATCTCGGTAACCCCAAATTCGAGCGAGTATGCCTTTTGATATCTAAGTCCCATAGTAATTCGGTAGCCGACAGTTCTTTTTACGTCCACATCGGTCACACCAAAATTATCAACGAGTGAATCTGCGGCGAGATCGGTGGGATTGAATGAGTAGGAAGAATAAGCAACACCGCTCCCGATATAACCGGTGAGATGATCGGTCCCCCGATAGTAAATGAGATCGGTGGCCAGGGTTATGGTCGTCAGGTTTCCTTCGGGAAACAGAGCGCCGTCTACTTTGCCGTATTGAATCTCCATTGATGGTCTGACCACAAAAGGATGGGCGACAAGAATCTCATATTTTACAGAAATATCGGGTGCTATTGAAGTGACACCGTTGGGCCCATTGATACCGGCTGAAAAGTGCAGGCTCTGAACTTCCAGTGTATCCTGCTGAACCGGATTCAATGGGTACATCGGAAGGGCCATTATTGCGGCAAAGAGGACGGGTAACACGGATGCTCCTTCAGAAGAAAGTGAACGGTCCCTTATAAAGACGTATGTCGAGGGCAAAAAGTCAAAACGTTTTAGGCCAAGACCTTAAGTTTGTGGACAATTGGTATCTTTTATTATAATTTCGCCCCATGGAAAGAAAGACAACGAATATGGTGTTGAATAGTCGCTTGTGCCAATCTAAGTTATTGATACACAACGAGAAAAACTTAGAAATTTGCCCCAAATTCGGTTGACAAGAAAGGCTAATACACTATATTAGTCGCTTATATTTCGCGACTGTGAATAAATTCACAATCGCAAAGAGTGACAAGACAAGGAATTATGAGGTTGATACAGATAATTGGAGTATGAAATGAGCAAGCCGACCGTCTACAAGAATTTCATCAATGGCCAGTGGGTTGAATCAAGTTCTGGCGAGACTTACGAAAACAGAAACCCGGCCAACACTGATGAGATCGTTGGAATTTTCCAGAAATCAAATGTCGATGATGTCAACGCGGCCGTTGATGCCGCGGCCGAGGCTTACAAGAGCTGGCGATTGGTCCCGGCTCCCAAGCGGGGAGAGATTCTCTATCGTATCGCTTCGCGACTGCTTGAACGGAAAGAGGAATACTCAGCCGACATGACCCGGGAGATGGGCAAGATTATTCATGAGACTCGTGGAGACACGCAGGAAGCTATCGACATGACTTTCTACATGGCCGGTGAAGGACGGCGTCTGTTTGGTCAGACGACTCCCTCTGAGATGGTGGCCAAGTTCAACATGTCGGTTCGTCAGCCGCTTGGTGTCTGCGCCTTCATCACCCCGTGGAACTTCCCCATGGCGATCCCTTCGTGGAAAATGATGCCCGCTCTGATCTGCGGAAACACAATCGTGATCAAACCGGCAACCGACACGCCGCTGTCAGTGGTGAACCTGCTCAAGGTATGCGAAGAAGAGGGGATTCCTCCCGGTGTTGTCAATATGGTCACCGGATCGGGTGGAGCAATTGGCGAGCCGTTGATTCATAATCCGAAAGTAAAAGTAGTCTCCTTCACCGGTTCCACCGCGGTTGGTCGTACAGTGTCAAAAGCCTGTGCCGCCGACTTCAAGCATGTCAGTCTGGAGATGGGTGGTAAAAACGTGCAGATTGTCATGGAAGATGCCAATCTGGAACTGGCCGTTGATGGCGCCCTGTGGGGTGCGTTTGGAACTACCGGCCAGCGCTGCACGGCTACCAGTCGCCTGATCTGCCACAAGGATGTCTATGGCAAGGTGCTGGAGATGCTTACCGAGCGAGTAGAGAAGCTGAAGGTTGGAAACGGACTGGATGAGTCGATCCAGATGGGCCCGGCTATTAATCAGCAGCAGTTGGATACAGTGCTGAGCTATGTCGAGATCGCCAAAAAGGATGGAGCTCGTTTGGCCAGTGGCGGCGAACGTCTGACCGGCGGTGACTATGACAAGGGCTTCTTTGTTCAGCCGACAATTTTCGCCGATGTAACCCAGAATATGCGTATCTGGAAGGAAGAAGTCTTTGGACCGGTTCTGGCCGTGGCCAGGTTTGATAATTTCGACCAGGCGATAGAGATGGCCAACGATACTTCCTACGGCCTGTCAGCTTCGATCTTTACCCAGGATGTCAACCGCGCTTACACCGCCATGCGTGATGTCTACACCGGAATCTTCTATGTCAACGCCCCGACTATCGGCGCCGAGACACACCTGCCCTTTGGCGGAACCAAAGAGACCGGAAATGGACATAGGGAGGCCTCGGTTGCGGCGCTTGATGTGTTCAGTGAATGGAAATCAGTCTATGTGGATTTCTCCGGCAGTTTGCAGAGACCGCAGATTGACAACCAGTAAGGCAAGACGTTAGAGAAGCATTGTGTTACAGAGAAGATACAACACGGTAAGATTGACCGGAGTCCTGAGACTCTTTCTGATCCTGCATATATGGAGGGCATCTTCAATCTGACTTCACTCCGACACGGACGTGGACGTTAGTTAGAATTGAAAATGTAACTCGATTTGTAAAATTTGATTGGAGCATAGAATGGCTAAGAACAAAAAGAAAATTATCATAATGGGCGCGGCCGGTCGCGATTTCCATAATTTCAACGTCCTCTATCGGGACAATGCCGATGTTGACGTGGTCGCATTTACCGCTACCCAGATTCCGGACATTGACGGGCGCAAGTACCCGGCCAAGCTGGCCGGGAAACTCTATCCCAAAGGGATTCCGATCCATGACGAGAAGGAGCTTCTCTCGCTGATCGAAAAGCATAAAGCGGATGAAGTGATTTTTTCGTATTCCGATGTACCCTACCAGTACATAATGGAAAAAGCCGCCATGGTTATGGCGGCGGGAGCGCGCTTTGCGGTTGAGGGCGGAGACCCGACCATGATCCGTTCTACCAAGCCAGTCGTAGCCGTGTGCGCTATCAGAACCGGTTGTGGCAAGTCTCAGACTACGCGCAAGGTTGCCGAAGTCCTGCAGGCGATGGGGAAGAAGGTGGTGGCAATTCGTCATCCCATGCCGTACGGTGATCTGGTCAAGCAGGCCTGTCAGCGTTTTGCCAAGCTGTCTGATCTTGACAAGCATAAATGCACCATTGAAGAGCGTGAAGAGTACGAACCGCATATTATGAGTGGTGTCGTTGTCTACGCCGGTGTTGATTATGAAATGATCATTCGCGAAGCGGAAAAAGAAGCGGACGTAATTCTGTGGGACGGCGGTAACAATGATATGTCGTTCTACAAGCCGGACCTGCAGATAACAGTGGTTGATCCGCATCGTCCGGGACATGAGTTGAGCTACTATCCGGGCCAGACCAATCTGCTCCTGGCCGACATAGTTGTGATCAACAAGATTGACTCAGCCGACCCGGAATCAATTTCTGAGGTGCGGGCCAATGTCGCCGCTTACAATCCGACCGCTACGGTGATCGAGGCTGCTTCGCCTGTCTCTGTCAGTGACCCTTCGGTGATTCGCGGCAAGAGAGTTCTGGTTGTCGAAGATGGACCGACGCTCACACACGGCGAAATGACCTATGGCGCCGGTGTTGTTGCGGCTGACAAGTTTGGAGCCGAAGAACTGGTTGACCCCAGACCATTTACGGTTAAGTCGATTACCGAGACTTTCAAAAAGTATCCGGATATCGGCCTGCTGCTTCCCGCGATGGGGTATGGCGACAAACAGGTCAAGGACCTGGAAGCAACCATCAACAAGACCAAGTGTGATTCTGTCATTGTGGCTACTCCGATTGACTTGAGCCGTATCGTGAATATCAAGAAACCACATGTACGAGTTTTCTATGATCTTCAAGAGATTGGCTCACCCAATCTGACCGAAACACTGGGAGAGTTCTTCACGGCCAAACCAAAAAAAGCTGCGAAAGGCTCAAAAAAGAAATAGAGACACCACGGGAAGGGTCGGC
>JARGFS010000091.1 GCA_029211095.1 bacterium | reverse complement strand
TTGAGTGATTTGGAAATGACCACCCCGTTTGGTCCTACGGCCCAGACATTTTTGTCGGTGACACACATATCAAATATGACCAGGTCTTTGGTCCCGGACTCTTCGGTCCAGCTGCGACCGCCATCTTCTGTTTTCATTACAGCGGTATTGACACCGCCGAGATAACCGACTTGTTCATCAACAAGAACCGACGTTACAAACACCTTGTTGTAGTCCTGCTCCGACACGTACCAGCTATTGCCTGTATCCGAAGAAAAGTGGACCATACCGTTGGGACCGGCTATGAGTCCTGTTTTCCCTTTGATGGAAAGGGTGCGAGCCGGACTTCCGTTATGTGTAACCCGGGTGGACCATGTTTTGCCGTTATCGGTAGATGTGTTAAGGCGACCAAAAGAGGTAAACAGCGCTGATTTCCCTGGAATAGCGGCTATTTCACTCAGTCCCATACCTATCGGCGGCATTTTCGACCAGCTTTTGCCGCCATCGGTGGTACGGAGAGAGATTCCGTTCATCGGCTTTTCCGGCTCCCGAGTGGCGCCTATAACCAGGCCATTGTTACGGTCGAACATCTCGATATCAAAAAACCAGGGGAGGGTATCGGAGAGTGATTTGTTTATCCAATTGTATCCGGCATCATAAGTAACGAAAATGGAACCTCGTCTTCCACAGGCAAAGCCGGTATCCGCATTATGAAAGTAGACATCCTCAATAGTCACACCGGGGGCAATAGGGAAACTCTCCCAGGTACGGCCCTGATCAAAAGTGCGATAGATCTTACCTTCGCTGCCGGAAACATAGCCCGTATCGGAATCGGTAAAGAAGACCGCCGTCAACTTTTCAGAGGTAGGGATTGAGATTGTCTTCCATCCCTGGGCGTTTGTGCTGCTTCCTATCATCAGGAGTATGGAGAGGCAAAGGGCTGCAAGCAGGGAGGTGCTTTTTAAATTGTATTTCGGGCGGCTATCCTGTAACATCTTTTTGGACTTTCGATCAATTGGTTTTGGTCACAAATCTACTTAATAGAATGGTGTTAGTCAAATAAACAGACAGTGTCCGGTTCTTATGAGTGAACAGCCAGTTATAGAATTATACAACGTATATCTCAATTCGCGCCGGGGATCTCCGGTTTTTAAGGATCTGAGTTTCGAGCTAAAACCGGGGGAAACAGCTTTTATTTCCGGTGGGGCCGGGTCAGGGAAAAGCTCTCTGGTGGACTTGCTGATTGGGCGTTGTTTTGCCGAGACAGGCTCGGTTTCGGTATTCGGCACCACCTTGAAGAAGCGGCTGTTTCGTCGATCAAGAAGAAACCTCAGTCGGATTGGGGGCGTAGGGGGGATATTCTCTCTCATTCCTTCCATGACGGTCAGTGAGAATATAACCTTTCCGCTGGTTCTGGCCGGTGTGGGCAAATCCGTACGCAACGAGCGGCTGTTCAAAATGCTGACCGAATTCTCACTCTTGAAACAGGCCTCAGAATATCCTCCAGGCCTCACCCGGGTTGAGAACAGTCTCGTTCAATTTGCCCGCGCTTCGGTTGCGGATCAGCCGCTTCTTATGATTGATGAGCCTTCGGCTGGCCTGGATAAAGGAACTTTCGAGCGGGTGGTGCAATACCTGGTCAAAGCTTCGCTTTCCGGACGGTCGATGATGATCCTCTCGTCCGATGAATTGGAATTGCCTATTCCGAATATGAAGCGATACCGCCTTGAAGGAGGCGCGTTGGTATGACCAGAGTCGGTTTCATAATTCGAGAGTTGGTGAACAACCTGATTCGACATCCGGGTACGGCTTTCGCCTCATTTCTTTCCCTGACTCTGATTTTGCTGTTGTTTGATCTCTTCTGGGTTGCTTCCGGTACTTCGCGCGAGTTCTACCGTGAACTTCTGAGTGATTTGGAGATGGAGGTATTTGTAGCCGAAGAGACACCTGATTCCCTGCTTTCGTCATTGGAGTCAAGGATTATCGGAACCGCGGGAGTCAAAACCGTCACCTTTGTCTCGCGCGATTCGGCTCGCGTAAGACTTCAGGCGATGGTTGGAGGAGACTTACTGGCCGGATATGATGAGACCAATCCGCTGCCGAGATCATTCTCTCTTACTTTCTGGCCGGAGCAACTGAATCTGGCCGATATGGACCGGATAGAAAATGAGCTGTCCGGTTTCCTGGAAGTTGATAGAATCTACTATAGTCGGCGTTGGCTTGAGAAAGCGGAGACAACGCGAGAGCTAATCTGGCAGTTCGGAGCCTTACTGGGTCTGCTGATCCTTATCACCGGGCTGGTCACAACGGCCAATAACATCAGGCTCATGGCTGGCAGCCGGGCGGTCGGATTTAGGCAGATGCAACTATTGGGTGCGGGATCGCTTTTCATTGCGCTCCCCTTGCTGATTGAGAGCTTCCTGCTGGGTGGTGGGGCTGCTGCCGCCGGTTGGGCCTTGCTAAAATATGGCTCGGGACAGGTCGCCTTTACCCAGTTCACACTGATCTTTCCGCCAAATGAACAGATTCTCTGGTTTTGTCTGGCTCTCGCATGTCTTGCTGTTCTCAGCGGCTACCTTGGTTTAAGAAACCAACTGAAGTGGCGGTGAGCATGAGTCGGCTCTCTTACACAGTTGCCTTAGTCGTGGCGGTCTCCATTTCAGCGCTTGCAGCCGAAGGGGACCAAAAAGAAATCCTGCAGCAAAAAGGGGATTTGGAGCAAATCCAAAAAGAACTGGAACAGGAACGGAAGCAGCTGGACTCACTTAAATCAGTTGAGGCGGGAGTGTTAAAACAGATTTCCAGCTTTGACCAGAAGATAGCTACCAACAGTAAAGTCATCAGCCGCCTCTCCGGACAACTGCGGGATATCCAGAATTCCATTGCCGACACTGAAGAAGAGCACTCTGAGAACGAAGAGAATTTGGAGCGGAGCCGCCGACGGTACCTGGGGAATATTCGGCAATTCTATTTCAGCGCCTGTGAATCTGATCATGAATTTGTTGATCACCCCAATCTGGAATTGGAGTTAATCCGAAGGGTCACTTATCTGTCAGCGGTGGCCGGTTACGATTCCGGTCGGGTAGTTCAGGCCGAAGCGTTGCTGGGGGAGTCACTCGAACAGCTCGACGACCTTGGCGGCCGGAAACGGGAGGTCTCCAGGTTAAAGCAGAGCAAAGAGACCTCAAGTTCTCTTGAGAAGAGAAAAAAGGAGCGCCAGGAGAAGGAACTCAGCCATCTGAGGCGCAGAAAGAGTGAAGAGGCGGACCGCCTGCTGATGCTCGAACAGGCTGCGCGGGAGATGCAGGAGATAATTGATCGTCTGGAGCGGCAGTATGCGCAGAGAAACCAGAGTCGTCCCGGAAGTAGTGATTCCCCATTTTCCAGTCTAAAAGGGCAGTTGCTATCTCCCTTTAAGGGGAAAGTGACCCTGCCGTTTGGCCGCCGGGTGGACCCGGTCACAAAATTGAAGTCCTTCTCTCCCGGTATTACTATCAAAGGACGGGCGGGCAGAACGGTGAGTGCGGTGGCCGCTGGAACAGTGGCTTACAGCGGGCAATTGCGCGGCTATGGAAATTTCGTTATAATTAACCATGACGATCAATACTTTACCACTTATGCCGGACTGGGGAAGATCACGGTTGCTGAGGGAGAGTACCTTTTTTCGGGCACAAAACTGGGTACAGTTGCCACCGACGGGACAATCAAGTTTGAATTGCGTCGTGGGCGGGAGGCTCTCGATCCGGTGGAGTGGATAAGAATTGACTCTTTCTGAGATATCCCGTTTCCAGCCCCGCGCCTGGAAAATAATATCAAGATCATTTGAAGCTGATCGGATGGCCGGGACCTATTTGCTTCACGGATCGGTGGGCACCGGGCGGTGGCTGACAGCTCTGGCTATCGGCGCGCTGCTCAATTGCGAAGGAGTGGTTAAAGATGACAGTGGATTGCGGGTCCCTTGCGGTGAATGTCGTCATTGTCGCACCATTGCGGACCTGAATTTTGAAGGCTTACTTTTCGCAGTCCCTCTGCCGCCGCACAAAAGTGTCAACGAGCGGCTTGAGCTGACCACAGCCTTCCTTGCTGATAAGAGAGATAATCCGTTTAAGATTATGAAATCGGCTTCTTCGGTGACCATTCCAATCGAAGTTGCCCGGCAGATTAAGAAAGACCTGGCCCGAAGGGTGGGGGGAGAATTCCGCCGCATTGTTCTCTTTTATGATATGGAACTAATGCGGCAGTCTTCGGCGGATGCACTTCTAAAAATGATCGAAGAGCCCCCTCCCGATACCACCATCATCCTGACCTCTTCACGACTGGAAGCAATCCTGCCGACAATTCTTTCCCGTTCACAGAAGATCAAAATCGACCGGATTCCGGAACAGGTTACACAGAGCTATCTGGCCGCTAATGGTTACGCCAGCGAGACGAGAAACAGACTTTATTCCCGGCTCAGTGATGGCTCCATCGGGCTGGCGTTGGAGATGCTTAACGGTGTCGATGACGACGGCGCCTCCAGCCGCGCGGTCGGATTTATGCTGTTCAAATCTCTTATTTCAGAGAGTAAACCGGAGACAGTCTCTCATCTGAATGATCTCATTTCCAGTCGCAACAAAGGAGAAGCGGAGACGTTGCTAAAGTTCTGGCAATCACTCATTCGTGATTGTGCGGCCTACGCCGTGACCGGAGATGAAAGTGATATAATCAATGTCGATTTTTCCCACGAGCTGATCAAAGTTTCGCCGAAATTCTCCGAGCCTGCCACCGCCTTAAGCATGGCCGGTGAAATCAAAATAACGCTTGCCGATCTAAGCCTCAACGTGCATATTCCGGGAGCGCTCACTCGGTTGGCGCTTAAGCTTAAGGCAAACTTGGACTTGCGTAATTAAGGAGGACGCCGGACGGCGTCCGGAATTATTATATGGCGGAATTATATTTAGTCGAATTTAAGGGATCCCGTAAGGGGTATTTCCTCAATAAATTCTATCACAACCTCAAGGATGCAGATTATGTCGTCACTCAGGCTGAGCGGGGTGAAGAGATTGGCCGCGTCATCAAGAAAATTGATTCCGAAGCGGGGGTGAGCGGAGAAGGAAGACCCAAGACTATTCTTCGTCCGGCTGGCAAGGAAGATATGCAGCTGCTGGAAGAGAGAAACCAGCGGGATAATGAGTGTCGCACCGAAGTTATCCAGACCATCAGACGCCACGGGCTGGAAATGAAGGTTGTCGATGTCGAGACGCAGCTTGATGGGAACAAGATGACCATCTATTTTACAGCCGACCACCGGGTTGATTTCCGAAATCTGGTCAAGGAGTTGGCCTCCTGCTATAAGACCCGGATTGAATTGCGCCAGATTGGCGTACGAGATGAGGCTCGTCGCATCGGCGGCTTTGGCGTCTGTGGATTGAAGCAGTGCTGCAATAGTTTCATCAAAGAGTTTGATCCGATAACAACACAGCACGCGCGCGACCAGGACCTACCGATGAATCCAGCCAAAATCTCCGGAAACTGCGGACGGCTCTTGTGTTGTCTTAAGTTCGAGGTTGATTCATATCGTGAAATCAAGCGTTTATTCCCTTCCCCCGGTACTCCCGTAAGGACTGAAGAGGGGGACGGAGTGATTCAGCGAATTGATATTTTTAATGAAGAGGCAATTATCAGGACTGAGGACGGCGTGACTTTCAGAGGGCGTGTCGGCAGTTTTGAAATAATCGACCGCAAGCAGGCGGCCAGGGATAACCCGGGAGGGAACAGTCACGGGAACGGACAGCGGAATAACTCGGAGATCGGTAATCGCTCACAAGGGGATGCCCCCAGCGGTTGACCTGGCCGGGGATCGATTCTGGTCACGGTTGGCGGATTAGTTCAACCCCGAGTCGGTAGTTTTGCACGATACTAAAGAAAAAGAGGAGGGCATGTGCCCAAACCAATTTACATAACCACCCCTATCTATTACGTCAATGATCGCCCGCATATTGGACATGCCTATACGACCATTGTGGCCGATCTCCTGATTAGATATCATCGGCTCTCAAATCGGGATGCTTACTTTGTGACCGGCACCGATGAACATGGGAGCAAAGTTGCGGAAGCAGCGGAGGCTGCCGGGCTGTCAGAAATTGCCTTCTGTGACCAGACGGTGCAAACGTTTAAGACCGCCTGGGATAATTTGTCGCTCAGTTATGATTGCTTTATCAGGACAACTTCAGACAGACACAAGCAATCGGTCCAGAAGATTCTCGAAAAGCTGCACACGGCCAAGACTGACAGCGGGGAAGAGGTCATTTATTCAGATTTTTATGAAGGGCTATACTGCACAGGCTGTGAGAAGTTCATCACCGAGAAGGAACTTGTCGATGGCCAATGCCCGCACCACAAGAAAGAGCCGGAAAGACTAAAAGAGAAAAACTATTTCTTCCGCCTGAGCGCCTATCTGCCAAAAATCAAAGAACTGATTGAGACGGACCAGATGCAGATTCTGCCCGAAGAAAGAAAGCGGGAGGTGCTGGGACTGATTGGACAGGAACTGGGTGATTTTTCTTTGTCTCGTGAACGAGTTAAGTGGGGTATCCCTCTCCCGTTTGATCAGGATCAGTCAGCCTATGTCTGGGTGGACGCTCTGTCAAATTACATTACGGCGGCTGGCTATGCCGATGATCCGGAGGCTTTTGAAAAGTGGTGGACCAAGGGGGAAGTCATCCATCTCATGGCCAAAGATATTCTCAAGTTCCACTGTCTCTACTGGCCAGCCATGTTGCTGGCGGCCGACTTGAAACTTCCAGAGACGATGTTCCTCCACGGTTTTTTCACGGTCGATGGGGAGAAGATGTCCAAGTCACTGGGCAATCAGATCGACCCCAACGATATGGTGGCCACCTACGGGGCCGATGCCACCCGCTATTTGCTCCTGACGCAGTTTCCGCTGGGAGTGGACGGGGATGTGCAGGCCAAGCGATTTGCGACTCAGTATAATTCTGACCTGGCCAACGATCTCGGCAATCTTGTCTCCCGAGTCATCAAAATGGTCGTGGTGAATTGCGATGGGAAAATCCCCTCTCCCTTCAGGGGGATAGAGGGACTTGATGAACTAATGGCGCAGACGGAGGAACTGGCTGAGCACTCCTATTCGCATATAAAGCATTTCCGTGTAACCAACGCGATTGGCGATGTTATTGCTCTGGTGCGTGCTACCAACAAGTTCTTTAACGACCGTGCGCCATGGAAACTGGGCAAAGAAGGCAAGACTGACGAGCTGGGCGGTATCCTGTATGCCTGTTGCGAAGTTATCAGAGTTGTTTCCATCCTGTTGTATCCGGTCATGCCGAATAAGATGAAAGAGATTCGTGCTATCCTCTCACTTGATGACAGCACTCTGAATCTGCAGTCGGCCCAGACATTTTTTGATCTGAAGCCGGGAGCAGCGGTGAGTTTCGACCAACCTGTCTTCCCACGCATAAAGGAAGAGAAAGCGTCCCGGGGAGAGGCCGGAAATGTTGCCTCCGGGGACGAAGACAACCTTTTGGACATTTCTGAATTTGGCAAGGTGGAATTACGTGTTGCCGAAGTCCTTCAGGCCGAGCGTGTGGAAGGGGCCGACCGACTCCTGAAACTACAGATTGATATCGGGATTGAAAAGCGCCAGGTGATTGCCGGAGTTGCCGAGCATTATCCGCCCGACAAAATCAGAGGGATGAAAGTAGTGGTGGTGGCCAATCTGAAACCGGCCACTATTCGAGGAGTCGAGTCGCGCGGGATGTTGCTGGCGGCAAAAAAGGGGAAGAAACTAACCCTGGTTACTATTGCCGATGACTTACCGGCCGGCGCTAAAATCAGCTGATGATTGACTCTCATTGCCATCTTGATTTCAAACAGTTCGAGCAGAACAGGTCTGAGGCGATTGAGAATGCCCATGCCGCCGGGGTGGAGAGTATCATCAATATTGGCACCGATCTGGAATCATCAAAATTCAGTGTCAATTTGGCCAGAGCGAATGCGGGAGTATATGCCGCCGTTGGTGTACATCCGCACGATGCCTCCACTGTCACCGACACCCTTCTGGCTCAAATCGGAGAACTTGCTTCAGACCCAAAAGTTGTGGCTATTGGTGAGATCGGTCTGGACTACTATCGTGATCGATCCCCGCGTGATATTCAGCGCAAGGCCTTTCGAGCCCAGTTGAATCTGGCTGTGGAATCGCAGCTGCCGATAGTTATTCATACCCGGGAGTCATTTGACGACACGGTGGAAATTGTGCGCGAGTATGCTTCGTCATTGAGAGGGGGCGTCTTCCACTGCTTCCCCGGTGATGCCGCACAGGCGGAGGCAGTATTTGATTTGGGCTTTCATGTTTCGTTTGGAGGGATAATTACCTTCCCCAAAGCAAACATGGCCAGAACGGCTTCCCAGGTTCCCATTGACAAAATTATCCTGGAGACGGATGCTCCCTTCCTGACTCCGGTCCCACATCGGGGCAAAACCAATTACCCGGAATATGTCAAGCATGTGTACCGCAAGCTGGCCGAACTTAAAGAGATGCCGGCAGCTGAAGTGGAAAAGCGGGTGGATCGCAATTGTCAGAAGCTATTTGGCCTGGTTGATACTTTTGGGGGTTAGCAATGCCAGCCTATCACGCCAAGAAGAGATTGGGTCAGAACTTTCTCAAGTCCGAGAATATAATCAAGCAGACTATTGATCTGCTGGAGATTGAATCCTCCGATAAGATCATAGAGATTGGCCCCGGTCGCGGATCGCTAACTATTCCATTGGCCAGGACCGGCGCCAGTATCAGCGGAGTTGAGTTTGACCAGGATTTGCAGAACTACTTGAAAAAGCTCCTCGGCAAGTTCAACAATGTTGAGATTATCAAACAGGATTTTTTGGAGTTCGAGCCACCCAGAGGACCGATAAAAGTAATCGGTAATATTCCTTACAATATTACCTCCCCCGTGATTGATTGGTTGGTCGCCCATCGGGAACAGATTGATCGGGTGGTCCTGATGGTCCAAAAGGAAGTTGCCGAGCGCGTGGCCTCTTCGGCCGGAGTCAGAGCCTGGTCTCCGATAGCAATTTTCACCCAACTTGCCTTTCGGGTCCGGGTTGCCTTTGAAGTCCCCCCTTCGGCTTTTTCCCCGGCCCCTTCGGTGACTTCGGCCGTCCTGCTTTTCACTCCCCGGCAGCCGGTTGAGATCGCGGACCGGGAGCTATTTGAAAAACTTATCCGGGTCGCATTCAAGCAGCGGCGCAAAACTCTGGTCAACAACCTGGTCCCGGATATCATCAGGGACTCGGATGCGGCCAAGGCGCTGTTCGCCCAAATTGGTTTGGCCGCCAACGTCCGGGCGGAGCAGGTCACGATTGAGCAGTTTGAGGCCCTTGCCAATTTATTGCACTCTTAGCCTCCGGATTTCATAATCAATCTTGTTGGTCGGGTAATATTTGAAATTGACGAACCGTCCGGACTGCCGTAAGCTGAATCAACAGGAACTGACAAACATAACTGTCCGAGGATACAATGGCATACTTATCAGTAAATCTTGATACGGTCGGCGCCCTGCGCGAGATCAGGAGAGTTGGCGAACCGGACCCGTGCCAGGCGGCCATGCTGGCTGAGCTGGCCGGGGCGGATGGTATCACGGTCCAGATGCAGCGGAATCGGAAGACGATCCGGGAACGTGATCTGTACCTGCTTAAAGGAATTGTTAAGACCCGTCTCACCATTGAGATGCCTCCTGTGGAGGAGCTGATTGACAAGGCGGTGGAGATAAAACCCTGGATGATTACCTTTGTGACCGACCACGCCAATGTTGATTCCCCCGTCGACACGATTGATTTTGGAAATGTGGCCAGTGATTTCAGAGGGATTGCATCGAGCTTGAAAGGGGCCGGAATTAGCCCCTCCTTCTTTGTCGAGCCGGAAGCCGAAGATATAAGAGGGGCGGCCAAGTCCGGAGCCGAGGCGATTACGATCAATTGTCAGCACTATGCCGAAGCGAGGACTATTGAGGATGCCCAGCGAGAACTTGATCGGATAGATGCGGCCGCCCAGGCAGCTTCAAAGGCGGGCCTGACCGTTATGTGCGGACGGGGACTCAGCCACAAAAATGTGGTGCCCCTTTCAGAGATCGACGTAATCGATGAATTCGTGGTTGGTTTCTCCATCTGCAGCCGGGCCATGCTGATAGGGATGGAACGGGCCGTCAGGGAGATGAAAGCGGCTGTCTCGGCCAGGTAACTATGTCTGATTCAGTCGATCCGGAATCACCGGGCGAAGACTCACTCCCCAAATTGACCCTGACTGTTAGTGATGCGGATCAAGGGACACGGCTGGATCAGTTTATTGCCCAGCATGCTGACGCCGACCTGACCCGAAACAAAGTCCAGCGCCTAATTTCCGCCGGATTGGTGCAGGTCAATTCTGAGACGGGGAACAAGAAATACAAAGTCTGCGCCGGGGATAAAGTTGTCATTGCCGTCCAGCCACCGGAAGTGTCTGAATTGGTGCCTGAAAATATCCCGCTTGATATCGTTTACGAGGATGAGCATCTGGCTGTGGTTAACAAACCGGCGGGAATGGTCACCCACCCCGGGGTTGGGAATTTCACCGGCACGCTTGTCAATGGATTGCTTTTTCATTTCAACAGTCTCTCTACCATTGGCGAAGGGGACCGGCCGGGGATCGTTCATCGGCTGGACAAAGATACTT
This sequence comes from bacterium, assembly GCA_029211095.1. Lineage (GTDB taxonomy): Bacteria > Zixibacteria > MSB-5A5 > GN15 > FEB-12 > JARGFS01. Next base: position 2,147 of record JARGFS010000091.1, on the reverse strand, counting down.
CCGGGCTACTCTTGGTTGCTCGCAATGATCAGTCACACCTGCAACTACAGGGAGCAATCCGTCTGCGCATGGTCAAGCGCACCTACCTGGCTCTTGTCTGTGGCCACCTCAAAGAGGAGACAGGGACGATTGATCTTCCGATTGGGCGCTCAAGGCAGGATAGGCGGAAAATGCGGGTAAATGGGCTCGAAGCAAGAGAGGCAGTCACGGAGTATCAAGTGAAGGATCGGTACCGAACCTATGACCTGCTGGAAGTTAATCTGCAGACCGGACGAACACATCAGATCCGGGTGCATCTGTCGCACCTGGGCCACCCGACTTTTGGCGATCCGACCTACGGAGGGCGAGAGAGCTGGCACAAGGGGATATTTGGGCCGGAACGACCGCTGGGCAACAAACTGTTGTCTATCTTTGATCGGCAGGCGTTACACGCCTATCGACTGGAGTTCCCGCATCCGGTTTCGCGGGAAGTTATCTCTCTTGAGGCCTCGATCCCGGCGGACTTTCAAGCAGTCTTGGATTTACTGGACAACGAGGGGCGGTAGATTGAGAATAGACTCCCTCTGAGCGGCACCAACCTTCGCCCTACTCCCACTTCCTTAAAACAAAGATCATGCGCCAGGATTTCTTGCTATTGTCAAACGGCTGGTTGATATCCAGGTCACCATACATGTTGGCTATTTTGAAGCGACCGGACAGCTCAATTAGAGCCCGCATCAGACCGGCAGTGTATGACCGGGTTTGAGTCCGGAACAGATGCCTCTTCTTCTCTCCGTTCCGCTCAATTTCATAGCTAACCGTGACGTCACTAATCTCGGTAAGCGGGTCCAGGTCACCGATAGAGTTGGTTGGCTCGTCCTGCCGGTCCTTTTCTCCCCAGTGAGTTGTCACACTTATGCCATCCCGCTCCTGGGTCCATTGATTGCCGGTAGAACTGTCCAGAGTCAGAAAGTCTTTCGGGTGGGAAAACTCCATCAGATAAATGCCGTCTTCGATAAGGTTATCGGCGACCGCATTGAGATGATCGACCATATCTCTATTGGTGAGCATGTGCTCCGGCGTGGCCATCATACAGATAGCCAGCGAGACTTCACTCTCCAATTTGAAATTCCGCATATCTCCGTTTATCGGTGTACAATCGAGCTCCGCTTCATTTGCCTGTTGTTCAAGATAGGTGAGCATTTCGGGACTGAGATCAAGACCGAAGGATTTGATCCCCCGGGCCGCAAATTCCCGGCAGTACTGTCCCGGCCCGCAACCGAGTTCCAGCATGCTGTCGCAATTCTCCATTCCGGCCAGATTGGCAGCTTCAAGCACAAAATCACACGCTTGGGGATAATCCCTGAAGGAAAAAGCAATCTCGTATGCTTCGGCCAGGGAGTAGACATTGTCATTCATATCAAATCTCCAAGTTCGGTTAGGTCTGTCTTCACGATAGTCTGGGAGAATAGCTGGCACAAGAAGATTTCTTTCAGTGTTCTCAACCCACTACTGAAAGCCAGCAGAGTTGACTTTTGTCTGCCCAATCGGTATATAACCCCATGACACAAAAAGAGAATAAACCGACCCTGACCTATGCCGCCAGCGGCGTTGATATTGATGCCGGTGAGGCCGCCGTTGAAGGTATAAAGCGCGTTGTAGCAGAGACTTTTAACGATCAGGTCCTGACCGGACTGGGTGCATTCGGCGGCTTCTTCCGCCCCGATATGAGTGGAATGAAAAAGCCGGTCTTTATCTCTTCGACTGATTCCGTAGGGACAAAAATCAAACTCTCCTTCATGGCTAATAAGCATGATACGGTTGGCGAAGACCTGGTGAACCACTGTGTGAACGATATACTTGTTCATGCCGCGCAGCCGCTCTTTTTTCTCGACTATCTCGGCGTTGGCAAGGTGGAACCGGAGACAATAGCCCAGATGGTTGGCGGACTGGCGCGTGGCTGTAAAAACAACGGGGCCGCCCTGATTGGCGGGGAAACTGCCGAGCTGACTGATCTCTATGCGCCGGGGGAATATGATATCGCCGGGTTTATTGTTGGCATGGTCGATGAAGAAAAGATTGTTAATGGCTCGGCCATTAAGCCGGGGGATGTTTGTCTCGGGCTGCCCTCGAACGGGCTGCACACCAATGGCTACACCCTGGCGAGA
>JARGFS010000090.1 GCA_029211095.1 bacterium | reverse complement strand
AGCAAAATCACCATTGGCGGCGATCCGGTCCGCGCCTACTATTACGTGATCGATCTTTCCCTGCGCCATCAGCATCCCGGCTGTGTTGTCACAAATCAGGGTGACATCAATTCCACTCTGCATCAGTTCCCACGTGGTCAGACGAGCTCCCTGCAATAACGGCCTTGTTTCATCGGCATACACATGCAACCTTTTCCCCTGCTCCTGACAGGTGTATAGAACTCCCAAGGCCGTCCCGATTCCACCGGTAGCCAAAGCTCCGGTGTTGCAGTGGGTCAGGACTGTTTGGCCGTCCCGGATCAACTCTGCTCCATACTCCCCGATTCTCTGGCACATCTGCCTGTCCTCTTCATGAATTTTTTCCGCTTCTTTCCAAAGGCAGGCGAGAGTATTTTCCAGACAGTCGGGAGCTTCTCTGTGCCAGTTGGCGAGCATTCTATCAACCGCCCAAAAGAGATTTACCGCCGTTGGCCGAGATACTTTGAATTCCTCGGCCACTCTTTCTATATGAGAGCCAGAGAAATCACCAGACTGCGCGACAGCTACGGCCAGACCATAGGCGGCCGCAATCCCGATAGCCGGAGCCCCTCTCACCTGAAGTCTCTTGATGGCACGAATGATCTTGCGGTAGTCACTCAGTTCGAGTAAAACTAACTCGTTGGGGAGGCGGGTCTGATCGATGAGCCGGATGGATTTGTCATCCAGCTTTTCAATTGCTTTGACAATCATGATGGAAGTAACGGATCAGCCGAGTATTGGTCAAGCAGGATTCTGTGGGCGGCAGACGCCACCGCCTGTCCTGAGCTTGACGAAGGGTCTGCCCCTCGGCCCTATTTTAACCCTACTCTCCCACCACCTGGACAACGACCGAGCGGCTGCGCCCTCGATTGTCAAACTCCAAAAAGACGATCTGCTGCCAGGTCCCCAATGTCATTTTCCCGGAGACAAACGGTACGGTAATATCTGGCCCCACCAGAGCCGCTCTGAGATGCGAGAAGCCATTACCATCATGCCAGGTCAGGTCATGCTGATAATCACGATTCGACGGAATCAGTTTCTCCATCAGTTCCGGAATATCTTTGAGCAGGCCCGGCTCATACTCAATCGTGGTTATCCCGGCGGTAGAACCGGGGACAAAAACTGTGACCATACCCGAAGTGATAGCGCTGTTAGAAACAATCTCCGCCACCTGCGATGTCAGGTCATGAATATCCCCATCACCAGAGGTCTGAAACTGAATTTCTGACGTGTGCACCATATTCTACCCCGAATCCTGTTATTTGTAGGCGAACCGCTTGACGCTCTTTTTGGTAGTCTTCTCCAACTCCTCAAGCTGCACATTGAAAGCGGATATCCGTTTATAGTCAGCAATGGAATCGTTAACCGAGCGAACCACTTCCTCCATCGCCGCTCTAACCTCGCTCATGTCTACCGAATCGGCGAGCGCTGTTCCCCGCGCCGCCAGTTCATCCATATCAGGCACCAGAACAGCGCGCACCTCTTCCCCCTGCTTCCCCTCTTTGGTCCGTCCGAACACGACCGCCTCCATGACCAGGTCAGATTCCAACAGTTTTTCTTCGATCTCCTCCGGATAGATATTTTTCCCGGCGGCAGAGACAATCAGATTTTTGGCCCGACCGGTGATGTATAGATGGCCTCGCTTCAGTTTCCCCAGATCACCGGTATGCAGCCAGCCATCTTTAATAAGCTCGGCCGTTTTCTCACTGTTGCCGCGGTAGCCGGGGGTGATGTTCTCCCCCCGTACAATGATCTCCCCCACACCGGAAGAATCCGGCTGATCTATCTTGACCGAAACATTGTCCAGTGGTCTTCCGACCGAACTAAACCGGATATCAGCTGGTCGATTGGCCGCCACAACCGGGGCGGTTTCGGTCATTCCGTAACCCTGGATCATCCCAATCCCAATCAGGTTAAAGAAGGCACAGATTTTGGGCGGCAGGGCGGCCCCGCCGGAGACAAACATCCGGATCGAAGACAGCCCTCCCTTCGCTCGAAGGCTCCCAAAAAACGGTTTCCCCCAGTTCTGCTGTAGTTTCCAACCAAGCCTTGAGAGGGAGTATAGAAAATTAAACAGGAGTCGCTTACCCGCCGGAGCGCTGTTGAGAGCGCGGCGGATAGATTGATATGCTTTCTCATACAGAAGCGGTACGCCACACATTACCGTTATCTTGTTATGGCCAATATCCTCAAAGATATCTTTCGACTTGAACGAGCGGGCAGAGATAATCTGCGCTCCCCGCATCATTGGAGTGAGAAAGCCGCAAGTGGCCTCGAAAGTGTGGTGCAGCGGAAGGATGGAAAGAAAGCGATCATTGGAATCAAAGCAGAGACCACGCTCAATTCCTTCGACATTGGACAGCAGGTTGCGATGCGTAAGTTCCACTGCCTTGGGGTCCCCGGTGGTGCCGGAAGTGTAAATCAGCACCGCGATATCGTTATCAGTGCAGATTCGGTATTTCTCCTGTTCATCCAGCAGATTCCGAAAACTGTTTTCCGCATCCGGTTCCAGTGAGATTGTTCTTAGAGTCCGCCCCAAACCGGAGAGTGGCTGTTCAAACCGTGCGCTGCAGAATACAACATCCAATTCAGCGTGGTCGACCACATAAGCGATCTCGTTCAACTTCAGGTTGGCATCGATCGGGACGACTGTCCCCCCGGCGGCAACAATGGCCAGATAAGCCAGGCACCACTCGGGCCGATTCTCTGAGACCAGTCCTATCTCCCTCTTAGCTACCAGCGAACCTGCCTGCAGGCCGGAGCTCAACTGGCTTATAATCTGAGTGGCTTCGTGGTAGGTATACGCCTTCCCCCGGCCGCCATCAGCTTTGAAAGCAATAGACTCAGAATAGTCTCGGGACCGTCTCTCTATCTCTGAAAACAGGTTCTGATTTTCAGATGGTTCACTGACTGAGGAACTCATTTGTTCAATATGTTATATTTTCGCCAATTGGGAAAGGGCAATATCCCCAAAAAGAAAGACCGCCAACGGTGCCCGCGGCGGTCCTTCACCATCACAAAATGGAGAAACTATGCTTAGATTTCTACTTTGACCTGCTTGGACAGCACAACACCATTACCCCTGGGATCAGTATCCTGAACGGTCACAGTGAAAGTTGCGCCGGCCGTATTTGGAGCGGTCCAGATAAACCCGACTGCCTCACCAAACGAGTTAGTGGTCTGAGTCCCGGTTCCCGGTGTAATTGTGCCACCACTGACCGTCATGACCAGAGTGTGGTCGGCAAGTGGGTTGCCGTAACGGTCTTTAATAACGACTGAAATGTCTGAGATAACTTCGAGCGGCGAAGCCTGTCCCTGAATTGTAAATACGCTCTGACCGCGGTAGGTGGAATCGGTCAGGACGGCTATGTCCACAAATGTCGACGCTATACCCGAATAGTATGTTACCCGAGCATTGGCACCAATACCATCATCCGTGGCCCCGGTGCGGGATTCATCCTTGGTCAGTACACGGGTCTTAATCTTAACATTATCAAAGGCTCCGTACCAGCCATTTTCAAAAGTTCCACCGGAGACGATCAGGTGACTCGAGATGGCGTCAAACGGAACACCGCCGTCAACCGGATTGGCATTGATATCGCTGGCATGTACTTCCACAAGCGCTTCTTCACCATTGGCTACCATCGTAGCCGGAGCGCCGACAACCCACATGGTTACCGGGTTGCTGGTATTGAAGAACATGGTGGAATCAAAAACCGTCCCGCCATGAGTCTCAGCAAAGATCCAAACGCGACCATCGGCAGAGTCAACGTTATTTCCTGAGAACCACTTTGAAGTTGCAATTCCCTGGCCTTCCATAGTCCGTTCCATGTGCGACATCACCGTACCTTCGTCAGTCCAGAAATAGACAACAGTGGAGTCATTGACCGGATTGAGGTAGATGTCGGAAACGATTGCCGTAACCGGCTGTTCTTCGCCGACGATATTCCAGTACGGGACGTTGAAGTCCTCGCCAGCGCCGACTACAATATTTGCCGGTGGGCCGGCAGAGATAAGAATCTGAGTTGCTTCGGACATAACGGTATCGACATTGGCACGGATTCTTACGGTTCCGGAAATCGTGCCAGAGTGAATTGATGCCGTGGCTGTACCCTGGGCATTGGTCAGGGCGTAGAACGGACCCGTACCAACATTACCAAGATGCTCACCACCACCTGGTCCGGCGCTGATAGTGAACGCAACCTGGAGGCCTTCGGGAACTGAGTTGCCGTTGGCATCGTAACAGACGGCTCTAAGGAGACCGGTTTCAATCCCGCCGGTTCCTTTAACCGAAAGACTCATGGAGTCAGAGGCAAGATAGATCGAGTTTACGAAAGCATCCGGATTCTGCTGAATGGTTGTCTCAGCATAGCCGGTGATACCGTTATCATCCACTGAGGCGCGAATGTAAACAGTTGTGGCATCATTGCCAGCCAGGAAATCAACGGTGGCCAGACCGTTTGTTCCGGTCGTATAGGCGTTGGCCGGAATGTTACCAATAGCATCCCAGGAACCGTTGGCGTTGGCATCAAAGACGAGTGAGTCAATACCATCAGACCAGTATCCGTTGCCATCGATATCGACAAACTTTTCACCGGCCGTAAGCCTGATAAGAGTTGATTCCGGAGCGGGACTTCCGGCCAGATCGGCGACCGCAACGGTTATACGGGAAGTATCCGAACCGTTGGCCAGAATCAGCGAAGGTGTCACGGACAGAGTTATGTTGCCGCTTCCTTCCTGGCTTACTTCTGATACGGTGATACCAGCTGTCTTGGTGATGGTACCGCCAGCAACCGAAGCCGTAATCGTGGCCGAGCCGGAGGTGATAGCTGAGAAGACAGTTGCGGCAACACCATCGGCGTCAGTAACTGTATCACTGGGAGTGAAACTGCCGGCGCTGGCCGGAGAGACACTGAAGGATACGGCCTGATCCGGTACCGCCGCGCCACCGCTCGTAACGGTTGCTTCGATAACCGAGGCTTTCCCCTTGGTGATTACGGTTGGGCTGACACTGAGTGTCAATGAAGATGTGTCTGCGACACTATCTTCGGAACTCTTGGAGCTGCATCCAAAAAACAGACCGGCCATTAGAACGATCATGGAAGTTGCTACAGCTTTGAACAGTAAACTTTTGGGCGAGCGCATAATTGCTCCTGATTCTATGGGCTAACTTCTGTTGTTTTTTACGGTAATCCGCTATAATTAGTATATCGGCTGATTCCTGACAGGATTTAGAACCAAAAAAGCCCCCGAGAATCAAATCTCGGGGGCTTCAAAATCATGTTTTTGGATCAACCACCCATGGCCAGATCGTTCTGGATAATGCTGGGGGTGACAAAGATAACCAGGTCGCGGGTTTCCATCCGTTTGTTGGTGTACTTGAAGAATATTCCCAGGACTGGAATGTCCTTGAGGACCGGCACTCCAACAACACCCTCAACTTCATCCTGAGTTGTCAGACCACCGATAACAGCCGTCTGGCCATTTTCGACTATGACATTGGTCTCAGCGTTCGAAGTATTGATGATCACGCCATTAGGATCAAAGGAGTAGGTGGAACGCTCCGGTATCAGATGCATAAGAATCTGATTCTCAGCCGTGATATGAGGCGTTACGCGGAGGATAGTACCAACTTCTTCAAAAACTATAACCACGTTTCCGGATTCGTCAAACTGTTTGACCGGGACTTTCTGTCCCATCTGAATCTTGGCTTCCTTGTTGTCGATAGTGGTGATTTCCGGGTGAGCAATCACTTTTCCCTTACCACTGTTGATGATCGACTTCACTACCGCTTCGGCGGACCAATCGCTCTGAAGGGCCATGACACGGTACTGGCCGGCATAGTCAGAGACCCGGTCAACCAGGTTGGCTGACTGCGGATAGGATCGTCCGGACTCAGTGGTGTAGGTTCCATTGGCGTCCCAGCTTATCCCCAGTTCTTCGATATCCGTGGTGAAAATCTCAAGCAGCTGAGCAGAAATCTTGATCTGCTGAGCCGGTTTGTCGAGCTCGGTGATAAAATGCTCTACCGAAGCAATATTGTCCGGCACTTCTCTGATAATGATGGAATTGGAACGGGTATCGCTCATCGCTTCACCACGCTCTGTCAACAGAGACTTGACCGCCTCTACAATATCATCCGAGGCCGAGTTGGAAATCTTAATCACTTTGGTCTCAAGACCAATCAGGTCCTGCTGCTGCTTACGATGCTGCTCGTTCTCGGTAGTCTCCTTACGATAATCTTCGTTCGGAAGTACTCTCACGTAACCGGCATCCTCATAAACTACAGCCAGGTCATAGGTGCGTCCAATAATGTCAAGGGCGGTGCGCCACTCAACATCATTGAGTTTGATTGTAACCGTCCCTTTTACATCGGGTGAGACAACAACGTTGACACCACCGTAATCAGCCAGGAAGGTCAGGACTGAGCGAATTTCAGCAGCCTGGAACTGCAGGTTTTTGATCGGCTCGCCCCGATCAACGGCGGCCTCTTCCTCGGCTATCACCGAGGTCAGTGAGCCGAAAATCAATAGCATGGCTCCTATGGCCAGCACTGCTATTTTGGAACGTTTCGATACCATGGTTCTTATCCTTCCTTTAACTAATTCTCTTCAAGATTGAGGGCAACCGTACGACTCCAGCCATATTCAAAGATCTGGAAATAGACACGATGTTCTTCAACACGTAGCACGTATCCTTTGCGTACTTTATCGCCGGATTTCATTATATATCCAAAGCCCTGCTTGTCTTCAAACAGAGCCTGGTTTTTTCCATTGTCAGCCAGGATCACACCCACCAGCTTGAGGCCTTCCACGTTTGGAATCCTTTTGGCGGTAGGCGAGTTGGAGACTTTCTTTTCATTCACAAGCGTCTCAAACGGGTCTCTTCTGGCTTTGGAATGATACTTGATCACCAGGCGCTTTGGAAATTCTGCAACCATAGTACCCTGTATCTTACGATCCTTGGCAGCCCGGCGGAATCTTGAGGTCGACTTTGTCGTGGACTCTGCATCCTTAGAGGCAACCTTTACCTTTTCGGCGGCCTTCTTGGGCTGGTCAGCTTTGGCTACAGGCTTTGTTTTTGATTCTTTTTTGACAGCTTTGGCCACAGCCGCCTTTGAAGATGGCTGTTTGTCCGCTTTTGGTTTCGCGGCCGGTTTTTCCGTAGAAGCCTTGGCCATAACCGGTTTCTTATTTTCAAAAGCCGGCGGAGTCTGCTTGGCACTGTTCGACTTGACCGGAGCAGGTTTGGTCACCGTGCTCTTGGTAGTAGATTTGGCCGGAGCAACCGGTTTGGAATCGGTCGAAACCTTCTTGGTCGACTGGGAGTCGCTCTTCTTATTTGAAGGAGTTGCCGACGCTTTTGCCTGTGGTACCGGGCTATAGTTCAAGTTAGCGGCAAAGCTGTTTTCATGCTGCTCTGCTGTCTGGGGAGAAGTCTCAGCAACTTCCGGCTCCAGATTTTTACTTGAAACAGCCAGTTCCGAGGCCGGTTTTACAACCGGCTTGGAGACTGTCTTAATCTCTTTGGAGGCACTTTTTGTGACTGTCGGCGGAACCGGTTTGGCTGGCTTTGAGGCCAGGGACTGCTGACGATCACTTTCTATACTGTTATTAATCTCCTTGGCGCTCTTGGCCGGTGCCTTCACTGAGACAGTCGTCTGGGAAACAACATCGACTTTCGCAATCTTCGGACTGGGAGATATCACCGAGTTCAGAGCCTTAACGACCTGGGCCGTCGACCATGAAGCAAAGGTGACAGTCTGCTTGTCCGGGAAACTGACAGTAACCGAGTTTTCATCGGAGCTAACTTTGTAAACCGTTTCGTTTTTCATGTCGAATACCAGTCGCACCACTTTTTCCGGATTAACCGCATACTGGCTGGTACGCAGGGCGGAAATAGCGCAGTTGGGCAGGCGGGTGAATTTCTTCGCGCCCAGCTCATGGGTAGCCGACAGAACATCTACAATTACTCGGTACGGCTTGCCGTCTTTGGCAATCTCGGATTGGTGGGTGTACCGCACCGGGCCATCAATGGCCACTCGAGCCAAGGTATGGCCGTCCTTGTAAGCAAGTTCTACATTGTTCACCTCTGAGGCATGGCTGCTGGCTGTGACCATCAGGACAAGCCCCAGGATGAGAGAGTATCTTAAAACCTTCATCATTTGTTACTCCTAAAGGACCAGCTCTTGCAGTCTCTCTCCTTCTTTGACAAAGTAGGTCGACAGCACAAAGGTTGAATTCATCGTCTCTTTCTTACCAAGCTCTTCAAGGCTCCCATCTTCTTTGACATTCTCATTAACCGAGATCGCCACTGCTTCGGTTGTAATATTCACGTCTGAGACATTAGTAATGAAGGGGAAGTTGGCAACGTAGCTGACAAACCGTCCGAAATCGTGGTACTGACCTTTTAGTTCGATTTCGAACGAAGCCACGTTGTAGAATTCTTCCGGCTTGATATCCAGAGGTTGTACTTTTAAGATCTTGGCGCCGGTCAGGGAGGAAGCCATATGCAACTGCACAAGGAATGACGGAATCTGCTTTACTTCCGGAAGAAGTGATTCTATCTCATCATAGCGGGCCAGCAAACCATCGTACTCTGCCTTGAGAGCATCCAATGATTTTGCCTTCATTTCCACATTGCGCAGGTTGGTGGTTATGGTTTCAAATTCCTGGCTCTTTAGATTGATTTCATTGTCATACATGGTATAGAGTCTGGTATACCAGAAATATGTCACAATAAAGAAAGCCAGAACGCCCAGCGCGATCTTTTGAAACTTTGAGTCTTTAAAGTCCATGCTCATCTCTTCCTTAGTTTAGAACTTTATGGCTGGCGCCGGACTTGTTCTTGCTTTTATTGCCATCTTTCTGCGCCACCATACCAAGGATTTGTTCCTCAGACAGATAGTGCAGATTGGCGCTTAAAACGAAATTGAAGGCGCGGTACTTCTTCTCGGAATCGAGATATTTCTCTTCAGAAGAGACAAGCTCGACCTCATCAAAGTAGTCGCTGCGCATCATATTGATCATATAGGTAGCCAGGGCATTAAGCGTGAAGGCATAACCTTCGACTGTTACTTTGCGGACATTTGGCATCGGAGTCGCAACTTTAACTACGTCAACTTTGTCATTTTTGGCTTTACCCTTTTTGTTGTCCACCGGGGGAGCTGCTATTGGTTGCTCTTCAAATTCCGCTACCCAGACAAATTCCGGGACGTTGCGGGCGACTTCTTCCAGGATTCTTACCCAGGAAGAGCGGTGGCTGTCGAGTCTTTCCACAGCTTCCATACGCCGGGTTATCTTGTCCTTGACATCCGTCAGGGCATCAACAATTTTGATATCCTTCTGCAACATGGCTGAGCGCTGGCGAGCCTTCTCAATATTCTCATCAAGAGAGCTCAACTGGTTAATCTGATAGAACGTAACTGCAATCAGCATCAACGCAATGCCGGCTGCCGCTGCTATTGAGACCATTCCAGCTTTTCCAAGGGAGAAGGAGTATGACTTCTTTAAGTAGTTTTTTGGGAGTAGATTTATCTCTATCATGACTGTCCTACCTTACCTTCCGCATGGCCAGGCCAATCGAAACGGTCAGAAGCGGAGCAATCTTCTCAGGCTGTAAGTACTGGAACAGCTCCGGATCGTAATCGACATTTCTCAGCGGGTTGGCTATTTCAAGGGGCACATTTAACTTCGACTGAAGGAACTCAGGCAGATAAGGAATCAAAGCGCCGCCACCGGAAAGTACAATCCAGTCCATGGCATCCATCTTTGCCTGAGATTTGAAATATGAAAAGGCCAGCTCAAGGCCAGATACAAGTTCATCAGTTGAGGATATAATAGTCGCCTTCAACATGTCCTGATCGACCGAATCATTCATTTCGCCTTTGATGGCTTTGTTCGTCAGTTCAGGGTTGAGACGGAATTCTTTCTGAATAGCATCATATATGTCACGTGTTCCGGCAGAAACGTCACGGGTTGAGTGATAGAATCCATCAACCAGGTAAGTAACGTTGGTAACATCGTGGCCAATATTGACTAGGGCAGTGGTGCGAGTGGGGTCAACATCATAGTTCCCCTCATAAGCATTCATGATGGCCAGAGAATCGTTGTCAACGATTACCGGCCGAAGCCCGCAATCTTCGATCAGATCCAGCACCATCTTGAGATACTCTTTCCGGGCTGCAACCAACAAGACATCCATCTTATTGACATCCTCGTCTTCCCGGATAATATGATAATCCAGGGAGACGTCATCGACATCAAACGGAGCACGCTGCTCTGTTTCAAACAGAATGGCCTGCTCAGCCTCGGTGCCGGACTTACGATCAATTGTAAACCGATCCGTCATGACGCCGTGCCCCGAAATGGAGATTACAACATCCTTGATCTTCGGATCAGTCTGATCAATAAGCGACTGAATGTTGAAAATTACTGCTTCGCGGTCGCGTATCTCATCGGCGACTATTGCTTCGGGAGGAAACTCACGAATCCCAATTGCCGAAACGGAATACCCGGACTTGCCGTGGTCCAGTTTGACCAGCTTGATTGAGTTGGCGCCTATGTCCAACCCGACTGTTGTTTTGCTCCTGCCTAATGCCATTATACCACTCTTGAGCTGTTAGGTTATGTGCATATCATTATCTATTTGCATGTAATCTGTATCGGCAATCTTGACTATCAGTTAAGCTGTTCTAAAAAAAAACTGAGTCTCCTCGGCTATTTAGATTGTCAGGCAAAACGGATGTCTACCAGTCACTTTTTTCAGTATCGGCCCCAAATGTCTGGAATATTAGTAAAAGTACGGAGTTAGTTAAGTTATTATAGCCCAACAAAAAAGCCCGCTCGCAAGCGAGCGGGCTTATAAGAAGATGGTTTTTGTCTTGCTAATATATGTATGAGTAGGATTTTATCCGCCCGGTAGAGGCCAAAACGTTATGATTCATAATAGCAACCACATCATCGGTCGTCCCCATCGTGACAACATTTCCGCCGCCGGTGAAGCTGGCTGTTCCATTTGGCTGGAACATTACGACATCATTGGTCATATCGGTCACCAGCATATTGAATTCCCCGGGAAGGGAATCGACCCGGATTATTGAGTCACCTGCTTCGTACGAGTTCATTCCCGGATTGGCGACATCCTGAAACAGAACGTAATATAGCCGTGCCGAAGAATATGATCCGCCGGAGTAGTTATTGGAGAAATAGACCCCGAACGGCTGTTTTTCGGTGACCGCCAATGAGCGTGCCAGCCTCAATGATGATTTCATCTGGCGGTCAGCTGATTTCATCTTGACCCGTTCAATAGCTTTCTGGAATCGGGGTACGGCCATACCGGAAACAATTCCAATTATAACTACCGTGGAAAGCAGTTCCATCAGAGTTATTCCGGAGTGGGATCTGAGTTTCTTGAAACGCCGTGAAAATTTCATGCCTATGTGCCTCTTTGCTCACGATCAGAAGTTGCTGATTGTCAGTTCCATAAAGCTGCTTGCGATCGAACGACAACTTCTGTCCGAATTAAATATTCAAATCACTACTCCCAAATATTGCACATTCAGTGCCAAACGGAAGATTCTGTGGTTACAATGGCTAAGTGCTTATTGTCCAGCAAGAAGTATACATAGGTAAGGCCGGAAGGTGGGACTCACCCCGCAGTCAAGTGAGGGATTAATCCCACATAAGTTGTTCTTATTCAATAATAAGTTGACAAAACTGGAAATTAGACTAGGTTAAAAATGACTCCGGTACTCACGTAATTTGTCGTCCAAACGATAATGCTAAAAAGGTTTAACGTATGTCATTCGGCTTAAAATCACTCCTCACCAAGATTACTACAACTATTCTGGTCGCTGTATTGGCCTGCGCCGGTTCCCTGTTTGCTCAGCAGGCAGCCAGCCTGAGCAGTCAACCGGTTTTGATTCAGAAGCAGCCCCAAGCTATTTCTTCGGCAGCCCTGGACTTCCTTCAATCCCGAGATGGGGCCAAAATAGACGTCTGGCTGTTTTTCACGGATAAAGGGGTTTTCACCAAATCAGCATTTGACACCGAGGCTTCAAAAATCTCGTTGAGTGACAAGGTTGTTGCGCGAAGGTCCAAAAACGGGGTAGCCGAAGTACTCTTTTGTGATCTTCCGGTGGTCAAAGATTATGTCGAGCAGGTCAAGCTGACCGGAGCGGAACATAGAAGGACATCCAAATGGCTCAATGCGGCCAGTTTTTCGGTCCCAATTGATGCCGTGGCCGAGATATCCGAACTCCCTTTTGTCGCCTATATGGAGCCCGTGGCCAAATCCACAATGAAATATCCGGAACCGGAGTCATTGGATATCCAGCCGGACAGCATCATTCAACCGTTGAGCGATTTGGAATATGGTGCGGCTACAGCTCAGCTGGTACAGATTGGTGTTCCTGCTGCCCACGCCCAGGGTTACAATGGTTCGGGTGTCACGCTGGCTATCTTTGACACCGGGTATCGCAAGTCACACGAAGTTTTTGCGCAGCATTATATCGACGGACGTGTACTCGCCGAGTATGACTTTGTCTTTGAAGACGGCAACACCGCCAACGAACCAGCCGATGTCTCCAGCCAATGGGATCACGGCACTTTGATCTGGTCAACTGCCGGAGGGCATGCTTTTTCTCAGCAAGTCGGTCCGGCCTACCTGGCCAATTTCCTGCTGGCCAAGACCGAAGACGTTAGGTCAGAAACTCCTGCCGAAGAGGACAACTGGGTGGTTGCGGCCGAATGGGCCGACTCTCTGGGAGCGGATGTCATCACCTCATCACTAACTTACTCCGACTGGTACAATTACTCTCAATACGATGGCGAAACGGCGGCCATTACTATCGCGGCTAATACTGCTGCCGGGCTGGGAATACTGGTCTGTAACGCGATGGGTAACTCCGGTTCCGCTCTGGGAACACTTCTGCCGCCAGCCGATGCCTTCGACATTCTCGCTTGCGGGGCGGTTAGTTCATCCGGATCAATTGCTTCCTTTTCTTCCCGAGGCCCTACTGCCGATGGACGGACCAAACCCGAAGTAGTAGCGCGTGGGGTGAGTACTGCGGCGGCGACCGCTGCGGCCGATGACGCCTATGGAACGGCCAGTGGTACTTCGCTCTCCACCCCGCTGGTGGCCGGGGCAGCCTGCTTGCTGATT
>JARGFS010000008.1 GCA_029211095.1 bacterium | reverse complement strand
CCAGAGTCGGTATTGTCCAGACGATTAATAGTAACCCAATTAGCGCTCTGAATAGTTTCATTTTTCCTCCTGAGGTAGTTATTTCGCTCATCTTTCTACACTTTACTCTATCATTTGATCCGCGAAATCGGTCTCTCCACGGACCTGGGCCCGGTCAAGAATTACGGCATTTCGCAAGGAATCAGCCCTGGCCTTGTCTTGGAGCTGGTTTTCGTATATATCGGCGGCTGCCGACAACGCCTCCCAGGCGAATTGCGTCCCCTTAAAGTTCCGCCCGATAGTAACGAGAAGTTCCGCCGAACTGTCCCAATCCTTCTGCCTGGAGCGCAAATCAGCCATAAACAGGGCTGCTCTGGCTTCCAACAGAGTTCCTTTCCCTTTATTCATTAGTTCCTGATATAGCTGTTCAGCTTCGCCGAGCAGTTTCTTGCTATCGGCCTGGTCGTTCCGTTTCTCGGCTCGGTCGGCCAGGTGAAGGTATGCGGCCATTGTCTCATCCGAGTATGGATATTTTTTGGTGAGCAGGTCGTACTCGAGTTTTGCTCGAGTCCAGTTTTTCTCCTCTTCAAAGGACTGCGCTATTAGTAATTGAATGGCCGGATTGCGATCATAGAATCTATCGTAGTCGTTCTTTACTCGGTTCAAATCTGCCCGCACTTCTGAGAAGTCCTTCCTTTTCATTTCCAAATTCGCTTTACGCCAGAGCAGGACCGGATAGAAAAGAGTGTCCCGCTTGTCTCTGTTTTCAAGGAGCGCCGACAGCTTTGACTCCGCCTGGTTAAGATCATTTAACTCTTCGGACAGGATGTCAACTGCTCTAATCTGAGCGGCCATATGAGGTTCTCCAACGCTGTCCCGAATGGCCAGCAAATGTTCCACAGCCAGCTCAAAAAATTCTCCACTATGATAGAGCATTGATAGATTGGTATGGCAGGCATCGCTGATCATTTGTTCCTTGTCATCGTCCAGGAGCGTGGAGTAATAGGATTCGGCCTGCCCGAAACGAGTCTGCGCCGTTTCCGGATCGCCAGCCGCTTTGAAGACCTGATAAATGTGGAGGGGCAGATTAAACAGCGGATAAACAATTGTACCTCTGTTATCGATTGGACTCTCTACATTGGCCATCAAATTGTCATAGGTTGCAACGGCGCTGTCAATCTTTCCGGCAGCGTGCAGTGCCTGCCCCAGATTGAGGTACGTTGTTACACTGGCCGAGTTTGAAAGCGGGACTTCGGCAATCAACCGGCTGAGAACTCTGATACCGCTGTCGTAGTTGCTTTCGGCAAAGTAGAGTTGGCCCATCCGGTTGGCAGCGCTAAACGCAACCGAGCGTAATTCCCATGTTTCGGGGATAGGTTCCACCTGATCAAGTGTGGAGAGAGCTTCGGTTGAAAAATCATAAGTCTCTGAGTAGGCGTTCAGCAGGGTTTGTCGATTGGCGGCATCTCTAATCATGCCGCTGTTAGTATAGTTTTGCATCAGACGGTTTGCTTCAAAAAGCAGTTTCTCAGCCTGGTATCGCTTGGTAATCGACGCATGATCAGAGCATCCGGCGACTGCGAGCAGGATTATGAGCGAGGTAACGAAAGTATTCTTTATTTCTTGAAGCATATTCTGCCTATCGGCACTATTTGCCTAAACCTATAAGCCTCATAAATTAAGCCGTGTCGAGACACAAATCAAGTCCTATTTGAGCCGAGCTGAAATGAGCCGACCGACTTCCGGAATAGGCAACAATACTTACATTTCTGATTCAATTTCTGCGTTCCCGAAGATTATTTGGACAACAGCGGCCAGATTTACGTTTTATTATTGGGCCGCCCCAAACTGACCGCTTGCGTGATTTCCGTTTGCGGCCAGTGGCTGCAATGGTAGAGGATAGATCAAACCGGTTTACATCCTCAATGTAAAGTTTTACAATATGTGGATAAACCGTTGTCTCAACTTAAGCCGAGGAGAAGATGAATATGGCGCGACTGATCAAGGTGGTTATTCTGGCAAGTTTGGTGATATTCCCTGTCCTGATGCTGTTGGTCAGCTGTTCAGAGGAAGAATTCATTGCCGAGGGCGCTTTGAGGCCGTTGATGTCAGTCAGACCGGATACTGTGCTAAGAGAGTATTCGTTCGGTGGTGATGAACTTGAGTCTCAATACATTCAGGTGCGTAGCTCCGATGCTCTTAAACAGATAAGGTATGAGGCGATTTCTGAAGCCAGCTGGCTGCTGCTCCCGATTGATACCGGCACCACTCCGAGCGAGCTGTTTGTCAAGATATCCCCAACCGGACTCTCCGACGGGACCTATATCGACTCGGTGGCTTTCTATTCCGATGATGCCGATAATGCTCCGGTTTACACCCTGTTTCAGCTTGAAATAATCACGTCGTTGGTGGTTGATCGCCCCTTTATTACCAACTGGAAATCACAGGCTGATACACTTTACCCTGATACGATGATAATAGAGAGCGGGGGGGGCACCGGATTTTCTGCTATTGGCTGGGAAGCAAGGCACAATGTACCCACCTGGCTGACGTTGAACAAATACTCCGGGACCACTCCGGACACGATTCTAATTCAATATGCTGATACTACTTTTGAAGTCGGCAGTCACCGAGAACTGATTGAATTCTCTTCACCGGATGTTCGTGGAACGGCCCAGGTGACAGTGCAGATGAACATCTCCAGCTGGACCAAGCAGACCCTGCCAGCCGTTTATTCAAACGATCTGAAGTCTGTTTCGTTTGTGGATGAAGAGTACGGTTGGGCGGTGATGTTTGCGGCCGGAGCCTCATCGAATGAGACTGTGGGAATTGTCGTCAGGACAACCGATGGAGGGGATACCTGGGAGTTCTCTTTCCAGACCGACCCGAATCATCTCTCACCGCCCATTCCCCGACCGCGCGGACTGGGTGGAATACATTTTGTCGATCGTTCCAATGGGTGGGCGGTCGGACAGAGTGGAACAATTATTCATACCAGTGATGGAGGGGCTCGGTGGGACTATCAGGCCGACCAATTGTCCCAGGGTGATGATCTCCAGGATGTTTTCTTTGCCTCAACTTCCCGTGGTTGGGCGGTAGGAAAGGGCGGTCTGTTTGTTCGGACCGAAGATGGTGGGAGCCATTGGACAGGGAAATTCATTTCCGGAAATCCTGACCTCTCCGATATAACTTTTGTCAACAATCTCGATGGCTGGTTTGTAGGAAATCGCGGGACACTTCAATATACCAACAATGGCGGGGTCAGTTGGCTTCCCAGCACCCTCCCCAGTCCTTACGAATTAACCGATCTCCGTGCGATCTCCTTTATTGATTCGGATATCGGATGGGTGGTCGGCGAAACCGGCTTCATAGCCAAGTCCACCGATGGCGGTCGGAACTGGACGGTGCTTGACCCGGGCACGACCGAGTCATTTGATGATGTTGAATTCATTACGGCTGATCGGGGCTGGGTTGTGGGGAATCACAGTACCGTGTTGTCAACTGATGATGGCGGCGCGACTTGGAGCGCTCAGGACTTTGGAGGGGATGGCTCGTTCTGGTTCCATGCGCTTGATTTCGTAAACCAGACTACCGGCTGGGTTGTCGGTGATGATGGGACAATTTTCAGGGCAAGGCTGGCAGGCAAGAAATAGCGTGACAATGGCCGGGGTTGGCGCAACCACGCCCCTGATTGGCACAACCTTGGGAGTGTTTCCGGATTTCTTTTGAAATTACAGGCCAAATAAAAAAGCCCTCCGTTCTCGGAGGGCTTTTCTGTCTGTCAAGTACAGTTGCCACACTAAGTCAGCGCGGGACGGGCTTCGGCGGCTTCTTCGACATCCGGCCAGGGGGGCAACAGCTTGGTCATACCCCACAGAATGAGGAAGGGAAGCAGCAGAAGGCCGACTCCCATAAGCAGTCCCTCAAGACCAAAGAGGTCCAGCTTGTAAACAGTCAGGCCACGTAAGCTCTTTGAAAAGAGCTGTCCGCCGATCACCACATTCCAACGGGTGCTGAAAATACCGACCTGGACCAGCAGGGCGGCAATGAAATAAGATAGACGGCGCATTTCCGCCGGGAACTTCCCAAAACGTGCAATCGATATGGAGACCATGGGAATAACAGTTCCCAGGAAAATCTGGCTGATAATCAGGCTGACAAAAAGGCGACTCGATATCATTTCTGAAAGGATATGAATTGATTCCTCGGACTCATAGAGGCGATGGATGAAATCCAGCAGTTCCAGAGAAAAATCAACAATCATAGCATAGAGAAGAAGCTCGGCCAGCTTGTTCAGGCATCTCATGTCAAGCCGCTTGAGACGGAACATAGTGGACACCATATAGATGACAATCACCAGCGCAATTCCAGAGACAATGGCCGAAAAAAGAAAGACTATTGGGATTAGAACCGAACTCCACCACGGGTTAGCCTTGATCGATCCAAAAATAAATCCGACATAGCCGTGTAAAAGGAAGGCCGAAGGAATACCTATAATAGTTATGACTCGCCCGATTTTTTCGTCAAATGCAAGCGCCTTATCCGAGATATCGGTGGCACCGAGCGTCAGAGCCAGGTAGACATACTTGACCAGGCCGGTCTTTTCGCGCGACCAGCGGACAAAATCCTGCCGGTAGTCAAACCAGATCTCCAAGAGCAGCACGACCATCAGATACCAGGCATAGACAAAGCCAAACATCGCCATCGCGGAGGCTGTGTGCGGGGTCAGGAACATTTCCAGGGCTCGTTCCGGATGGCCGAGATGGGCCAACAGCGGAAGTGGAGCAATGATCATAAATGAAAGGGCTGTCAACAGTGACAACCGGTAAACCGGCTTCAGGACAGAGACATTAAAGACCCGCTCCAATGAAGCGAGGATGAAAGCGCCAGCCACTAACCCGGTCAGGTAGGGATAAATTATAATCAACAGGCCCCATTGAAGTTCATATTCATTGGGATAAATATATCCAGTAATTCCGGGCAGATTTGCGGCTGCGGAGGCAATTATGTCAAACATCTATCGCACCTCCCCATCGGCTCCGGCATAGAATACTTTCGGTTCCGTATTCAGACCCGGCTTCAGGACTATAATGTCATTGAATCGAAGCAGACGTCTCAGGGGACTACTGCGCTGGCCGAGTTCACCGAATACTCTGGCCTGGTTTGGACAGACCTCAACACAGGCAGGCAAAAGCCCATCGGTAATTCGGTGATAGCAGAAAGTACACTTGTCGGCGACATGTTTGGTTGGGTGCAAATAGCGAGCGCCGTAAGGGCAAGCCTGAATGCAATAGCGGCAGCCGACACAGTAAGTATCGTCTACAAGAACAACTCCATCTTCGGATGTGAAGGTTGCCCCTACCGGGCAGACCTGTACACAGGGAGCGTTCTGGCAATGATTGCAAAGTTTGGGAACAAAGAACTGTCGAAGAACATCATTCTGTTCACCCTGTTCAGGGAATCCATTGATCCCGCCGTTAGGACTGTCGACCCGGGCCGGACCTTCATCGGGTACGACATATCGCTCGACCCAGGTACGGAAAAAGTGGGGTTCTCTTGGAACTTTGTTTTCGGTTTTACATGCATCGGCACACTTGCCACAGCCAATACATTTGTGGATATCAACTCCCATAGCATAGGCATGGTCAGAAGCTTTGTATTCGCCCTCAACGGCAGCGGCCAATTTGTGAATCGGTATAGTTGCCAGGGTTAGGACAGTGGGGATCTTTCTGGAAAAATTCCTCAAGAACTCCCGGCGGTGCATAGTCGGTCTTTCTTTCATCGGTTTGCCTCCGGAGAATGAGGGTAATGGCAATCCCAGCAGTTATAACGATTTCCGTGAGTCTGCATATCAATTCGTGGAATGTTTTTGGAACTGTTGGCCGACCGGCTGTGGCATTGCCCGCAGGTCTCCGGTTCGGTCGGGCGCTTGGCCCGGACCAGTCTCGGATTTGACATATGTTCATCCGGCACGGTGTGGCAGGTAGTACACTCAACATTGGTATGATGCGAGACAAGTTTCTGGTTTACTATCGGGCGATGACAGGCCGCACACTCCTGCGGGGATTCCGGCGTTGCGGGATTGTGAGAATTGTGGCACGTCAAACAGGATTCACCAGGATTATGGTTTTCTTCGATAATCTGAGGAAATCCGGATGGACGAGCCGGATTGTAACCATGGCAGGGAGTGCAGTAGTCACGGCCACGGGGGACCAGCGGCAGGAACTCATCCGGTGCCTCCGCGTGATTGGCAGCCGGTCCGTGGCAGGTTTCGCAGGACAGCCCCTGATGGTGTCCTTCCTGTTTGGTATCGTAAATATCTTCATGGCAGTCAAGGCAGGCTTGTGCGCCGGCATACGAGATGTCCAGCGCGGCAACTTCGCCGACCGCATCTGCCCGGTAGTGACCCAGATCACCAAAACTCTCAGGGACCAAAAGCTGCCTGCCCACAATGAGGGCAGCTAAAGCCAAGGTGAAGATCACAACCAACGGGATTACTTGTTGGGGGATTCTTGACATAATGTTGTTATTTCCCAGCTCCTTTGATTCTGAATTAGAATCGACTCCTCTTAGAATTAGGGGAAAATATTAACTATTTTGTCCTGTTTGTAAAGGAGAATTTGTGCAAATATTCACAAAGATTTACCGAGGCGATCTTAATTATCTGAAATACGACTTCCACTCTTTAGCATCGTAGCTCGATAAAGTCTATATCTTGCGTTGTAAGTTCTGTGAGGAGAGCGGCTTACAGGATGATAATGGTCAGGAGGGTCCTTGGGGCTTGTTTTTTTGTGTGATATAGATGATCAGTCCGGTAGAGAAAAGAAGTATCCCAATGGCATAGTTATAGGTGATCTCCAGACCGGCGATTTCAAAAAACATCTCTGCTTCGTAGTATCTCACATGCTCAATTGCCACCCGAAAGACAGCTTCAACCATCAGCATAATCGAGACTACCTGGCCGAAAAACTTCCTCTTTTTAATCAAAACATGGGTGAGTCCAAACAATCCGAACCCGTACAGGGCGGAATATATCTGGGCCGGGTGCAGGTGGGCATCGCCATAGACGGAATACGGGATGGAGCCCGGATCGTAACTGATCCCCCAGGGGAGATCACAGGGGGTACCAAAACAGCAGCCATTAAGCAGGCAGCCGATTCGTCCCAGAGCGATACCCAGAGCCAGGGTTGGGGCGATAATATCAAAGATATCCAGAATTCTGAGTTTTTTCAGACGAGCATAAGCGGCAATGCCAATCATGGCCAAAAGGACCCCGCCGTAAAGGTTCATTCCGGCGATTCCAAACTGTCCCGAAGCAAACGGATTGAACGTGTCTGTCCAGCGTCCTGAAAAATCATCCAGATGGAAAAGAACATAGGCCAGCCGGGCCCCGATAACCCCGCCAAAAATTGTCACATAGGAAATACTGAGCAGTTCTTCAAATGAGCGGTTGTCGCGCTTGGCCAGGTAACGCAAATAGAGGATTCCCAGAAAGAAGGCCGCGGCCAGCATGACACCATAGGCGCGGACGGGGAAAGGGCCGATATGGAAAAATTCAGGATACATTTGTTTTACTCAACTTTTGTTCTTTATCAATTACCAATCGACTGCTGACCCAATTGGCGTAATGTTTTTCTACGAACCAATATGCTGTCGCCCCAATGATTCCTCCAACAATAACATCGGAGAGGTAGTGAAATCTGCCCCAGACCGTTCCGGCCGCCAGTCCGATATCCACCGGAAGGAGAAGCCAGGCGGTTTTTTTGAAATGCTTGAAGCAGTACAGGAGAATGACCAGCGCGACGGCAAAATGGGTGGACGGCATACAACCGCCCCGGACCGCTCCGTTGGCAATAACCCAGTCAACCATCTGGCGAAAGAGCGGTCCCTGTACCTGATTGATATAATCAGCCCGATAAAACCAGCGGGGGCCTTCAATAGGGAAAAGGAAAAAGAGCATATATCCGCAAAAGAAAGTCAGGCAAATGGTCGCGAACGATTTCTGAAGCAACTCATACCGTTTAGTGATGAACAGGGAAAATACATACACGGGGATCATGGGATAGTAGGCGAAGTAACAAAATGACACTATCTCCGTCACCCAGACGTTGAGATATTCTCGATCAATCAGAAGAGTCAAATTGACCCCGATCAATTCGCGCTCAAACTGAGTCAGTGAGGCATCAAGAAAGTGGTCAAACAGAAGGAACATGGTACCGGCGGTGAAAAGATAGAAAAAGGCCAGCATCGCTCCCGGATACAGGTAGCGAATCAGCGCGAACAACCAGCCTCGGCTGGGATTGACAAAACGGGGAATGAGAACGGCCAGCCCGGCCATAGAACTGTAAAAAAACAGTTCTGAATGGTAACTCGCAAACGGACGTCCCAGGATCAGAATCAATATGCTCATCAAAAGGGAGTAACCGATTATGATCCAGTCGACCGGCCAATATCGTCTTTGAGTTGTTGGTTTATTCATCGGCTGGCTCAGTCTTCTTTTTGCTGGTGTAATCTGCTCCGGCAATGACAAGGACAATCTCCCCTTTGACTGGTTTCGCCTGGATGGTGGCCAGAATGTCGCCGAGAGGTCCCCTTATGAACTGTTCATACAGTTTTGAAATCTCCCTGGCCAGACAGGCCTCACGATCACCGAGAACTTCAAGCGCCGCACTTAGCGTCTTCTCAATTCGGAAAGGGGATTCATAAAAGACGAGCGTGTGAGCGAGGTCCTTAAGTTGCCCCAGCTTCCGCAAGCGTGCGCCCGATTTGACCGGCAGGAAACCTTCAAAAAAGAAGCGGTCGGTCGGGAGTCCGGAAGCGGTCAGGGCCGGGATTATTGCACAGGGGCCGGGGAGGGGGACGATCTCGATGTCATTGTCGATTGCGGTGCGGACGATACGATAGGCAGGATCAGAAATCCCGGGTGATCCGGCATCGGTTATAACGGCAATGCTCTTACCGGATTTAAGCTGGCTCAGGAGCTGTTCTGATCTTCTGGACTCGTTGAAATCATGGTAGCTGATCAGGGCCGTCTTGATCTCGAGAGCCTTCAGCAGGCGGCCGCTGTGCCGGGTGTCTTCGCAGGCGACCAGATCGACCTCTTTGAGCGTTTTGACTGCCCGCTCTGTCAGATCCTGCAGATTACCAATCGGAGTGGGGACCAAAAACAGCTGGCCGGAACTATCAGAGCGCAAAATCTTCACTCCTGTAGAGAGACGGAGTACGGAATGGGTGGGCGATCAAGACTGGCTGTTTCCGGTAGCTTTCTCTTGAAGCTGTTGGCATTGACCAGGCTGACCACTCGTTCAATATCGGCGGACTCGAATCCTTTTTCGAGGAGAACGGCTCTTGAGGTTAGGCCCTGGTCGATGATCAGTTTGAGGAGTTTATCGATCTCTTCATACGTCACCCCAATCTCGCCCTCATCAGTCTGTCCGGTCCAGAGGTCAGCCGAAGGTGCCTTGGTAAGAATGCTTTTGGGGACATCCAGCATGGCCGACAGTTTTCTTACTTCACGTTTGTAGAGTTCGGCCAATGGGTTTATGGAGCAGGCTGAGTCACCGTACCAGGTTGTATAGCCAAGAGCGATCTCGGTCCGGTTGCCGGTTCCCAGAACCAGCGACCTGGTCTCAGCGGCAATATCAAAGAGTATTGACATTCGCTCCCGGGCCATCTTGTTGCCTGCCCGGAGCAGGAGGTTCTCGCTGATCTCGGGGAAATAGGCATCCACCATCGGAGAGATATCGATTTCACGGGTCTTGATACCAAGATGCGCGGCCAATTCACGAGCGTCAGAAACTGATTCCGTTGAGGAAGTGCGAAACGGCATTAGAATCCCCAGGATGCGGTCTTTTCCTACCGCATTCACGGCTAGTGACGAAGAGAGGGCTGAGTCAATGCCGCCTGACAAGCCAACCACAAAACCTTCCAGTCCACTTGATTCCAACTGTTTCCGGAGAAATTCGGTTAAGGTTTGCAATGTCTGTTTCAAGTCCAATTCGCTCATGATTTCAACTCCCATTGTGGACAAACGATAGCCTGATCCGGGGGTAACATCAAGCAATTTTTCCCCCTCCTCTTGACAGGAAGAATGGCGGATGGTAATATTCGGACATAAACATATACTTTTGGAAGGGGATTCATGAGCGTAAATAAGGCAATTTTGATTGGCCGCTTAGGCAAGGACCCGGAGCTCAAATATACGCCCAGTGGCAAAGCGGTGGCGACTTTTTCACTGGCTACGTCCGAGCGATGGAAAGGGCAGGATGGCGAGAAGAAGGAATCGACCGTCTGGCATAATATTGTCGCCTGGGGCCGACAGGCTGAGGTGATGAAGGAATACCTGTCCAAAGGACAGCAGGTTTATGTTGAAGGGCGTATCTCCAATCGCAGCTATGACGACAAGGAAGGGAACAAGAAGTATATCTCTGAAGTCGTTGTACAGAATTTTACTTTCATTGAGCCTCGTGGTTCATCGGCTGGAAGTGGAGCTTCGTCCGGTTCCGGTGATGTTCCACCGCCGCCCCCCCCGCCGGCCGGTGATGATGACGATCTCCCGTTCTAAAGAATTAATTGGTGGTTTGCAGAGAAAATGAGAAGAAGCTCTCACTCAGAGAGCTTCTTTTTAAATTGGGAGATTTGCTTCAGTAAGTCCGGTAGTTTTGCCTGGGCTGCCTCGATTCTCGCCCCGGTCAAAAACTCGCGGGCCGGGCTGCCAAAGTACTTCTTGCCGCCTTCAAGGTCTTTCTTGACCCCGGACTGGGCTCCAACCTGAGCGCCATCGCCGATTGAAATATGACCCACAACACCAACCTGTCCGGCCAGGACAACCTGATTGCCCAGTTTGGTAGAACCGGCAATTCCGACCTGGCTGATGATAATACAATGCTGGCCAATCTCAACGTTATGAGCTATTTGGACCAGATTATCAATCTTGGTCCCGGCTCCAATACGGGTAGCCTCAAGAGCGCCACGATCAATAGAGCAATTTGATCCAATCTCAACATTATCTTCAATCTCAACCCAGCCCAGCTGCTTGATTTTTTTGAGACCGGTGGGAGATTCAGCGTATCCGAATCCATCAGAGCCAACCACGGTGGAAGCGTGAATGATCACATTGTTGCCGATCTTACAGCTGTCAAGTATTCTGACCCCCGGGTAAATCAGGCAGTTATCACCAATCGTTACATCCTTCCCAACAAAAACAGATGAAATGAGTTTAGTACTCTTGCCGATCGCGGTGCCCTTTTTAATATGGCACAGAGGGCCGACCAAGCAAGTAGGGTCCAGACTAACACTTTCTTCAACAACGCTGCTTTTGTCGACACCGACAGGCTGGTCGTCTGAATCGGGATAGAGCAGGTCGATCGTTTCAGAGAATTTCAGATACGGGTTGGCATGTCTCAAAGATGGTATTGGGCATTCAGGCGAGTCAGGGGATAAAACAACGGCCGACGCAGTAGTGTCGGCCAGATGTTTATAGTAGTTTTTGTTAGCGATAAACGTCAGGTCTCCCGGACCGGCCGTTTGTATCGGTGCGACTCCGTTTATTTTGCAGGAAGGATCCCCCTGGATATCGGCACCGATCTTTTCCGCTATTTCAGCAAGCGTGTACTCGAGCTTAGCCTTCATTTTCTTCGAGATACTTTAACACTTTATCTGTGATATCCAGTGTCGGGTTTATATAGCCCAGACCGCTCTGCAGGGTGAAGATAACGTCGTAAGTTTCCTCAACCGCGACAGCTTCGATAGCCGCGGTCACGTTGTCCAGCAATGGCTGAAGAAGACTGGCCTGTTTTCTCTCCGCTTCGCCATTAGGTCCAAAGACTCGTCTGGTATAGGCGTCCAGATCATCCGACTTCACCTTAATGGCAGCCTCTTTCTCTTTTTTCTTTTCTTCGGAAAGGATCAGTTTCTGCTTATCGTATTCTTCTTCCATTTCACGAAGTTCTTCCTGCTTGGCAATAGCTTCTTCTTCCCAGGCCTTGGCTTCCAGTTCCCATTGTTCCTGTGCCTTTTGCCAGGCGCGGTATTCCATCTTGATTCTCTCATCATTGACAAAGCCCATTTTGGTCCCCTGGGCGTTGACAAATTCAGCGGCGGCCGAAGTCAGAATCAGGGCCGCAAACAGAGTGAGAATGATTTTGCTTATGCTGCGCATGTATGGCTCCTTAACAGAGTTTTAACAGATGATTTTTTCCACTTATCTGAAGGTCGTACCAATTTGGAAGTGCGGTTTCCAACCGAGACCTTCTCCTCGAAGATCGTCAAGCCTTCGAGCAAAGTCAAATCCAATCGTCCCGATCCCGGGGACTACGATTCTAAATCCGATTCCAAATCCTTTGTAGAGATCGCGTAACGGTTTAATGTCCGACTGATTAAGCCAGGAATTACCGGCATCAAAAAAGAGCATGGCATAAATCTGCTGACGGACAACCGGGTACTGCAATTCAATATTGGAGATCAGCATGTATTTGCCCCTGACCCGGGTGGTGAACTCACTTACCGTGGCCAGATTTGTGCTGTCGTAGGTCGCGCTATCGGGGAACCCGGAATAGTATACGACAGTATCCTTAAATGTTACCAGCGAATCAGGCGTCAGGACACCGTCATCATATCCGCGTACAATACCATCATAGGCTGTTCCACCGGGGGTGAAGCGGTCAGAAAGGAATATCCGAGAGTCACCATTGGGTGATGTGACAGCTCCGTATTGAACTTTTGCCGCCAGAGCCATATTCCAAAAGAGGGGGAAGAACTTTGCGGCTGAGAAGGAGTGTTTTTGATATGACCAGAAGCCGCCCAGAAAGCCGCCCGTGTTCTCAAAAGTGTAGGAGATTTTTGAGCCCGAGGTGGCAAATTCCGGCAAATCTCGTGAGTCTCTGGTTATGGTGAACGAGATACGCGAAGCCGTCTGCCACTTTTCATCGTAAGTCAGGATCGAGCCGGGATACGGTTCTCTGTCAGAGGTCGTACTACTATCTGAGGCGTTGTAATAGTTACCATTTTTGTCTACATCATACAGGTCGATCCGCTTAAACGAGTTAGAGAGGCGGTAGCTGTCATCAAAGTCATCGAAACGGTTACGTTCCAGACGGTAGGTTGTATGGACGCGGAAATAGTTGTCAGGCCAGCGAAGTCTCCGGCCCAGACGGATCGATCCCCCCTGGCGTCCTTCGGTATAGTCGTCATACCAGCGCCTGTTCGTAGTGTAGAGGTCGGTCCCGAAGAGAGTGGGACGGCCAAGCAGCCAGGGTTCGGTGAATGAGACCGAGGTTGAGTTTCTTCGGCTGCCAAAGTCGACATTAAAAGTAAGGTTTTGTCCGTTACCCCGGAAGTTGGGGATGGCCATGCCGAGCGTACCGACAACTTTGTCCTCCGAATTATATCCGGCACCGGCCGATATCTGGCCGGTCTGTTTTTCTTCCACTTTGAACTCAACATCAACATCCCCATTGGGGAGGCTGATCGGTTCGGGGAGGACGTTGCTGAAAAAATTCAGGGCCATGACATCCCGCACCGACCGAATCAGACGGGCGCGGCTGAAAACCTGACCGGGGAGACTGGATATCTCCCGGCGAATAATTTTGTCCTTGGTTTTATGATTGCCCGTAATATGTACTAAGTTTATGTGCGAGGGGAGCCCCTCGGTGACAGTGTAGGTCACGTTGACAATGGAATCACTAACGGTTGCTCTTTCATCCAGTATCTGCGTATGGAGATGCCCAATCTCCTGGTAGGCGGAGTACAATTCATATATAGTTTCATCGTATCCTTCACCGTTGAAAACATCACCGGACTTGAACTTCAGACTCTTCCTGAGGATTCTGTCACTCAGCTTATCATTGTTGACGAACTCCACTTCGCCAAAGTAGTACTGTGGACCTTCGTAAAGCTGCAGAAAGATGGTCATCCGGCTGCGCACGGTATCAATGGTCATGGAATCGGAGATCAGGTAGGCATCGGTATAGCCCCGATTGTGAAGCTCGGTGATGACCTTTTCGAGATCTTCGGCATACTTGTCACGGGCAAAATCTGAGCTTCTCAAGAATCCGCGCTTCCGATTGCGCATTTTGCCAACGAGATCACTCGGCTTCACCCGTACGTTGCCGGTAATGACAACGTTCTCAACTTTTACTTTGGAGCGCTCATCAATGGCGAAAGTGAGCGAAGCATCCGATGAGTCCGGGCTGTAGTCCAACTCCGGCTTGATTGAGGCCTGAAAGTAGCCTTTCTCATCATACAGCTTTTTCATCTCGTTCATCTTCTCTTTGATAAGATTGGGTGAGATATAACCCCCAACGGCAAGTCCGAGTTTTTCCTTGAAATCCTTGGACTTGATCTTGTCATTCCCCTTAAAATTGAGACCAATGAGCTTGGGCCGCTCTTTGACGACAATGAATACTTTCAGTCCGTCCGCGACCGGCTCGGCATCAATATGGACATCAGAAAAGATGTCCAGCCGGTAGAGCCTGCGGATAGACGCACTGATATCTGTGGCGGAGAGGGGAGAGCCAACGTCAAGGGCGGCGGCTCCAAGAATGAGCGACTTGCTGGCGCGATGGTTTCCCTCGACTACGACTTCGTTGATACGATAGTCAGGCTGAGCCGCAACTGAGAAAGCCAGCAGTAGAAAGCAGGCTCCAATAAGAGCTATCCGTGCCCTACAAGTGCTCATCAATAGATTATTTAGGCTTCAGGTGCTACGATCTTGTTGATCTTGATCTCGCTAAATCCCTGACGATGGCCCTGAGTGCGGCGGTACTTGGTACGACGTTTCTTTTTGAAAACAACCACTTTCTCGTTTTTGCCATGCTCAACAACTTCGGCCTCAACCCGGGCACCTTCGACAAACGGCTGACCAATAAGAAGGTTATCTTCTTTTTTCAACAGCAGTACTTCGTTGATGTCCAGTTTTGAACCGCTTTCAACCGACTGAGACGGAATCTGAATAACTTCGCCTACCTCAGCGTTAAACTGAAAGCCGGATATTTGAAAAACAGCGTACATTTCTACTGGTCCTCCAGGAATCAGAATTTCTTTACCCGTAATAAGTTAGCCAATTAAACTAACAATAACGAACCGGAAGTCAAGGCAATTCTTACCGCCTTTCTGTTTCGGATTTCGCCTCTTAAACCATTGGGAGCGGATTCTGTTCGAATAAAACCAGGTCAATCCAGGTGAAAACTAAGTGATAATTAAGCTCCTTTGTGATTGTCAAGGCCGGATTTGTACCTATATTGATGAGATGCATACGATTAGCAAGGATATCCGTTGAGCCGGGAGCGTACCGCCTTGGGTGATAAATCCCTATTCGTAATCAAGAGCGGTCTGACGCCCAAAGGGGACCAGCCTCAGGCGATTGAGGAACTGGTCAAATCTGTCGAGCAGGGGCGGAAATATCAGACTCTTCTTGGAGTTACCGGCTCCGGCAAAACTTTCACCATTGCCAATACAATCGCCAGGCTGGGGCGACCGGCCCTGGTGATTTCGCACAATAAGACTCTGGCCGCTCAGCTGTTTGGGGAACTTAAAGCCTTTTTCCCGGACAATGCGGTCGAGTTTTTCATTAGCTATTATGACTACTACCAGCCCGAAGCTTATATCCCGAATACGGATGTCTATATCGAGAAGGATACGGCCGTTAATGAGGATATCGATCGGCTCCGCCTCCGGGCCACTGCCTCATTGTTGGACAGGGATGATGTAATTATCGTGGCCTCGGTCTCCTGCATCTATGGTCTGGGTTCGCCCGAAGAATACAAACGGCAGTTCATGGTCATCCGGCAGGGGGAAGAGCTTGATCGGGATGAACTGATCCGCCGCTTGATCGATATTCACTATGTCCGGAATGCGGTCGATTTTTCAAGAGGGAAGTTCCGGGTACGGGGGGATACCATCGAGTTGATACCGGCCTATCATGAGCACGCCTTTCGATTCGAGTTTTTTGGGGATGAAGTGGAGCGAGTTTCAGAAATTGACCCTCTGACCGGGGAGATTCTGGCAGAGCGGGAACGGGTCTCAATCTATCCGGCCAAGCACTTTGTAACCTCTCCGGAGCAATTGAAAGGGGCGATCAAGCTGATCAAAGATGAGCTTGATGAACGGCTGGAGTTTCTTCGCTCCAACAACAAGCTGCTTGAAGCCCAACGGTTGGAATCCAGAACCAAGTATGATCTTGAGATGCTCCAGGAGGTGGGCTACTGCTCCGGGATTGAGAACTACTCCCGTCATCTCACGGCACGAAAGGAAGGGGAACGCCCCTTCTGTCTGATAGACTTTTTCCCGGACAACTTCCTGACCATTATTGACGAGTCGCACCAGTCGATACCACAGATAAGAGGGATGTTTGCCGGGGATCGCAGCCGCAAAGAGGTACTTGTGGAGCATGGTTTCCGGCTGCCTTCGGCCCTGGACAATCGCCCGCTCTTTTTTGATGAATTCGAAGAACTAACTCCAAACACAATATATGTCTCTGCTACCCCGGCAGACTTTGAGTTGGAGAAGTGCGAGGGAGTGGTAGTGGATCAGGTTATTCGGCCAACCGGCCTTCTTGATCCAAAGATCATTGTAAAGCCGCTGGCAACACAGGTTGACGATCTTCTGGAACAGGCGAGATTGCGGAAAAAATCGGGGGAGCGGGTTCTGGTTACCACGCTCACCAAGCGAATGTCTGAGGATCTTAACGACTACCTCAACAAGATGGGCATCCGCTCTCGTTATCTTCATAGCGAAATCGCCGCGATTGACCGCACCGCCATTGTCCGGGACCTGAGGCTGGCCGAGTTCGATGTGCTGGTAGGTGTAAACTTGCTCCGAGAAGGGCTGGATTTGCCGGAAGTCTCACTGGTCGCGATTCTGGATGCGGACAAGGAAGGGTTTCTCAGGTCGGCCAGGGCTCTGATTCAGACAGCCGGGCGTGCGGCCAGAAACAAAAATGGTGAAGTGATTTTCTATGCTGACAAAGTCACGAGGTCGATGCAAATTGCCATTGATGAGACCTCAAGACGACGTGAGAAGCAGATGGCCTACAATAAAGAGCATAATATCAATCCCGAGACAGTCTTCAAAACCAGAGACGAAATCCTCCGCACAACTCAGTTTGCTGACAGCAAGACCGAAGAAGAGGTTTCTTTTGAAAAACCGGACAGTTTCACGCGTATGAGCGGGGAAGACCAACTGTCTTTTCTGATGAAGGCGATGAAGCAGTCAGCGGACAATCTGGATTTTGAAACAGCCATGCTAATCCGGGATGAGGCGGCCCGTCTGACTGAAAAACTAAAAACCAGAAAACAAAAGAAGCGTTGATACGTTTAATTACTGAAAGCGAAACGGATATCCGGATTTAAGGCAGATATGAAAAAACTGAGCTTGGTTCTTGTTCTATTTTCGATGTTGATCGCTCTGATTGGCTGTGAAGAAAAAGATGTTCCTTTTGTATCCGATGAAGATGAGATTATGAATTATATGGCCCAGAGCGAAGATGCGGTGGAGCTATTCGGTCAGGACGGGCTGGACACACTGGAATACACGGTCCCTTCGCGGCCCGGCAGCTACCGGGAAGTTGTTGACTCAATCAAAAGAGTGACGGCTGTCTCATTCAGCAAGTCAACCGTTGACGCGGGAGGGCTGGGAGATTTGAGAGAGGCGGTCGTGAACGTCACCGATGAATACTATGTGACAATTGCAAAAATCAAATCTACCGGAACCAGTTACCGACAGGAAATACGGACACTGGTGCGGAATGGGCACTTTCTGAAGATTGGGGATGATTCCCGTCCCTTCATAGGCTGGAAATTGTACAGCTTTTCCGGATATAACCATTTGGGTCTTTCTATTCCGGTGACGGTAAATGTTAGTGACAGCAGTGGGGCGGTTAGTTTTGACGGCGACCAGCGCTTGTACCGCTCGTCCCCATTTGATGTTAGTTTCAGGACCATTCCGACAATAAAACTGGAAGACATGCCGCAGCTGAGCCCTTCCAGTCTGGTCAGCATTGATGCGGTATCTGATACTTCCGCTACCCTGAAGGTCTTTCCGACCTTCATATCGGCACAGACAGCCGATGGTGACTACTATCAAAAGATGGATTCCATTACGCTCTATCACTCAACTGACACGCTCAGGACTCTGCCCGGGACGGAAAAGCTCTGGCATACGGTTAATTTCATCAGTTTTGACTTCGTAAACGACTGGCCGACCGCCCGGGCTTTCTGGGCTATTCCGTACCGGACAAAGCTGTAGCCAGGCTGGCTTATTGAGGGCAATGGGCCGACTTTATTCCCTTTCCTCGTGATCTACTCACAGCCTGGATTTCCCCCGGGGCATAAAGCAACACGACCTGCGGGCTTTTTAATTGAATTCTCTTTACTATTTCGAGTAATACCTCTATACAGTTTGATAACAAATATAGTTTTTGTCAGCTCATTCATACAAGGAGGTTTTCTATGAAAGGACCTAATCTCAAACTATTACCGGCGCTGCTCATTATTATCATGGCGCTTGGTGCAATCGGCTGCGGAACCCAGGTTCCTTCGGGTCACCGAGGGGTATTCTATTCCAAATTTGGCGATGGAACTGAAATGGGGAAAATCTACCCCGAAGGATTCTCCTGGCATCTCCCCTGGAACAATATCTTTGTTTACAAAATACAGTTGCAGGAGAACAAAGAGACCATGAATGTACTGTCCTCAGATGGTGCGACAATCGGGATGGAGTTTTCGGTTCTCTATCGGCCTCTCATGTCTAAACTGGATTCGCTCCAGATTGGGATTGGACCCAACTATTACGCTGTCTCTTTGGCCCCGGCCATGCGAGGGATCACGCGATCCGTTGCCGGCCGATTTACTCCTGAGGAGATTTACTCAACTAAACGAGAGGAGTTGGCTACCGAGATGATTACCGGTCTGCAGGACGCTATGGCCGACAAGTTCATTGAGATAGAAAACCTTGTCATCAGGGATGTGCAGATACCGCAAAAAATCTCGGAGGCGATCAATTTCAAGCTGACCGCTGAGCAGGAATCTCAGAAGATGAAATTCACTATTGAGAAAGAGAAGCTGGAAGCTGAGCGGAAGAGGATTGAAGCCCAGGGTATTGCCGACTTCCAAAAAATCGTCAGTGCCGGAATTACCAATTCACTCCTGAAATGGAAGGGGATTGAGGCGACATTGAAGATTGCCGAATCGCCTAACACTAAAGTAGTAATTGTTGGCAATGATGCCGGAAGTCTTCCGATTATTCTTGGTGGGGATGAAAAATAGGCTACCGAGTGACATTAGAATCTCAGAGCTCCGCTGGTCATCTGACCGGCGGAGTTTCTATTTGGCCAGTCGGGTAATAAACTCCTGAAATGCGTGTCTGGCCATATTGCCGGACTGTCGTTCTACATCGGGGGAGTAGTTGGTGGTACCGTTGATATCATAGGTATATACGGCCCCGGTCTGGCTCTCAATGAATTCAAATCCGGCCATATCAAAACCGGCCGCCTGTGAAATCTCAATGTACTTGGCCACAAGCGGATGCTCAAACGATTCTACCCACTGGAACAGCGAACTCGCTGAGTCCGGCGCCGAGGACTTTCCGCTCCCCTGATCAATACGACAGGCATCGGCCGGACAGAGCTCAAACCCCTGCTCGCATGAACTGCGGAAGGCGTACACGAGTTTGCCGTCGACAATTTCAACGCGAGTGACAAAATTCCCCTTCGGTTCTATATACTCCTGCACATGCAGGATGCCATCCGGTGACTGCTCCACACTTCCGGAGAGCAGGTACTCAGTCAGGTGCGCCGGACTGTCGAATTTCCGGATGCCCAGTCCTTTCCCGGAGCAATTCTGTTTGGTCAGGACCGGAAAAGGAAGGGCGCGAGCGGCTTTGTTGAGCTCGGCCATATCCGAAGAGAAGACCGATCGGGGGTAAGCGAGGCCATGCTGCTTGAGAAGCCGGTACTGCTCAACCTTGCTCATTTCATAGTTCATGGTAGGCATCGGATTTATCACACGCCGATTATAAGACTGCAGGTAGTCCAAATACTGCTCCCCGTTAATCAGGGCCCGACCGTTACCGCGAGTGTGGCTGGACGGAGATATCCGATTGAGATAAACAATGTCATCCGGCGGCTGGCTCAGAACAAGATGATGTTCGGCAATGAAATTCAGCCGATAAGGGACTGAGATTTCATCCAGCGCTGTTTGAAAGAAGGGAAGCCAGTCCTCATTTTCATAAATAATCTCAATCATAGGGTCTTGGTTCATGGGGATACAGCGAATCAGTCCTCTTCGTAACGCGCTTTGATCTTGTTGAGAATATCCGGATCGGCCAGGGTGGTTGTATCTCCAATAATCTTACCGGCCGCGATATCCCTGAGAAGACGACGCATGATCTTTCCTGATCTCGTCTTGGGTAGATCACCGGTGAAAATGATCTTCTCCGGCTTGGCGATTGCTCCAATCTTTCTGGCGACAAAATCGCGGAGGCGTGCAACCAGCTTATCGTCAGTCGCGGTCCCCCGGGCGGCTGTCACAAAAGCGACCAAACCTTCTCCCTTGATGTCATGCGAAACGCCTACCACGGCGGCTTCGGTAACCTGCGCATGCTCAACCAGGGCGGACTCAACTTCCATAGTAGACAGCCGGTGACCGGAGATATTGATGACGTCGTCCACTCGTCCGAGAATCCAGAAATACTTGTCTTTGTCTATTTTGGCGCCATCACCGGGGAAGTAGGTTTTGTCCCATTTTGACCAATAGGTATCAATCATACGTTGGCGGTCTCCCCATATCCCGCGAAGCATCCCCGGCCAGGGTTTGGTGATGGCCAGATAACCGCCTCCTTTTTTGACCGGCTTGCCGTTTTCGTCAAGGATGGCCGCCTCGATTCCGGGAAACGGCCTGGTTGCCGAACCCGGTTTGGTGGTGGTCGCCCCCGGCAGCGGTGTTATCATTATGTGACCGGTTTCTGTCTGCCACCAGGTATCTACGATAGGGCACTTTTTCTGACCGATGACTTCGTGATACCAAATCCAGGCCTCCGGGTTGATTGGCTCGCCAACGGTCCCCAGCAGCCTCAAAGAACTCAAGTCATGTTTGTCGGGCCACTCGCGCCCCCATTGCATGAATGAGCGAATGGCGGTCGGAGCGGTATAGAAGACGCTCACGCCGTAGTCTTCCACAATTTGCCAGAAGCGGTCTTCGTCCGGCCAGTTGGGGGAGCCCTCGTACATGACCTGTGTAGCTCCGTTGGCCATTGGACCGTAGGTGATGTAAGAATGTCCGGTTATCCAGCCACAGTCGGCGGTGCACCAGAACACATCATCCTCTTTCAGATCAAAGACATACTTGGTGGTGGCGTAGACCCCGGTCAGATAGCCGCCGCAGGTATGCATGATCCCTTTTGGTTTGCCGGTAGTGCCCGAAGTATACAGAATAAACAGGGGGTCTTCGCTATCCATGACTGTCGGTTCGCAGTAAGCATCGGCCTCCTGCATCAAACGGTGATACCAGTGATCGCGCCCTTCCTTGAACCGGAGGAGGAAGTCTCCGCGCTTGACCACAACCACATGCTCAATTGAAGGACAGTCGGCAATGGCGACATCGGCATCATGCTTTAGCGGTACGATCTGACCGCGACGCCAGCCGCCATCGGCAGTTATAAGAAGTTTTGCTTCGGCATCATTGATCCGGTCGCGAAGCGAGTCAGGGGAAAAGCCGCCAAAAACGACCGAGTGAATAGCACCGATCCGAGCGCAGGCAAGCATGGAAATCATGAGTTCCGGAATCATCGGCAGATAGATAGCTACCCGGTCTCCTTTTTCTACTCCGAGAGATTTCAGGACATTGGCAAATTTGTTCACCTGGCGGTAGAGATCGAAATAAGTGAAAGTACGTTGATCGCCC
Organism: bacterium; assembly: GCA_029211095.1. GTDB lineage: Bacteria > Zixibacteria > MSB-5A5 > GN15 > FEB-12 > JARGFS01. The sequence goes on along the minus strand of JARGFS010000008.1, from coordinate 17,709 downwards.
GGTTCTCCTTCCCAGATCAGGGCCGCCTTGTTCCGCTTGCCTTCTTTGATGTGGCGGTCGAGGCAGGACTCGGTTATATTGAGTTTACCACCGACAAACCATTTGGCATCGGGCGGATTCCAGATTAGTCCTTTGGTCCAATTTTTTTTCCAGACCAGTTCTTTGGCCATTTTTTCCCAGAATTTTACCGGGTTGGCTGCTCCTTCTTTGTAGAGAGCGTTGGATGCATTCGCCTGCCGGGTGAAGGAAGCGGCCGGTTTGAATTTCCGACTTTCGTCAAGGAGGGTGTCAATAGCTTTGGTTGAAGGGGCAGACTTCTTTTTGGGCGGCATAGAACTCTCTCCAAAAGATACGAGGTTTTGAATTTAGGTTAATATCTGTTTTGTGGGTCCTGTTTGTCAAGTGGAACCATTAGCGAAGCAGGATCATCTTGCGCGAATAGCTTTTTTCGGCCACGTTGAGGCGATAAAAGTAAAGACCACTGGCGGCGGGTTGCCCGGATCTGGTCAGACCGTCCCATCTGATACTGTGGCTCCCCGGAGCAAAGGACTGGTGATCGGCCAACGTACGGACTTTTCGCCCAAGAATATTGAACAGTTCCAGCGATATCTCCGCTTTGACAGGAAGAGAGAACCGTATGTTAGTCTCCGGGTTGAAAGGGTTGGGATAATTCTGGTGCAGTTCAATGGAAGTGGGAAGGCTGTTCTCGGCACTTTCGGCAACATCGGTGGGAAGGAGCATGATGTAGTCAATCAAGTGCCGGGCGTTGACCTGGTTCATGTACCAAAGATGGAATCCAAACAGGTAGGCGACAGCCCCGCCGTACTCGGTAAGAACTCCAACCGGGTTTCCTTCGATTCTGGATGAGGTCGGAGAATGAGACCTGAAAAGATGGGTGACGGTTGCGTTGGTGCGCGGGGCAAATGTGGCCACGGTGGGAGCGGAAGCTTGCGGCCAGAGAGAATGGAGAAAGGGAGTGAAAAAACCCTCCGGATACTCAAAGGTCAGATTCGGAATGTAGCCATTGACTGATTCCGCCCTTTGAAATCCGAACAACGTGTCCATGAACGGCGCAGTGGTACTGTCCAGATAATAGGCAAGTCCAACCGAATAGACCGAGTCCACACCAATGAAGTTCTCAAAAAGAGGTCCGGTTAGAGGACGAAAACCGGGTGGCGAGTGCAGCCCGTTGTCAGTGAAAGTTGCCAGGGAGCCAAAGTAGGCCAGCCTGCCACCGGAGGCGAGGAAGCGGGTTACTCCTCGGGTGCTGTCTTCAAAGGAAGCATCAAGAGCCTCAGAGCGTATCTGGTCATCTATGATAACTGATTTGTATCGGGTCAGATCGTGCCAGTCCATTCTCCACTGTTGGTCAATGATTAATGAGTCATGAAGAGAATAGATATCATAGTCATAGCCAAAGAGGAGGTTTCGATAGAAGAGTTCAATGGAATCTGTCGAAACGAGGGTATTGTACCAGCTGTTGGAACTGGTAATGACAAGAATATCTTTGGTTCGTTCATCAATCTTGTTGACCGAGACCTCGGTTGAGAAACTGGTCTCCTGTCCGCTCTTGTCGACAGCCGTGATAACGAATACATTTCCATCTGCGGCATAGTAGTCAAGGGTGGAAGTAGTCCCGGAATCAACCGTAAGATAGACAGGCATGTGGTAATAATAATAGGTGTTGCCATACAGGAAACTATCAACAGCCATCAAGGAGTCCATCCAGAAACCATCATCATAGAATGGCTCAAAACGTTCATTTGAAGCCGTCTGGTTGTTGAACTTATAAATGTTGTAGTAGTCAGTGTCGACAGAGTCCGGGGCCTCCCATTCAATAATTACCGGCTCATTGTCTTGAACAAAAAGGTACTCTGACTCGATTTTCGGAGGAGGGAGTGATTTCTGAGGAGGGATATAAATCGGATCACTTAATTGTGAAATCCCACTGGCTAACCGGTGTGCAAGGCAAACCGCGTACATTTTGAACGGGTCTAAGCCAAAGAGAGTCTGTTTTCTTACTCTTCCGAGTGAGATGGTGTCTGAGAATTCAGACGGACTATACCAGGGGGGAGGAACTTGTGGGTATGGGGTGACCGAATCCGGGATTTCGGTGACATACAGTTCATAGCCCGTCACTTCGGGATAGACCCAGGGGTCCCATTCGAGGTGCGCAGAATCTTCGCTCAGATTAACCGTGTGCAACCCAATGGGGGGGAGGGTTGGGTCAAGCAGAAGCTGTCCCAGGGAATCGGAGATTGCCGCGTTAAGAATGAGATCATCAAAGTTCAGATTGTCCGTGAATAGCTCCGGATGTACGGGGAGATTCAAAGAGTTGTCGGGGGAAACATGCACCCCACGGCCAATAAAGGTGGCAAACTGAACCCGGATGCTTGAATCGGGTGCAAGATCAAACTTCCCCAGTGAAAGCAAAAATCTTATGTCCCGACCGGTGGCAATCAGGTTAGCATCACTCGGGATGGCCCAGCCGGGGGGCGGTTTGTAGGTCCAGGCTTGGTCCGGGTCCCAACTCCGATCGCTGAGCAAGCAATAAAGGTTTTCTTCGGTTAGATCAATAGTCCCATATATGGAATCCCGGATCATACAGTCCAGGGGGTTTCCGGCGGAATCAACCTGGTATGGTCCAAAAGTATAGTTGTAGCCCCCGCTACCGGTCCACCAGTTAAATGAGGTGTCTATCGGAGCGAAAGAGCTTGAAAGGAACTTACCGGCAATAGCCCGGATTGGATTGTAGAATGGATCGTACGGGTCACCAAAAGGATCCCCGTTGTTGTCAATGGCGTACCCGATTCCAAGCTCCTGTATACCGCCCGCCAAATCATCAGAAAAGCCGAAATTCAGATTGCAGTCATAGCAAATGTCCGGCTCTATGTAAAGACTCACCACACAGTCCTCGATATATTCGTGGCCGATGTTGGTCAGTACCATATCGTAAATTACGGTGCCGGCCGTTCCATCGGTGCGCCAGACATGATTCCGGAGGCTGATCTGGAGTCCCATCGGACGGTGGCGAATTATCAGCGGCGAAGAGACAATAAAAGTGTCGGCCAGTTCCGCCCGCATTGCAAAGTCACTGATGTAGTTGAATTTTGTGACCGTCTCAATTTTGCCCGGCAGGATGTTCCCGGTTGGTCGGAATTCGGCATCGTATCCCCGGAAAACCTGTAATACCGTGGAAACATGAGTTGAGTCACCAATTATGCCGCCGATAAAGATACCACCGGAATACATATACTCTATTCCCGAACCGGGTGGAGATTCAAACGAAGCGGAGCGCCAGTAGGGAGTGTAATATGGACGAGATGCTCTGATTCCGCCGATCACGCCAAAACAATCAAAACTGGTTTCAAGTTCACTGGTTCGTTGCAGACCCCAATAGAGCGGCCAGTTCAGAGGAGGGTCATAGATTTCAACTCCTGGTTTTGCGAGCGCGGCCGTGATGGCGTGCGACTTCTGCTCGTAATACTCCTGTTTGTCCTGGGCGGCTGCTCCGGTCGACATGGTCAACAGCAGAAACCAGAAAGTCAGCCGGTACGGGGATGATTGCATCGCTCTCACTTTAGCAGCACCATCTTTCGTGTCATGGTTTCGGTTTCGGTTTTCAGCCGATAGAGGTAGACGCCGGTGGCTACAGCTTTATGTGAGTCTGCCCGTCCATCCCAGGTGACTTCATGTTTACCGGCATCAAAAGGCTGATTGGAAATCAGGGTGCGGACTTTCCGGCCGAGAATATTGAATATCTCAAGGTTTAGTTTTGATGGCTTATCCAGCGAAAAACTAAGAACGGTCTCTCCGTTAAACGGATTGGGGAAATTCTGTCCGAGTGAGAGCGAGACAGGGATTATTGGCGGGGAGTTCGGAATGGTGCGGGAAGGGGACCGGAGCATGATATAGTCGATCAGCTTCCGGGCATCTCCCTCAGAGATGCCCCAGAGATGGAATGAGAAGGAGTAGGCATCGGCAAACTCTCGATGATTCAGAACTCCGCACGCCATCCCGTGCAGTTCTGACGAAGTCAGGAAGCGCGATCCGTATAGATAGAGCAGTTCGCTCTCACGCTCTGGTAGAAAAGCGGGTGTAAACGGCAGACTGGATGTTGTGACAAATAGATCCTGAAAGAAGTCGTTGACTCGCACGTTGTTAAGATCAATCCCCAGGGGGGGGAGATCATCATTATATGGAATAGCGGAACAGAAACCGGCCAGACTGTCAATGACGCCAAACTGCTGGTAGCTGACGGCCCAGGGTCTGATATGGGTGGCACTGATTCCAAGATATTCACGCACAAAGCTGTTCTCAGAATAATCAAGTTGCAGAAACTCAGAAGCCAGATTCAAAGTCCGGTTCCCCGGCGGTGGGCCAAAACAAGCAACGGTATGCCCCCCGTCAAGAAGCCGCGCCAGGAGTTGGTTCTTTCCGTCATGGTTTGGGTCCAGCAGGCGAGGGGAGGGGAACTCTTCCACCAGGATCAGGCGGTAATCGGCAAAGTCCTGCCAGTCGGGGCAGCTACTCAGGCTGCAGGCAGGGTTGAACAGAACATTTTGAGACCAATCATAGAGGTCAAAGTCAAGCCCCGTCAGCAGACGCGAATAAAACGAAATCAACGAGTCCTGGCTAACGTAGTCGTGCAGAGAGGAAGTAGTTCCGAGCAGAACCAATACATCTCTGGTTGGAGCTTTTGCCCGTTCTGATTTGATCAGTGTGGAGAGCTCAGACTCATACCCAAACCGGTTTACCGCCGTGATCCAGTACCAGGCATTGTCGACCGGGTCATGATCATAGTAGGCGGAGGCATCGCCGCTGATCGAGTCATAGGGAGTGAGCTGATAAAAACAGAGGTTCCTTCCGTTAATTCCCCAGCACCTGGTGGGGGAGATGTCGGCTGAGAGGCCTGTGTCTGAGAGTAACGGACTAAAGCGAGTGGCGGCCAGCAGGCTGTCGGTGGTCCGATAAATCCGGTATTTGCTGACTTCCCGTGTTTCCGACTCCCAACTCAGACGGACAGTTGAATCAGACTCATAAAAGTGCGCGAACTGCCTCAAGGGTTTTACGGCCGACAGATCAAAGCCGCGATTTCTATCTCCAATAACAATCGGTTCGCTTAGCTCCCCCCGGTAGAGACCGGCGATATTGGCCACCGAAACAAAATAGAGCTGGCCCGGCTCCAATCCGTTGAGCGTGTCGACGAGTCTTCCGGCGGAGGTGATATGGAAGGTTGTTCGTGGGTCAGTCGGACTTGCATTGGGTCGGGGCAGGTTAGGGGTGAGAAGTTGTTCGGCGGGTACTTTGTCAAGGTAGACTTTGCACTCGGCCACTTCCGGGAAAACCCAGGGGTGCCACCTGATTATCGCTCGGTCACCGACCAGGTCGATCAGTTCCAGTCCGCTCGGACGGGCCAGCGGATCAACCAATTCATCGGACATATCTTTGGATAAAGAAGTATATGTATGCAGAAAGTCAAAGTTGAGCCCGTTATAGAATTGCTCGTAGTTTCCGGCATACAACTCATCTTTGTTGTCCGGATCAATGTGAATGTACTCAGCCCCGAAAAGAGAAAAAATGAGGCGGATAGATTGTCTCGGCTCCAGATGGAATGGTCCCACCGACAAAAGCATGGCCGGATTCTGCCCCTGCGCAATTGAGTCTGCCCAGATATCCGGCGGATAGGTCCAGATTGGATCATTGTCCGGGACAAGAGCGGTCATCACCTGGTCATAGTCCCATTCAGGATGGCTCAGGAGGTAATACTTGTTGATGTCTCCGTTTGGCATCCCCAGGCGCCCGGAACGAAAATCAAAGAACGGATCGGCTGTCGTCTCCTTTTGGCGCGGACCAAAATCCGGAGCGGGGTAGGCCAGCCACCAGTTGAAATTGGTGTCGGTTGGGGGGGGATAGGCGGAAACAAATCTCAGAGCAATTGCGTCCGGTGCCGGCGAGTAATAGTCGAACCCGGTCTCGCCATCGGCATCTATCGCGTAGGCGGTAGCACTCTCTTTGAACGTTCCGGCCAATCCACCGGCTCCGTACAGATTGACGCTTCCAAGTTTTGTGGTCGGGTCGAGATAGATTCCAACATAGGCATCACGGATGTTTTCGGTACCGACACTGCTGATGGTATAGTCCAGCAGGAGAATATTTTTGAACGGTGCCAGATTAAGGGAGTAGCTCTTCTGGCGGACATCAATCCCGAGTGGATGGTGGGGACGATGAAAGAAAAAATCCGGCGGAAGTTCCGGGGTATTACCGACGACCGTGTCTGAATAGGTTGTTTCGTTGATAACTCCGCCCGGTACTTTGATCTGAGTAAAAGGGGATTGATTCTCCGGCAGGGATTGATTGAAAAACTCGCTGTATTGGACTTCGTCTCGAATCGGGATGAAAAACTCTCTCATTGCGGTCACCGAGACCAGCGTATCAGTCCTAACAATCCCGCCAACCCAGAGCCCCAGGGCATCGATTAACTCAGTATTGGAGCCAGCCGGGAACTCAAAACCGGAATTCGGTCCGGCATCTTTGTAGGAGGAACCCAGCCAGCCGCGGCTGCTGAGCCTGGTGGTGAATTTTGAAGTATACTGCTCAAGATAGTCATAAGTGGGGGTGATGATCTGTCCGCTCTCGTTTTGTTCGGCAAGAGCCACAAAGGAGCCCAAATGCAGGGCCAAAAGCGTAATAACTGCGCCGGATCTGAAAGGCCAGGACCTCCTGAAAACTCTTTTTCTTGTCATAGACATAATATAGGTGTGTTTGAGGCTTGCCAGCCATGAAAATCCCACTCGATCTCTACCCTATTCTAACAAGAATTTCATGTAATAGGAAATGAAAGTCACACTTATGGAGACGGCTTTCATACTAAAGACCATTTAAGCCGTTGTCTGTTCGATTAAATCTGTAAGTAGTTGTCAGTAGGAAGTTTGGTTTGTTGGCCCGGTTCTTGCGTGTAAGCGGATGGAGCCCGAATGGCTTGACAATAGGGCCCGGAAAGGTATATTGCGGTGACTAAAGAGAATGACAAAATTACTACACGAAGTTCTACCAGTGCTCAATTTGGTCATTTAGGAAAGATATCTCTATTGCTCATTGAGGTCGCTTTAGACCCCTTCGAGCATTTGCCGCAATTGTGGTAATACTGTGGTCGCCTTGACCGCAGCCATAAAGTTTGAGTCTGATCGACTCATTTTTGGAGGAAAGATATATACGATGGGGATCGTTAGAAATTTACTGTTGCTGATACTTGTTGCAGCTCTTATTCCTGGTGTTTCATCTGAAGTTAAAGCGGATCCGGCCTGGTATCCCGAAATTACTCTTCCCGATGATTCGACCATTCTTACCTGCAGCAATGATTCAATCTGTTTTGAAGTAATCGCGAGCGACCCGGATACAAACGATATTGTATCGCTCCTCCTTATTGAGGGTCCGGTTCTGTTTGACTCAATCGGCGGTCATCCTCCGGTCTCAGCAAATGTCTGCTTCCTTCCGGACAGCGTGGGGACGTATCGGTTCATCTGGAAAGTACGCGATCTCTGGGGCAAGTTCGTTATTGATACTGTGACCTTTACGGTCGACTATGGTTCTGCGCCGACAGTTGCCGATCAATCTTTCTCCGCCAGACTATGTAATCTAAATGATCCACGCCTGCTGCCGCTTGCTTTTGATTCTTCCGGCATTGGTTCCGTTGATTGGTCGTTGCTCTCGGGTCCGGGGACAATTGATCCCAATACCGGTGCAATCAGTTATTTTCCGGATACGGCCGGAAGCTATAGCTGGACAGTGGTGGTCTCAAACTGGTGCGGGGCGGACACCGCTTTAATCACCGATCAGGTCTCTATCAACAATCCTCCCCAGGTGATGTGTGATGACCGAGTATTTTATCTCTGTGAGCCGGAAGAAATCTGTTTTGATGTTTTTGGTCATGATCCGGATGGAGACTCCATAGAGATTCGCCTGGTCCAGGGCGCGGGCACGTTCAGTATGAATAGCGATACTTCCGGGCTGGCCTGTTTTGATCCGGCGGCCGTGGACAGCGCCGATTACTTCTTTGTCTTCCGCGCGGCTGACAGCTGCATGACTTTCACCAACGACCCGACCGACTGTGTCTGCGTGGACACCTGCCGGGTGACGGTGGTGATCAACCAGGCGCCGGAACTGAGTTGTCCCGGTCCTCTGGAAATCCCGGCCTGTTTCTCCGACAGCCTCTTCTGTTTTGATATCTCCGCCTCTGATCCGGAGGGGGATGTTCTGATTTATGATGTTATCTCCGGTAATGCAACCATTACCGGCCAGACCGTTTGTGTCAATCCTAATCAGGCCGATTCCATTGATGTGGTCATAACCGCTACCGATTCCTGTGGGCAGGCTGACAGCTGCACGATTCCGATTCTGACCGCATCGAACCAGCCCCCCGTTGCCACGACCGGCAATGATTTTGAGATGTTCCTCTGTGCTCCGGAGCAGATTTGTGTTAGCGCGTTGGCGTATGATCCGGAAGGTGAAATTGCATCGGCTGTATCCAATATCGGTACTTATAATTCCTCCAACAACACTATCTGTTTTACCCCGGACACAGCCGGTCTTTATTCAGTTATCCTGACCGTGACTGATTCCTGCGGTGCCGTGGATGCCGATACGACTTTGGTCGGAATCGAATTCAATGACCTGCCGGTGATCACGGTAGGGGATGATTTCAGTTTTGATATTTGCGGCAGCCGGGAGATTTGCTTCCCGATAAATGTGGTCGATCAGAATATTCACTATGTCAGCTCCAGTATTGGTGGTTACAACGTCCAGACCGGCGAAGTCTGCTTTACGGCTGACACAGCCGGACTCTATACCGTGGTTGTCGAAGTTGGGGATGGTTGCGACCAGATTGCCTCCGATACCATAAACATTATTGTTACGGAACAAGAGAGTCCCGTTGTTTCGCTGGGCAGTGATACTTCGCTGGCTTTGTGCCAGACCGAAGAAATCTGTCTTGATTACTCTGTTGCTGGCGCGTATGACTCAATCTATTCTAATATTGGTACGCTCAATCCAGCCGAATCAAATATCTGTTTTACCCCGGTTGATGGAGGTACTTATACATTAGTGCTGACCGCGTTTGGGGCCTGTGGCTCCACGGTTGCCGACACGATGAATATCACGGTCGATCTGGCACAGCCGCCGGTGATTGCTGATTTTTATGATACGACCATCTACCTGTGCTTCCCTCAGTATATCTGTATTCCGTTTACCACTTATGATCTGGATGGCGACATCATGTCGATCACCAGTAACACCGGCTATGTGCAGGGAGGGGAGATCTGCTTCCAGGGGAGATCATCCGGTGCCCACGAGATCATCCTGACGGTAACCGACAGTTGCGGCAATGTTGCTGTTGATACCGCCCTGGTCGATATTCAGACCGATCAGGCCGTGCAGTTGAACCTGCCGGATGACACCGTTATTTTTGCTTGCCAGCTTGATACGCTCTGTTTCCCGGTGGGGCAGATTCCCGTTGATGCTGACGTTACTGTAAATGGCATCAACACCTGGTACAATGCCGAGAGTGGTACCCTTTGCTATTACTCTGACTGTGGCAACACCAACAGAATCAGCATGTCCGTTACCACTGAGTGCGGTGTATATGTCGACAGTTTCACGGTTACATCCATCTGCAACAGCCCGCCGCTGGTTATTCTGCCACCGGATACGGCTATGCAGACCTGTGAAATAGCTGAGGTCTGTCTCCCGGTAGGAATCTCAGATGTCGATGATAACGTGGCCGATGTCCAGGTGACCGGCGCTGTCTATGATCCCACTTTTGGTCAGGTCTGTTTCACTCCGGATACCAGTGGTACCTATCATATCACCATTCAGGTAACCGATACGTGTGGCGAGACTGATAGTGATGAGATTTACGTAACGGTCCAGGCCAACCAGCCTCCGACCTGCAATCTCCCCGGAGATACAACTATCTTTATGTGTCTGTCCGACACGATTAGAATGCCGGTCTCAGGATCGGACCCGGATGGAAACTTTGCCGCCTGTGAGATCGTCAGCGGACCGGGCCAGATTATAGAAGGGTTCTGGGTGTACGAACCGACCGCGACCGGGCAGGTGCTGGTCACGGTACGCTGCTATGATGACTGTGGTCTGGAATGTTCCGGAAGCTTTGTTGTCGATCTGGAGTTGAATACGGCTCCAGTTTGTGAAGCTGACATTGACACGACTATAGGACAGTGCACGCCTGAAGAGGTTTGTATCCCGTTGAGTGCAACCGATGCCGAAAACAACCTGGTCTCAACCGAGATAGTCAGTGGTGGGGGAGAGATTATCGAAGGTAGTTTCTGCTACACCCCGACCGGCACGGAGTCGATCAGTTCCATTATTCGCTTCACCGATGAGTGCGGCGAATTCTGTGAGCAGACCATCAATCTTGATTTTACCGTCAACAATCCGCCTCAGGCTTTCTGCCCGGGAGATACGAGTCTGATACTCTGTGATCTCACGCAGATCTGCCTGGATGGATTTGGCTCTTCCGATCCGGACGGAAATATCCTGTCCGAGACAACAAGCCTTGGCAGCCTGACCGAGGGGACGATCTGCTTCGATCCGGTTGTTGGCCAGAATAGAATCGTCTACACCGTTACCGATGAGTGCGGCGCGGTAGATAGTTGCGTTACCCTTGTCAACGTACCGCTCAATTCGGCCCCCATTTGTGACATCCCGAATGATACTTCAATCTCCGTCTGTCTTCCGGCTGAAATCTGTTTGCCGGTGACGGCCAGTGATGTTGACGGCGATCTTGCTGGCTGCCAGATCATAAGCGGGCCGGGCACGCTCTCCGAAGGATTCTGGTGCTACACTCCAACTATGGACGAAAGCGTTACGGTGACAATTCGTTGCAGTGATGCCTGCGGATTGACCTGTGAGAGTTCGTTCACGCTTTCTATTGATGTCAACCAGGCTCCGATCGCAGATGATTCGACTTACTCAGAGTTCTACTGCTTTAGCGGTGAAACCCGTCAGATTCAGGTGGTAGCCACGGACCCTGACGGAAGTCTGCTGGACTTCTCGCTGATCAGCGGCACCGGGACAATTGACAATGCCGGTTTGATCACCTATGCCGTTGATACGGCAGGAACTTATCAGTTTGTGGTCGAAGTTTCCGATTCCTGTTCGGTCGACACCGCCCGGATCACGGATGTTATTGACATCAACACACCGCCTGAATTCACCGGCTTTGATACCACTGTCTACCTCTGCACCCCTGAAGAAATTTGTTTTGATATCTTTGCTTACGATGCAGACTTTGACTACTTGAATATCTATCAGTCGGATGGGATCGGACAGTTTGTCCAGATCGATTCTGTCTCCGGCAGAACCTGTTTCACGCCCGAAGATATTGCCCAGGCAACTTATACTTTCGTCTACTGTGTCTCCGACGGATGCGTGGGTGCAGATAAAAACCCGATCTCTTTTTGTGACACGGTTAATGTTACCGTGATAATGAATCGGGCTCCGGAGATTACCTGCCCTGAACCGATTTTTGCCGCCGTCTGCGGGATCGACACCGTCTGTTTTGATGTTTCAGTCTATGATCCCGACGGCGACCAGACAACGGTCAACCTTCTTTCGGGAAATGCCCTTATAGATGGCAGCAACATCTGCTTTGTAGCCTCTGAGAACGGTTCGTTCGGCATTATGATCGAGGCTATTGACGAGTGCGGCGCAACCGATACCTGCACAGTCCCGGTCACGGTGACCAGCAATTCAGCTCCGATAGTCAGCACTGCTCCGGATTCTGCCCTCATCCTTTGTGATGTTCAGGAAATCTGTATTGACGCCAACGTCATAGACAACGACGGCGACCTCAGCTCTGTTATCGCGAATCTTGGTCAGTACAATCCGAGTAGTGGTACCATCTGTTTTACTCCTGATACGGCGGGGATATATGAGATTATTCTGACTGCAACTGATTCCTGCGGGTCTTACGATGCTGACACCTCTGTTGTAACTGTTGAGCTCAATGCGTCTCCGGTTGTCACTATGCCGGAAGACTTCCTGGTAACGCTCTGTTCTGACTCTCTCGTCTGCTTTGGCACCGTATTGATTCAGTCTGATGGCGATATCGAATTTCTGAATGGTCCCGCCGGTTATGACAGCCAGAGCGGAGAAATCTGCTTCACGGCCGATACTACTGGAATCTACACTTTTGTAGTCGAGGCGATTGACTCCTGCGGCCTGAGTGGTTCGGATACCACGCTGGTAACCGTGGTAGGGCACACGAGCCCTTCGGTCAGTCTTGGCGAAGACCAGAATCTGCAGTTGTGCGATATTTCCGAAGTATGCGTTGATGTTAATTCATCGGGGGAACTGCTCAACCTGATCTCCAATCTCGGCGCTTACAATTCTCAGGCCGGACAGGTCTGTTTCACTCCCGATACCTCCGGTTACTATCAGATGATTGTTACCGTCACCGATACTTGCGGATTCATGGCTTCGGATACAGTTGGTCTTAACATAGAGCTCAACAGCGCTCCGCTGATCACCAATCTGCCGGACTCCAGTTTCTACCTCTGCTATCCGCGCTATATTTGTGTTCCGGCTGATTTCTCAGATATTGATGGAAACATAGCTTCGGTTTCAGTCAGTCAGGGCTACTACTCCAATGGAATGATCTGCTTCATGCCGCGCAGTTTTGGTCAGTACGAGGTGATCCTCACGGTCACCGATAGCTGTGGCTTGAGTGCTGTTGACACGGCTTTGGTTGACATCCGGACTGATCAGGATGTGTCGATCGGAGTTCCAAATGATACGACCATCTTCTCATGTGTGCCGGATACGATGTGCTTCCCAATTACCGGTATTCCGGCCTGGGCCAATGTTACTGTCAACGGTATCAACACCTGGTATGATGCCGCGACCCAGACCGTTTGCTACTACTCTGATTGTGGAACAACCAACCACATCAGCATTACCGCCACAACCGAATGCGGCGAGTACACCGGCTCCTTTACGGTGGTCTCGGTTTGCAACAGCCGTCCGTTGGTGATTTTGCCACCGGATGAAACGGTGACGCTCTGTGAGCCGGACTCCATTTGTATTCCGGTGGGAATCAGTGATGCCGATGATAACATTTCCGAGATCAGTGTTACCGGCGGTGTTTACGATCCGGTATTCGGTCAGATATGTCTGGCCATTGACGGACCGGGAACATATACGGTTACCGTAATGGCCCAGGATTCCTGTGGTGCCGCCGACAGTGACCAGATGATTATTGAAGCGCTGATAAACTCCGCTCCGCAGATAATCTCGTATCCGATTGATACGGTCATCACAGTTTGTGACCTGGATTCCATCTGCCTGCCGTTCAATTATACTGATATCGATGGTAACCTGATGGACGGAAGTGCTTCGCTCGGCCATGTTGATCTTGATGCCGGTTATCTCTGCTTCCTGCCTGACACCAGCGGATACTACTGTCTTGAACTTACCTTGCGCGATTCCTGTGGCTTGACCGATCAGGCCATTATTTGTGTAGATGTCCAGCAGCAGAGCAGCGCCTATGTCACAGTTGCTGATAGTTCGGTCTTCCTCTGCAACGTCGGCGATATCTGCGTCCCGGTGCAGGTATCAGGAAGTTACAACAACCTCACCACGAACTTAGGCCAGTTCGGCGAAGGAATGGTCTGTTTTACTGCCGACACTACGGGCATCTATGAGTTAATGGTTATCACCGAGGCCGACTGCAATACTGATACGGCGGTGGGCATGATAACTGTCTCAATCGGAACCAGTGTTGCTATCGCCTGTCCGGGGGATACCGCTGTCGCTCTGTGCGGACCGGATACTCTCGCTTTTGATTTTGGTCTGCAGGGAACTTATGACAGCCTGGAGATTTCTGCACCAGCTTTTGTCGATGGAGATTCCATTCGGGTTCCGCTGTCATCAAGCGGTGTGGTAACAGTCTCGCTTATCGCCTACTCCACCTGCGGTGTTGATAGCTGCAGTTTTGATATCAGTTCGACCATGAACAGTAGGCCGATTGTAAATGTTGGGGCTGACTTTGAAACGGTAACCTGCGAACTAACGGAAGTCTGCTTCCCTTATAGTGTGGCCGATCTCGATGGAAACGTCGTGTCCGTCGTTAGCTCGCATGGCACGGTGGTTGATGATACCACGGTCTGTTTCACCCCGACAAGTTACGGTGTTAGCACGGTCATTGTGACAGCCGAAGACGCCTGTGGCGCGATCGACATGGATACGATTAAGATTACCGTGTCGCATGGTGGTAACGCTGTTGTTATCTGTCCTGAGAATACTCAGTACGCGACGCTGTGCGGAGGACCGGATTCGGTCTGTATCCCGGTCTCGGTCACGCCATCCACCGCATCCGTAACGGTTCTTCCCAATGGCAGCTACGATCCTGCCAGTGGTACGATCTGTGTGTATGTTGAAAACGATGGCATCTCAACGGTGACTGTTGCCGCCAACGGCCTCTGTGGGGCCGACACCTGTAGCTTCACCCTCAACACAACCTTCAAGGAACTCGCGGCCATCAATTGTCCGGCCCCTCTTGCCGTTATGGCCTGTGTTGAGAATACGGACAGCCTCTGTATCCCGGTTGAAATCACCGGTACCGGCGTCTCCGTGAACGTAAATCCATTTGGAACATACGCTGGCGGCGCAATCTGCTTCCCGGTTGATTCAGCCGGAGATTATGAACTTGAAATTATCGCCTACAATGATTGCAATGCCGATACCTGCTACGCCCAGGTTAATATTTTATCTGACCCCGGCCCAACTCTCACGCTGCCTTCGGATACAACAATTTTCCGATGTGCCAGTGATACCGAGTTGATCTGTATTGAAGGCATCTTTGCCAGCGATGCTCAGGATACGGCCAGCCTGGTCCAGACCTGCGGTGCCGGAACGTTCGAGCTGGTTGGCCCCAGTAGTGGAAACGTCTGTTTCCGGCCTGATTCGATAGGAGTTTATGAATTCTGCTACGAATCCGATGACGGTTGCAGCAGCGCCCAGGGCTCTTTCCTGGTTACTATTCAGGAAAGAATTGACTGCGATGTCTGCGTCCGTGTCTCCATTGACGGCGGCGGATGTGTGCCGGTTGGTATTGTCCAGAATGTTGATGTAAATGTAGAGAGCAATGATTATATCGGCGGTTTTGAACTGTTAATCGGTTATGATGTTTCGGTTCTCTCATTCAGGTCAGCCGTGATTTCGGGCGGCGCTATTGAGGGATGGGAATACTTCACGTACCGCATTCTCGACAACGGGAGTTGCGGAGGAGCCTGTCCGGGCGGAATGATCCGGCTGGTTGGAATAGCCGATGCCAACAATGGCGCCCTGCACCCACCGGAAGAGTCTTTGCGACCCAACGGACGCCTGGTGAGAATGCAGTATCAGATTGCCAATGACCAGAACCTGGGTGATCAGTTCCTGCCTATCTCATTCTTCTGGTTTGATTGTGCCGACAACTCATTCTCCAATCGTACCGGGGATGATTTGTATATTGACTCCCGCATCAAAAACGCTGAACGGCTGATTATCTGGGACGAAGCCATAGACGCTATCTATCCCGAATCAAGCCGTCCGTTCGGACTTGGCGCCCCCGATTCCTGTATCGGAAGTAAGCCGACTGTTCCTATAAGATGTGTTGAGTTCATAAATGGCGGCATCTGTGTTGTTCATCCAGATACGATTGATGATCGGGGCGATATCAATCTGAACGAAGTTCCTTATGAAATCGCTGATGCGGTTCTGTTCTCAAACTACTTTGTATACGGGATCAGCGTTTTTGTCAAGAATCCGGCCGGACAGACCGCCGCCACTGATGTCAATGCCGATGGCCTGACTCTGACTGTGGCTGATCTGGTGGAACTGATCAGAGTGATTATTGGTGACGCCAATCCAACGCCAAAACCGGTAACTCCCTATCCGGATCAGTTAGTGCTTTCTGAGGAAATTATCAATGACGTCCTCCATGTTAGGTCAGAGGCTGTCTCCAGTATTGGAGCCGCTCATCTGATCTACAGCCTGAACGGAGAAGTTGAGATATCCGATGTTACGGCGGGTCTGGATGCAACCAATATGGATATGGCATACAGCGTCATCGATAAACAGCTGAGAGTGCTTATTTATAACATTGGCGAAAACTCTATCCCCGAAGGAAGCCGTGAGTTGCTGGAGATAAAATACGAAGGTTCCGGCTCTATTGAATTGGTTGCCTCGGATTTCGTTGACTATTTCGCCCGTCAGTATTCAACTGACTACAAGGGCTCGGCTCTTCCGCATGAGTTTTCGCTTAATCAGAACTATCCAAATCCGTTCAACCCGTTGACAACAATCTCGTTCTCATTGCCGCGCCAGTCGGATTGGGAAATTGAGATATACAATATAACCGGTAAGCTGGTCAGACAATTCCGCGGCTCCAGCGGAGCCGGACAGGTCAGCTTTGACTGGGATGGAACGGCCAAAGGCGGCACGACGGCAGCTTCAGGCATTTACTTCTACCGCCTGAAAGCATCTGACTTCAGCGCCACCAAGAAGATGGTCCTGCTCAAGTAGACTTAAAATAACCCCACTATATTCTTTCCTATGGGAGACTCGCTGATTTATCAGCGAGTCTTTCTTTTATTTGTGGTAATCAGTCCCCTGAAGGATTGAGAAAGCGCGAAACAACTGCTCCAGCAGGATGGGGCGAACCAACTGGTGCGAGAAAGTCAGGGGGGAGAGGGAGAGGCGAGCGTCAGCTTGGTTCAGCAGAGATTGATCCAGTCCGTAAGCGCCACCGATTAGGAACTGCATCCGTCCGCCGCACTGTTCGCGCCATTTCTGTAGATTCTTAGCAAACTTGTGGCTGTCAAACTGAGTGCCGCGATCGGTCAGGGCCACGGTAAAGTTGCTGCCGAGTCGTGGCATGATACGTTCAAGCTCGGCTTTCCTGATCTGGTCCGGGGACAGTCTGGTCGAGTCCTTGCGAGATGAGAGGATAATAGTCTCAATGGCAGCGTATTTTTTGAGTAATTTCTCGTAGTGAGCAGAGGCGCTTTCTACCCATTCTACCTTCCCTTTGCCGACAGCTATTATGCTAACTTTCAACATCGGGACTGATCTTCACGGCCAGTTTTCTTGGACGAGGACCGTCGAATTCACAAAAGTAGATGGCCTGCCACTGGCCAAGCAGAAGGCTTCCGTTGTGCACGAGGACGGTTTCCGAAAAACCAAAGAGACTGGCTTTAATGTGAGCGTCGGAGTTTCCCTCTGCATGGTGGTAGCCATCGGACCGGGGGAACGATCTCTCCAACTTATACAGGATGTCTCGCTTTACGTCCGGGTCTGCGTTTTCGTTGATTGTCAGTGCAGCGGTAGTGTGGGGGACAAAGAGTGTTACCTGCCCTTCGCAGATACCGTTTTCGCTGACCAGCTGTTCGATCTCACTGGTGATATCTAACAGTTCTTCCCGTTGATGAGTCCTGACTTCCAGAGTGATCATTCAAACAAAGCTTCCACATATTTGGAGGAATCAAACTGCTGGATATCTTCAACCCCCTCGCCAATCCCGATATATTCAACGGGGATCTCTAATTCTTCGGCAATGGCTATCAGGACGCCTCCTTTGGCCGTGCCATCAAGTTTGGTGATGACGAGGCCGTCGCAGCCGACTGCATCGGTAAATACTCGCACCTGACT
>JARGFS010000089.1 GCA_029211095.1 bacterium | reverse complement strand
TGGGTTGTGGATATCGGACCCGAAGGTGGGGACGACGGGGGTGAGATTCTTGCGGCCGGACCTCCGGAAGAGGTGGCCAAAGTGAAGAAGTCGTACACCGGTCAGTTCCTCAAGAAAGTCCTCAATGGAGCAAAACTGTAGTACGGAACAAGGATGCCTGAACTACCGGAAGTAGAAACAGTTGTGCGCGGCTTGCGCCAGACAGTGACGGGGAAGACTATCGCCTCAGTCACGCTCAACAACCCACCCTCAACCCTGATTGAGTGGTCCAAATCTTTTGGCCGGAATAAGTTTGTCGGCAGTATCAGTGGGCGCACAATTGAAGCCGTTAACCGGCGGGGAAAAAATATCCTGATCCTGCTCTCAGGTGACCTGACGCTATGGGCGCATCTGAAAATGACCGGACACTTTTTTCTGCTGGACAAAAAAGAGCCGGTTGGAAAACATGACCTGGTTGTTTTTGAATTGAAGGGGAAGAACGGACGAATGTCTAAAGAGAATCTCCGGTTCAATGATTACCGCCGGTTCGGGCGGCTGCGCCTTTTTCCCAACGAAGAACTCTGGGAGCAAAAGGGGCTGGCGACACTGGGACCGGAACCATTTGATATCTCGGCCAAACAGTTTGTCGATCTCTGTCAGTCAACCAAGCGAATGATTAAACCGGCCTTACTCGATCAGACCTTCATTGCCGGGCTGGGGAATATTTACGCCGATGAAACGCTTCACCTGGCTCGCATCCATCCCAAGAGCAGTACCGCTTCGGTCTCGGTCAAAAAATTGACAGAGCTGCACCGGCATATCCAGGAGATGCTCCGGTTCTCGATTAGCAAAATGGGAACTTCGGTAGACAGCTTTAGCGGCGTCAATGGAAAGCCCGGCCAGTTCCAGAAGTATCTCAAAGCGTATGGCCGGGAAGGGGAGCCCTGCTCAAAATGTGATAGACCGATTGTCCGTGAGAAGATTGGTTCTCGCTCCGCCCATTTTTGTCCGCGATGTCAACGGCCGGGCCGCTCTGTCCGGCAAACTATACCCGGTTGATTCGTTTTCCTGTCACGGGATCAAAAATTAAAACTTCGACCGGATCGATGGAGAAGCGCACCTCCCGGCTGATCTCATACTGTTTGTCCCCCGGCGCTCCGTTGATACGATTCCCTTTTAGGTCCAAAGTTGTCAGGTAGTGTCCACCGGCGTATTCGGATCCAATTACGGTGGCATGGAAATCTCCCGAACTATCCACCCTAACCGATTCCGGACGAATACCAATCAGGCAGGAACTTCCGTCCGGGCTGCTCTGGCTATCCACCTTGAGGCCAAGTGGCGCTGTCAGCCCTTCGTTCACAACCGCTTCAATGATATTTATCCGGGGGTGCCCGACAAATCTGGCCGCAAAGAGAGTGGCAGGATTTCTATACAGTTCCTCCGGCGTTCCCACCTGAACAATTTCACCTTCGTTGAGCAGCACTATTCTATCAGCCATCGTCAGGGCTTCGGACTGGTCATGGGTGACATAGACCGCGGTGCAGCCCATCTCTCTCTGGATACGGACAATCTCTCTTCGCATCCGAACCCGAAGATCAGCGTCCAGATTGGAAAGCGGTTCATCCAGCAGAAATATGGAAGGTTTCCGAACGATAGCCCGGCCGAGGGCAACCCGTTGTCTCTGACCTCCGGAGAGCTGTCCGGGCCGACTCTCTAACTTATCGGTCAACCCCAGGGTGGCGGCTGCCCGCTCAACGGTTTCGGCAATCTTGTCCGCCGGGAAGTGAGCTATTTTCAACGGAAAGGCAAGATTCTTCCGCACGGTCATGTGCGGATAGAGCGAATAGTTCTGGAAGACCATAGCCACGTCCCGCTTTTTGGGAGGGAGCTGCTCAACCCGCTTGGAGTTTATATATATCTCGCCGCTGTCCGGCGATTCCAGACCGGCGATCAGGCGCAGGCAGGTTGACTTGCCACAACCGGAGGGGCCCAGGAGCACCAAAAACTCCCCCGCTTCCAGTTCGAGCGAAATATCTTTTAGTACCTTTGTCTCGCCAAATGATTTGCAGATGCTTTTTAAGTACAGGCCGCTCACATCATCCCCTCCTGCACCCGTCCTTCTTCGATTTGATAGCTTTTGCCACTGCTGGCCAGCCTTTCCGGTGGAGTGAGGGCGGTAGTCAAAAACAATTGCCCGAAGTCACCGAACGCTTCGATAAGCCCATTGGCCCGATCTTCGTCAAGCTCCGCGAAAACTTCGTCCAGAAGCAAAATCGGTTCCGCGTTCCGCCGCTTCTTTAGTATTTGAAACACCGCTAACTTCAGGACTATAGCTGCGGTTCGCACTTCCCCCTGTGATCCATGGTGTCGAGCTGGATAGCCGTCAATTGAAAAAATTATGTCATCCCGATGCGGTCCGATCATCGCGCTCATAATAGCCTGTTCTCTTCGTCTGGATGATTCCATCTTGACAGCGAACTGCTCAGCGATTTTATCCGGGTCCAAATTCTCCGAAGTTGAAATGATTGAGGGAAGATATTTCACTGACAGGGAGTGTTCGCCGGTAATCTCCTGATAGTAGTCACCGGCCAAATCGGAAATATCTCTGATGAATTTATCTCGTACGGCAATTATACCGGTTCCATATCTGATCAACAATTCATCAAACAGAGAGCCGTCCATCTCCCGTTTAAGAGCGGCATTTTTTTGAGCCAGCGCTTTCTGGTACTGGATGAGATCGTCAAGATAGCGAGCTGAAAGTTGGGACAAATAGATATCCAAAAAAGTGCGGCGACTGGAGGGGGACCCGGAAACTATCTGGCTGTCTTCCGGACCGGAAGAGACGATAGAAAAGAGCTCATACAATTCACCCAGACGTGCCGTGACCTGGTCGAGGGTGACTTTTTTTCGTCCGTTCTTCTGGAATGCGACCGAAACTGCAATCTCTTTCTCTTCCACGTTAAGTTCCGCTTCCAACCGGTAGACATCTTCGCCATGCCTCAGTAATAGATTGTCCGGGGCTCCCCGCTGGGAGCGACCCAGGCAGGTAACAAAGATAGCTTCCAATAGGTTTGTTTTACCGGAGCCATTGGAGCCATAGAAAATATTAACACCAGGGGAAAACTGAATATCTGATTCGGTAAAATTCCTAAAATTACTGATTTTCGTTCGGCTTATTTGCATATCTGCTCATAAAAAATGGCAGATGATACCACCTGCCATTTAGAAAACAGTTTTTGTTTGATCAGTCGGCCAGCCGCAGAGGCATTACCAAACAGAGATAGTCATCCTTTGGCTGTAAAGGGCTGTAGACAACACCGGCTGAGACTGTCGAAGACAGCTCCATGATAACTTCATTGCTCTCCATTTTGCCGAGAATGTCAGCAATGTAGTTGGCGTTGTAACCGATCTCAATTGCATCCCCGTTGAAATCACAATCCAAGACTTCTTTTCCTTCGCCGCCAACGTCGGCATTGGCGGTAGAAAGAGTTAGGCTGTTATTTTTTAGTGAGAATTTCACCTGGTGCGTGAGGGCGTTGGAAAGAATAGAAACTCTTCTCACCGCGCCGCTAAGTTCATCACGAGAGATGGTCATGGTTTTGTCATTGCTGCTGGGAATAACCTGTTCAAAGTTCGGATAGGGACCATCGATAAGCCTCGAAGTAAGAACTACATCACCAAGATTGAAAATGATATTATTCTCTCCAAAAATAATACCAATCTCCTGTTTTTCCTGATGGACAAATCTCGGAATTAAGTTAAGAACTTTGGGTGGGATAATTACGTCATCGTACATCCCTTTGAGCTTTTTGTTCTCAATTGACATCTTAGCTAATCGGTGACCATCGGTTGCCACCATCTGCATCCTATCCCCTTTGGTCTGCCAGAGAACGCCGTTCAGGGCTGGACGGGTGTCTTCATCGGAACAGGCAAAAGTAGTTTTACGGATCATACCGATGAGATCTTCGGCCGCAATCCTGATCTCTTTCTTGGTGTTCACGGCCGGCAGTTTCGGGAATTCATCAGCCGCTACCGTGGCAATTTTGTAGGAGCCATTCGGTATTTTCATCTCCATGCGCGTAGCGCTAACTTCGAAAGTCACCTCTGACTCAGGAAGTTCCTTGATAATATCAAAGAGGATTTTAGCCGGAAGAGATGTCGCGCCCTTCTTGCTCACATTGCACTCGATTGAAGTTGTGATAGAAATATCCAGGTCGGTAGCCGAGATTTTGATTTTTCCGTCAAGCGCCTCAACCATAATATTGCTAAGAATCGGCAGAGTAGACTTGGTAGGAACCACCTGCAGAATGTATTGGAGATATCCAGACAATTTTGATTTAGGTAAACTGAATTTCATCGATCTAACTCCGCAAAAGCCGTTTTCAACACTAAATTATATTTATTCTTCTGTATATATATAAATGGTAATAGTAATAAGCTATGTTGAAATGTGTAAAACCGCGTAATTTTAGCCGCTATTTGCCGATTAAACGATGCGAGAGAACATCTTAAATTAGAAGAAAAACCGGTGGAGTTCTCCCCAGCCAGTCTTGACAGAGTGGGCTTAACCGACCGACTTATACACAGCTTTTTCAAATCAACGTTATTCACAACTTATCAATACCTTTAGTAACAACTTATCAATAGAGCAAAGTGGCCGCGATTTTGTCTATTCTCTCTCTAAATTGCGGCTCCTGAGACATCTTATCAGTGATCAGATTGCAGGCATGGATAACGGTAGAATGGTCCCGCCCGCCAAAAGATTCTCCAATCGCCTTTAGAGAATTATCCGTCAGGGAGCGACAAAGATACATGGCTACCTGACGTGCAAGAACAACCCGGGAGGTCTTTTTCTTAGCCTTCATCATCTCTATCTCAATATCGAATCGACGCGCTGTCTGCACCTGGATGCTCCCGATACTGATCTCTTTTTTCTGTGTTGGAAGTGAATCAGACAGTACCGCAGCCGCAACTTCCAGGGTGACCGGCACATTCTTCAGCGAAGAATAAGCCAGAAGTCGGATCAGGGCACCTTCCAACTCTCTGACATTGGTAGAAATCTTATCAGCCAGATAAGTGACCACATTTTCCGGGATACTCAATTTTTCAGAACCGAGCTTTTTATAGAGAATGGCTGTACGCGCTTCCAAGTCCGGAGCCTGAAGGTCTGTCACCAGTCCGCAGGAGAATCTTGACAAGAGCCTCTCTTCCAAACCTTTGATCTCCCTTGGGGCCCGATCCGAAGTCAGAATGATCTGCTTGCCGAGATGATAAAGCGTGTTGAAGGTATGGAAGAATTGCTCCTGGGTTGATTCTTTACCGGTGAAGAACTGAATATCATCAATGATCAGAACATCCACATCCCGATAAACTTTGGTGAACTCAGAGATTGAGCCATCGGAAATGGAGGAAATAAAGTCAGAAGTAAATTTCTCACTGGTGGCATACATGATCCGCTTCCCCGGAAAGACCTTTATGATCCGGTGACCAATAGCCTGGGCCAGGTGGGTTTTCCCCAGCCCGGTCCCGCCATAAATGAGGAGCGGATTGTACTGGGTCATCCCGGGCGCTTCGGCAACAGCCGAAGAAGCCGCAAAAGCAAACTGGTTGAAATCACCAACCACAAGAGATTCAAAGCGATACTTCTCATTGAGATTGTGATTCACTGTCGCCGGCTTCACCGGTGGAGCCGGTTCTTGACGGTTATCCAGATTTAGCGAAGCCTGAGTTTCGGTATCTTCAAAATGGTTGATTACGAATTGAACGTCGAACTTGCGACCGGCTACTTCGACCAGCGCTTCCTCGATCAAGTCGTTGAAGTGGCTTCTAATCCAGTCAGCCACAAACTGGTTGGGAACAGCAACATTGAAGTCACCATTTCCTCCGGGCTCTCCTTTGGTAGGTTTAAGCCAGGTATTGAACGACTGCTCTTTCATGCGACGTGACATGTAATTGAGACAGTCACTCCATGTTTTACTGTTGGAGATGTTCAGTTGCAATTTGATTACCCCTCAATCGCTTTCAACATTTATATACATCCGCAAAATTCTCAAATTCAGACAGTTATACTCATTCGTTCGCGTTAACCCACGAACTGTCCACACAGTTATCCACAATGTATGGGAATAAAAGAAGCCACAATCACAGAGATCCCAACGGTTTGCAAAAGGCGCTCAAAAGTTACCCACATCCAATTAACATCTTGTGATTCAACTGCTTTCATGTAAAAGTTTAGCCCCGATCAGAGGCTCCGTCAACCATGACGGCGGATTTTCTTCTGCTTTTCTGAAGTGGTTGAAGCAACACCCGTTACAACATCACTTTTCCACGGTAATGAAGTCAGCGCAAACTGAAACCGACCGTTTTTTTATTACCGGAGCCTGAAATCTCTAACGGATAAAGGAGTTATCGGGGTGCACTGGTTACGACCGCTTCGGCAATAGCTGCAAACAGCGCTATCTGATCTTCGCTCCCTTCGAGTGCGACCGGATTACCAGAGTCGGCACCTTCACGAAGTGACTTCATCAGTGGAATTTCACCGAGAAATTTCGCTTTTAGTTCCTGGGCCAACTGCTTACCCCCATCCTGTCCAAAGATATAGTCTCGCTCGCCATTAGTTTCATAGTAAGCCATATTCTCAATGACCCCGAGTACCGAGAGGTCAGTCTTTTCCGCCAGGCGTGCGACCCGACCGGCAACATGCACGGCTGTCTGCTGTGGAGTGGTGACGACCAGGAGCTCAGCCGATGGGATCTGTTGGGCGATTGTCAGGGTGACATCACCGGTTCCGGGGGGAAGGTCCAAAAAGAGAAAATCAAGGTCATCCCACATGACATCGGTCAGGAACTGGTTGATCGCTTTGTGGAGCATTGGTCCGCGCCAGATAACCGGATCATCTTCACCGACAAAAAAGCCCATAGACATAACCTGGAGGTTATCTCCTTTGCGAAGCGGAATCAGTTTGTCATCGATAGCGGTTGGCTGCCCGGTTACGCCCAGCATGCGGGGGATTGAAAAGCCGTAAACATCGGCGTCCAGCAGCCCGACCTTGTACCCTTTTTTCGCCATAGCGGCGGCCAGGTTGGAAGTCACAGTCGATTTGCCGACTCCCCCTTTTCCGGATGAGACGGCAATATACCGTTTGGCAAATTTATTGATAGAGGCTGGTACCTGCCCTCCCGCCGAAGCCATCCCGAGTTTCTGTTTCAGTTTTTCACGCTGTTCATTGGTCATGACATCGAATTCGACCTTGACAGTTTCTACCCCTTCAATGAATTTTACACCCTCAACAACATCGGAACTAATTTTCTCTTTGAGCGGGCAGCCGGGTACGGTCAGGGTGATTCCGACGGTGACATTGGAGCCGGAGATATCAACAAACTTGACCATGTCCAGTTCGGTAAGGGGCTTTTTCAATTCGGGGTCTTCGATCCCCCCGAGTACGTGCATTACAGCTTCTTTAGTCAGCATATATTCCTCATATCTATTCACATTACCGTTTCATCAGTGATATGGTAGCAAAACCGTGCCGGTCTGGCAAGACGGCAAAGCCGCTTTCTTATTTATTAATATTGCATGGGGAGATTATACGTAACTAAAGCGATAACTATTAGCCGGTTCTTGTTTTTGGGTAATCAAGCTTCGACAGGCCCAGCATGACCTGTAACCGCTGGGTCTAGTCGGGCTATACAGGATTGGGGGGTGGTCGGCCAAACTTGTTTGGTCCGGATTGTATGGGAATCATGCCCAAACGAGTTTTAGCGTGGCACCCGGCAAGTAAATGTGCGAAGTAGAATCCAGTTTGTCGAAACCGCAGAGGTTTCGACCTACGCAGATTCTGGATGTGTCAGTATTCCGTGTGAGGGCGTACGTCCTCACACGGCCATTATAGAATCACGGCCAGCTTTCCCATTTGAGTGCTCCCGTTGTCATCTTCAACCACCCAATAGTACAAGCCAGTGACTGAACCGCCCCGGTTACGGTTGATCATATCCCACCGCGCGTGAAAGCGGTTGGGATCAGAGTCTTCGCATTCGTGGCGGAGCTCTCTTACCAGGTCACCATCGAGAGAGTAGATTCTAATCCAGCAACGGGAAGGGAGATTGTTGAAATGAACGGAGCGGACCTTGTCATCGGGAAGATCAGGCTGGGTTCGTCCTTCGTAACCATGCGCACGATATTCTCCGTCAAGTCGATACGGATTTGGGTAGACATAGGCTTGGAGTGGTTCTCCGGACAGCTGGTCATTGGCAGTTGCCGGGAAGGTGTTTAGGGCTCCTTCGGTCTTGGATGTCTCCAGCGGTGACAATCCCTGAGCAGGTGACCCAAAGTCAAATGCGGTAACATTGATATAGTACGGGACTGTCACGAGCAGGTTTTCGATAGTGAATTCATATTCGTAGTATTTCAAGTAGCCATCTTCTGTAAAATATTCCAATCCCAGAGAGTCAGGATGGAAGTTTGTCGGTGGCTTTTTTGCTTCGGGATAAGCTTTCTTAATTCCACCTGCGGTCCCAACAGGGGCATTGTAATGATGGGGGGCGAAATAGAAGGTTGACTCCGGAAAGTCCGGGTGGAAGAAGGGGTTGTTACGATTGTGAACGAGGGGATCAAACTGCCTGTTCTCGCACGGCGCCGTTCCACCTCCGTAGGTGCAGCGCCAATAGTCGGCGGAGCGGGGGATGTCATTAAGGACGTAATTGCCGCGGCTGTCTATCTTTGGATCCCAGTAGAACTTGTCGAGATTAACAAGGTCGCAGGAAGCAACCAGTGAGTAGCTGGTTTTCCGTTCATCTCGGGCGATCCAGATATTGTAACCTTCAAAATCAACAATATTAGTCAAAGGATCACGCTCTGTTTCAGTACGCGCCCCATTGAAACGGACATGGATTCCGTTGAGGGTTGGCTGTATCCAGACTTTGGGGGCAGTAGGGGGTATGGCCGCCCGCCAATCCGGGACGCCATCTCCCTGGTACCAGGAAGTGTCGGCATCGGTGATGATCCACTCGTTCTGGTCCCAGATTGAGTCGGTGCGGCAAACCCGGTACTTGCCATAGAATCCGTCGCCGTCCGTATCTACTCCGGGGTTGTCGTAGACCCATCTGGCCCACATGGCGTTGCTGGCCAGGTCGGAAAAATCGAGATGCTTGTAATATTCTGTCTGATTGTAGGGGAGATTGCGCTCATAGTTGGTCGGATCGGTATGGAATTTCTCGCCTCCGACCAGAGCCATTGGAATGTGTATTTCTGTGCCGGGCGGCAGGTCAAATGGCCCGATAGAGAGGAGGACCTCAAATTGAGATGATCCGCTTGAGAGCAGATTGGCCATAGCCCTATCTCTGGGGTAAAGCCACGGCTCCTCCCAGGTTGCTATCTTGTTGGTCATGACCAGATCATAGTCGAGTTCCCCATTACTCAGAACGTGGTATCGGTTTCTGTCTCCCTCCGGTTCGCCGAGTTCTCCGGTTCCAAAGTCCCTGAAATTGTACTTGCTCCGGGGTCCAAAATCACCCCATACACCGGGATAGGACCACCAGGTCCACCAATTATAAGAGGTCTTACTGTCAAAAACAGGCTCGTCCAGAAATTGAAAACCAACCACATCGGTAATTGATTTGTAAGACGTATCCTCAACCCAGGCGACATAGTCAATGAACTCCCCTTGAAAGGGATCGCCGGAGACGTCGGCAAACCAGGCCAGGTTCAGCTTGTCCTCAAAGTTGCAGCCCTGAAAAGAGGGGTAATACTTGATCAGGCCGCCCATGTCTGGAGTACTCCGGGCATGATATGCTACAAGCCCACAGTCCGGCTCTACCCAAAGACCGAAATAGCCATCATGAATATACTCGTGGCCGATATTCTCTATGACAAAGTTGATAAAAATAAAATCTCTACAATACGGGTATGACCAGGCGTAGCTCGATTGAGTAACTTTGATGTTTAGAGGTCGCGGCTTGTAAAAGTATTGAGTCCAATCATAGTGCATGGAGTCAACCGTGTCGGCATAGGTAACAATAAAGTCCTGCTCCGAGACAGCTCCCTCAGATACGGAAATGGCAGTGTCGGTAGAGGAAAAATGCTGGATCCACCCGTCTGGCAATTCAATCGGCGCAAATTCCTCCGCTCCTTGATACCACGAAGGGTAGCCAAACGTAGCCGCTGAGACGAGGGTATCTTCGTCCTGGATGCCGCCCACCCAGATTCCGGCCTGGTACATGTAACGAAGCCGTGATGTAATAGGGTATTCGACCCCCTGGTACATTCGTTCATTGGTCAGGCAATCACGAAAGCCGAACTGGGCGATATAGTCATACGAGGTGGCCCCAAACTTTCCATTGTTCTGAACAATCAGGCTAATAGAATTGACGCGATGTTCGGTGGCGCACATATCAGGCCGCTGCGGGTAGCGTATTTTTGTATCTGTCTGAACGTGGCTCTTGGGAGAGCGAGCCTGTGATACTGTTGGCCAGCCCAGAAGAATAGAGACTATAACCAATCCCGTTAAATTGCGCATGACCTGCTAATTCCCTCCGTTATCACCTTGATCCTATAGAGGACGTGTCAGGTGTCTATATATAAAAGAGAATTTTACCTATTTTGTCAAGGCCGCGAAGCGGCGTACATGCGACCTGGGCGCTTCCGGTAACTCTGAGTTCAGCCGAAGGGTGGTTGTCACTAAAATGCAGTCGTGCAGATAGGGCGACCATGAACACGGAAGAGGCTATCTACATCTTCAAGGCAAGACAGGTCAGACAGGGTTGCGCGACTGTAATTATAAAGATCACGAAAGTCGGCCGCACCTGTGATCAGGGAGGAGAAGTCCGCCATGTCGATTGAGAGTTCACAGTCAAAGTCCGCGCCCTTTTTGGCGGTTGCCGTTCCATTCGCAAAATGAGCGATCAACTCACTGTCGTTGTCCGGTAGGAAAGAATCTCTCACCGATGGTTGTCAGTACGAGGATCGTCCAGCAGGTGGAAAAACTCCGGTTCCGGAGTGCGGATTGTCACCATCAAAATAGCCATAGGCGTGGGCGCGGTCATCTGCGGAGACGATGCTGCCCTGACAGAGCATGTCGACTTAGATTATTATTAGTGTATCAATGACACGAATATACCGACAAGTTCAACACCGCACACTATCTGTCTCAAATCAGTCTCACATCCGCTCTACGCAACCGGCGATCAGGTCGCGGAGTTTTGGTTCGGTGCGCGATGCAGTGCCGATAACATCGTCCAAGGAGCAGGGGTGCATATTGTCCGGCAGCCCCATATCGGTGATAATAGAAAAAGCCAGAATCTTGTTGTGCTGGTGATGAGCCGCGATAACTTCGGGGACAGTCGACATCCCGACCGCATCGGCCCCAAAGCCACGGAACATTCGGTACTCCGCCGCCGTCTCCAGGCAGGGACCGGTCAGGCCGACATAGACACCTTCCTGTAACCGGAGCTTCTGTTCGGCGGCGACCTCCTTGGCCATCTTGATGTATCCTTGATTGTAAACTTCGTACATGTCCGGGAAGCGATCCCCCCAGTTGTTGTCGTTCGGGCCGATCAGCGGATTACCGGGGAAGAAATTGATATGATCTTTGATCAGCATGATATCACCGGCGACAAAATTTGGGTTCATCCCACCGGCGGCGTTGGAAACAATCAGCGTCTCCATGCCGAGCGATTTCATTACCTGAACCGGAAAGGCAATCTGCTTGAATGAGTAGCCCTCGTAGAAATGGAAGCGTCCCTGCATGCAGACGACTTTCTTACCTTTGATAGTCCCAAAGAGAAGGCGACCGGCGTGAGATTCGACGGTAGATACCGGGAAGTGCGGGATTTTGTCATAGTCAACAGTGCCGACCATATCGATGCCATCGACCAATGAGCCGAGACCGGTGCCGAGAATGATGCCGATAGTGGGCTGGAAGTCGATCTGCTTTTTGATATAACTGGTAGCTTCGTTCAGGGTTGTATGGAATTCTTTGGTAGAGGTCATTGTCAGTCCCTTATCAATTGAGTGAACATTGTGTAGATTGGAATATGTGAAATTGGATTCGACAGATAAAGGGATTTTTGTTGAGCCGACTACAGCTTTTCCAGCCTAAGAAAACAACATCAGTCTGAGGAAGACAATCTTCTCAGACCATAGGAAGCCCGTCTTCGATTAACTTTGGCCGTGATGATTCTATCAATCCAGTGGCAGGTTCGTGAACTGCTCAATGATCTCCTTATCAATTCGGCCAGTATGCCCGTACTGAATGTGGCTTACAAATCCAGAGCCATCTACCGCCACAATTGTTGGGAAATAGTCCAGATTATACTTCTCAACAAACAACTTCGTATCTATATAGAAGACATCTGATCTGTCTATTGACGAGAAATTCTCTGTCAACTCATCCATCTGCGCAATCGGTAGGCAAAGAATTCTTCGTATATCTTTCTTCAATTCTAAATCCACTGGTTGCCAAAGAGCAAAGAACCGATCACATGGCGGACAACCGCTACCAGCAAATATCAGTAGAGTAGGCACTTCACCTAAAATTCTTTCGAAATTGGTCGAGTCTCCGTCGATACTCAGGCAGTTCTCAAGAGGGAACAAGTCTCCGACCCCGAATGATACCCGGATATTTTCTGGCATCTGGCCTTCTGCGAAACGGTTTACGACTACTAAACTCGGAGAGTCAGTCCCCAAAAACAGTGTTGCCAAATATACACCCAAGAATGCGCCTGCAATAACTAATAGTACATTGCCAAGGAATTTCACATCCAGCCTCCCGTTCGCCTTTTGTGTCTGTGAAGGATGAAAAGAGTGCGCAGTGGCCCGAGGTTTTGTATTCAGCTATTCGATTATTCTAAGCTATGATCGGTTTAATAGTAATTGATGTCCGCCGCCTAAGCGCAGTCCTTCCGCTATATTGGAAATGTTCTACAACGGAGTGCATGAAGTAGATGAGCATCCTTCGGAAAACAAACATCTACGACAGGTGCCCAATTCGCCGGCATCAATAATCTTCCAGTATATGTAAGGCGGATTACAAACAGTTGTATCCGCCAGATAACTATCGCAGGCTATCGGACAAGTCAGCAAGTCAGCTTGTACGCACAGTCCATACGGCGGTTCAGAGTCAGCCACTGCACTTGACGGTCCTACCGCGTAGGTTGAGAAACCAAACAGCACGGCGAACAAAAATAGCACCAGTTTCTGAGATTGTGATTTCAAAGTAACCTCCTAATGGTTAATAGGGACGAATACTGTGGGCC
>JARGFS010000088.1 GCA_029211095.1 bacterium | reverse complement strand
TGGTACGGCGGCGCCAAACATAACAACGATCAGCCTTCCCGATTGGACAGCCAACGTTGTTTACTCCCAGCAACTCGAAGCGACCGGGGGAACGGGCCTGTTGACCTGGACTGATAAGTTTGGAGACCTGGTCGGAAGTGGCCTAACACTCTCACCGGGCGGACTTCTTTCCGGTACGATTGCCACTGCCGGCAACGTAAACTTTGTGGCCGTTGCTACCGATGAAGCGCTGCTTACCGATGAACAGGCTCTGTCGTTCAATGTTAACTCAGCAGTTACTCTGACCACAACATCATTACCGGACTGGACCGATTCATTACCATTCTTAGAGCAACTTGCTCATACGGGAGGGACGGGAGTGGTGACATATTCTGTCTCAAGCGGCGCTCTGCCCACCGGCTTGAGCATGTCAGGTTCGGGTTTGATAACCGGCAACCCGACCGTTCCCGGATTGTTTAACTTCACTGCCGAAGCTGTTGACGAAGTTGGCAGTTCTGATCCCCAGGTTCTTTCAATCACTGTCAACCAGCCCGTCGCGATCACCACGGCTACTCTGGTCGATGGCACCGAAGGGGTCGCGTATACGGTGACACTCACAGCTACCGGCGGCACGCCCCCTCTGGTCTGGAGTGAGTCGGGCGGTGTTCTGGCTTCAATTGGCCTGACGATCAATCCCGCATCCGGCGAGATCAGTGGTACGCCCTCAGCTGCCGGGGATTACAACCCGCTTTGTCTTGCTACCGATGCCCTGGGGGACGAAGATCAGCAATCGATGGCTCTTCACATTGGAGTGCCCTGGATTTGCGGCGATGTTGACAATGACGGCGTAGGACCGGACATCTCCGATCTGACCTACGTTGTCGATTACATGTTTCAGTCCGGTCCGGAACCTGTCTTCTATGCATCGGGCGACATGGATGGCTCCGGGTTCATCGACGTTGCCGACCTGACCTACTTGGTTGAATTTATGTTCAACGGTGGTCCGGCACCAACCTGCCAGTAAGTAGATTTATAGAGCCGCTCAGACCATTATATGATCTGAGCGGTACTTTCTCTTGAATTTATTTCCATCGTAAAGACAAACTCCAATCAGGACAAACGTGGAGTGATATAACCGGAATAGCCTTGACTTACAATGGCTATTATTCTGCCTTACTATACAAGAGTGATAACAGTATTGGGTACTTCCACAAAGTCATTGAAATTGCCCGGGCAGACAAACCGGTGCAACCGGTCCGGCCGGCGCGGAGGGCCAAGTCTTCTGCTGGCCTACGCTGACATAGATTATCTTGCCGGGAACTCTAGCGCTCTTTCATTTGGTCCGGAAGGTGTAACAGTCACCGCAGTTGACAATTTGGATGGCAATATGACAATTACCGTCGATGGTACTTTTCCGGCTACAACCGGAACGCTGTTGGTGAGTAATTCCAGTGACCAAGGGGTAGGGGCCGTTGCCAACGTGGGCACTATTGACAGCTGGAGTACGACTCAAATAGTCTTGACTGTCCTCCAATACAATATCGCAAGCGGCGCACTTGATGGTGAAGATTTTTCATTCGCGATTCTCGGCCGTTAAACTGTCATCATTTGCAAATCTCAAAGCTCCGGCCTCCAATAGACGCCGGGGCTTCTTTTGTGCATAAATGTTGTTTTGAGCGTTCAATCCGCCTGGCCATTTGTTCGAATCAGCCCGGATCGCAGTTTCCGGGTAGAAAGGTCGCCGATGAAGACAGTACCCGGGAAGGGGTTAGCATCCCGTTCCACAATGTCAAGGGACCACCGCATACAGAAGCATATCAATCTCCTACGCTCAAAGGCAGGACAACTGGCTGGATCGGTTAGTTTTCCCAGGTTCAATAGAGTCATCGACGTACCTGCCGTAAAAACTGACCAATCATAGTTGTAAGGTGAAGACTGACCAATCCTGCTTGCAAACATCCCGTTTTGCCATGAATCATTATCGTGGATTATCATGGCCCATCAGAATACTTTTGCTTGACAATTCTCAATTAAAGTCGTTATTGTCTGAACGGATCATTACCCCCCCTAAACTATTTACCAAAGAGAAGATTAATTGAATTTGAACCAGCAACCACGTCAATCTACACTTGAGACAGATTTGAGACAACTCAGCACCAGTTCCACACCACCAGTTTCCGGATTCGACCATCTGGGCATAACTGACCGCCTGCTGAGAGCGGTCAAGAGGCTCGGCTTCACTGCCCCGACACCAATCCAGAGGGAATCAATCCCGTCTGGGATTCGAGGAGAAGACATTCTTGCTACCGCCCGTACCGGTTCCGGGAAAACAATGGCTTTCGGCATTCCAATGGTACAGCGCCTTCTGGAAACAGAGACTGGTGTAGGATTGGTCGTTGTCCCAACCCGTGAATTGGCCATTCAGGTAGAAGAGTCTCTCAGGGCTATCACTCGGACGACTGAAATCAAGACAACCGTGATTATTGGCGGCGTTTCTATGTTCTTGCAAAGAGAGGCACTCAAAAGGAATCCCCGTATCATTATCGCCACCCCCGGTCGCCTGATGGACCATATTGAGCGAAGAACGGTCAGGCTTGGAAACACTCAGATATTTGTTCTGGACGAAGCTGACCGGATGCTTGACATGGGATTTGCACCGGACATCAAGAAAATTATCAAGGCGATACCGGAGAAGCGGCAAACAATGCTGTTTTCAGCCACAATGCCGCAAGAGATTGTTGGCATGGCCGAGCAGCTTATGGAATCCCCAATCAGGATTGAAATAGACCGTACCGGTGTCACTCCCAGCGAAGTCAGCCATGAGTTGTTTATGATCAAGAATCAGGCGAAAAGCAGATTGCTGGCGCTCCGACTCAAAGAATGCAGCGGCCCGGTGTTGGTCTTCACGCGGACCAAGCGGATGGCCAGCAGGCTGACCGCTAAGATCAACGGCCTCGGTTTTGATGCGGCAGAAATCCACTCCAACCGGAGCCTGGGACAGCGAAGGAACGCGCTGGAAGGATTCAAAAAAGGACGTTACTCGGTCCTGATCGCCACCGATATCGCCGCCCGGGGGATCGATGTCTCCGGGATTGAGCTCGTTGTCAACTATGACATGCCCGCGAATTCTGAGGATTATGTCCATCGTATAGGTCGCACCGGGCGGGCTGGGAGAACCGGACGGGCAATCTCCTTTGTGACATCGGAGCAGAGAGGATCAATCAAAAGCCTCGAACGCTATATGAATACTGAACTGTCTTTCTCAATCCCGCCAAGTCTGCCTTCGGAGAAAATCCTTCTCAAGGAAGCCGAAGTGCTGAACCAGAAGAGGAAGGCGGCTGAAGAAAACAATCGCCCCAAACGGGAAACCAGCCAGAGGCGAGACTCGGAAGAGAAGTACGGGAGAAGGAACTCATCCTCAAACCGACGCTCCAATAGTAAAATTCCGAAAGAGCGGAATAGTCGTGGAAGCAGGCCTGGAAGAAACTTTGTACAGGGTAGATTGACCGGTCAGAATCCACACCGTGATGAGGGCGCCGGAGAGCGGCATCAGAGTGACAATGGCAGCACCCTTGGATCGGAAAGAGACAATTCGCTCGGCAGGCCGCGCAATGGCAAGCGAGGGACCAGAAAACACTCAAAGAGGAATCCCTCAAAGCGCGCGTCATCCAACTCTCGCTCTCCCGAACGACAAGAATCCGAAGGTGGGTCCAAGAGAAGGAATGATTTCAGGCCCAAAGATTCAGATAGCAGCAGCGGGAAAAATAAGTCCCGGCGCGGTAAGTCGTCGAAGCCAACAAGCCAGAAGACTGTGGAGCAGAAGAGGGATGACTCCACGAAAAAGAACCCCTTTTGGGCCAACTTTAAGAAAAGGCGAGCCGACAAAAAAAGAGCGGCCGACCAGAACAGAACAAAAAAGAGGCGTCCAAAAAGCAAGTAGACGCGATCTCATTGGTCGGGCGAGAGCGATTCCCAATATAGAGCAGGCTTTTTCAAGCCTGCTTTTTTCGATAAGAGTGCCTGTATTGAGGAACTTGTCTCATAAAGAAGACCACCACAGGGGTAAGATATTAGCCTGCAGTCAGAGATTGGTCTAATTGATTAAGGGTTTTGGTAATAGAGACGAAATAAGTAATTTAGTTTAGGCCATCGAGTAATACCGCAAATGGAGTAACAAATGAAGAATAACCGGACCTTAAAGTCATCTTTTGTAACCGTCTTTACCGGACTTTTGACAATCCTGACCCTTGGCGCTCACACGGCTCAGGCCGGGTTTGATTATATCTTCTTTTCAGTCAACGGAGATACAACTGTCTCGACTATGATTCAGGGGGATGAACTGGCCTGGGGATCCAATTGCGACCTGGGGGCCACCATAAACTGGGAAATCTGGTACGACTTCAACTCCAATTCGCAGATTGACCCGGGCACAGATTACCTGTTGTCATCGGAGCACATGACCGATGGCAACCTGTTATATGACAATGACCCGATCCCGGATGGTTGGATCATGACCTCCCCATTCAAAATATCTATCGAGCCGGGAACAGTCGTATTCCGGGCCATCGATTTTGTTACCGACATCTCGATACAGAAAGTCATGACTGTGTCGGCCGGGCCCGCCGCTCCTAATCAGGTGACCGGGCAGATAATCCTCCCCGGAGTTACAGCTCCAAACAGTTTTTTGGCCAACCATATTATCATTGCCGAGTCAGACAATGACAATGCCGGCGTCTATCTGGCGACTACCAACGACAGTGGGTTTTATTCTCTGGATATTGGCGCCGCCGGGAGCGGATTTGATTTCTACCTTCAACCAACCAACGTAAGTGGCTTCGTAACTCCGGGCATGATTGTAGCGACAGCTTCGGGAGTAGTGCCCAACAATGATTTTACTTTTGATTCAGCTGTTGACTCTATATGGGGCTTTGTAAGAGATGATCTGGGTGCCCTGTTGACGATTGAAACGGATGTCAGTCTCTATGGGCAGGCGATGGGATCGACTGAAAAGGAAACAACCACTGAAAGTGGAAGGTATGTTCTGTACTTGAGCGGTTCAGAAAGCGGCGAATGGGTAATCGAAGCTTCTTCACAGCACAGCCCGATCTTTGTTGCCCCGGATGGACTGAGCTTCAATCTGGATACCTTGACCAGCTTCCAGCAGGACCTCACTTTGCTCCGGACCGACACAGCTATATTTGTTACCGTGACTGAAAATGGTGCCCCTGCCGCCAACAACTACATGATCTACGCCTACTCTTATGCTCTGGCCAGTGGGTCGGAGGCGGTCTCCGGAACCGGCGCTGACAATACTGCGGTCCTGCCGATTTCATCTTTGGATAATTCCGGTTGGAGTGTCGAGATGAACACATGGGACCAGGACTATCAAATTCCGATGGGTATGATCACCGAATCAGGCGGGTTGGATAATCTTGCTCCCGGTGACAGTGTCACCATTAATCTGATTGCCGGGAAGCTGGTGGCCGGAGCTATTGTTCAGGATCCGGAGGATGCCCCCATAAATTGGGACAATGTTTTTGTCGGTGCTGGTAATTACGGAGCTACAGCTGATGGGGGTGGGGGATACGCCCTCTACACAGATACCGGTTCCTATATCCTTGGCGTGTATGCCGACAATTACACGGCTGATCCGGCCTGGAGGCTCATCGAAGTCACCGGCGACACCACTGTCGGGCTTGGATTCACCATCAATGAAACGCACTGCAATGTTAGTGGAACTTTATTAAATGTTACGCTTCCATTGGACAACCCGTACTACATGGTAACGGCCCAGACTGGCCTGAGCGGGTTTGATGGCTACTATGTCTCCGCGCAAGTCGACAGCGCCACCGGAATATATAGCATGAATCTCTGCGATGGCGACTGGACAATATCTGCGCCGTTCGCTCTGTCCGGCGGTATTCCTCCGGCTCCGGTGATGATCACAATTGGGGAACAGCCGGATAATTCCAGAATTGTTGACTTTGACTATTCTTCCGGCATCGGCTGCTGCC
Organism: bacterium; assembly: GCA_029211095.1. Taxonomy (GTDB): domain Bacteria; phylum Zixibacteria; class MSB-5A5; order GN15; family FEB-12; genus JARGFS01. The sequence continues at coordinate 7,273 of JARGFS010000088.1, read as the reverse complement.
TTGTTCCAGGGGATGCCAATGGGAGTGGAGACGAGGACATTTCTGATCTAACCTATTTTGTTGATTTCATGTTTGCCGGCGGCTCGGGGCCTTTATGCATGGAAGAGTTTGATAATGATGGAAACTGTGCGCTGGATATTACTGACTTGACGGTTTTTGTAAGTTACATGTTCAGTGGTGGTGCGCCCCCCCCTCCATGTCACGATTGCCTGAAGTAGCAACTTTGGTTACCCCTGGTAGCGCATAGGCTTACTGACAATGGAGGCAGCCCCGCATCCAATCCGGCCAGTAGGTCCGTCCGAGCTCAACTGATGCAATACAACAGTAATCTTGCATATTCTTTAGGAACGTTGGCTGATTTAAGTTGTAATTTGGTGCGGTCACATTCGATCTTATGACATGCACGAACTAATATACTTACGCGACCTGGTCATCATTCTTGGATTCGGAGTGATCATAGTCACTCTGTTTCACAGGCTCAGGCTGCCTGCCATTGCCGGCTTTATCTTGTCCGGGGTGATTGTTGGGCCTCAAGGTCTTGGTCTTATAGACAACGTTCAGCAGGTAGAGGTTCTTGCTGAGTTCGGAGTGGCTTTGCTGCTGTTCGGCATTGGCCTGGAGATTTCACTGGAAAAGTTGAAGCGTCTTTGGAACTTAATCCTGGTTGGCGGCTCGGTGCAGGTTGGCCTCAGCTTGATCGCAACCTTTGTTATCGCAACGGCGTTTAATATTCCTAAGCATACCGCCCTGTTTATCGGGTGTCTCTTAGCTCTCTCGAGTACGGCTATAGTGACCCGGGGTTTGCAGCAACGAGGGGAGATAGACGCTCCCCATGGTCGACTGATTCTGGGTATTCTTGTCTTTCAAGACTTCAGTGTGATTCCCATGATGCTGGCAATTCCTGTTCTGGTGGGGGCAGAAATTCAAGTAGGCGAATTTCTGCTCACCCTTGTTAGGGCCGTTGGAATAATCGCCGCGGTATTACTGGCCGCACTTCTGGTTGTTCCACGAATTCTCCGATATATTGCTCGGACGAGACAAAGGCAGTTATTCATTCTTTCGGTCTTCCTTATCTGTATAGGAACGGCCTGGCTCATCGCAAGCTCCGGTGCTTCTCTGGCAATCGGCGCTTTTCTGGCCGGACTGGTAGTGGCCGGAAGTGAATACCGGCACCAGGCACTGGCTGACCTGATCTCGTTCAGAGAAGTGTTTGCATCTATCTTCTTTGTTTCAATCGGTATGCTTCTGGTCCCTTCGATCGTGATGCACAATCTGCCAATTGTGCTGGCTATTCTGGCCTGTATTCTGGTTGGGAAGTCATTGATAGTGTTTATTGCAGGACAAGTTCTGCGGATGCCATTCAGGGTCAGCATGATGACGGCTGTTGCATTGGCCCAGGTTGGGGAATTCTCCTTTGTTCTTCTCTTTTCTGTTCAAGGGTCCGGGCTCATTGACAAGACTCTGGAAATGAACCTGGTCTCCGCGGCCATTTTATCTATGTTTCTAACACCATTCGCAATGTCTTCAGGTCCTCGTCTCGCGGACGGTCTGGGACGATTTCCTCTTTTGAAAAGGAAGTTTGAAATTGACACGATTGAGGAGGCCTCGAACAAAGTTGGGAAGCTCCGAGATCATGTAATCATAGGCGGCTATGGCTTTGCCGGTCGAGAATTGTCTCGGAGCTTGAAGGACTGTGGAATTGCTCATCTGGTTCTGGATATGAACATTGAGAATGTCCGGAGAGCTTCCGAGAGTGGAGTCCTTGCCTTCTTTGGTGACATAACAAATCATGAAGTGCTCGAAAGTCTGGCCATTGAACGGGCAGCAGAACTAGTGCTTCTTGTAAATGACTCGCGAGCTGCGGAACAGGCTGTTCGGGTGGCAAGAAAGTCTTCACCGGATTTGCATATCCTGGTGCGCACTCATTACCTGCTGGACATCGAATCTGTTCTGGCCGTAGGAGCCAATAAGGTGGTCGCGGCAGAGAGAGAGGCTGCGGTAGAGATAGCATCCATTGTGTTAAACAGACACCGGGCCGATTCAAGACAGATTGCTGATATCCAGAGTAGAATCCGCGGTCACACCGAAGATAAGACCTGATCAGATGGGATTAGTCATTTTTAAAATCACAACCAAAAGCGGGCTCAGCGCTAAAACTGCATTACAGATTCAGCTGTCAATCCTTTGAACTGCTCTAACTGGCTGGTTATTCCGAGGGAATCCGTGTACTGCAAGTCAAAGGCGGTCGGTTCCGAATCTGACAGGTTGGAGTTCTGATCATGTTCCGAAGCATAAGCCAAGTGAACGGCCGTAGTAGCGTTTGGCATCGGGCTGCGCTTCTTTGAAGGCTCATAGTGGAAACAGACGGCTTCGACAATAGACTCAGGAAATCCCCATGAAGAGAGTAAGGAGGCCCCGAGCACAGCGTCGTTTACGCCGAGAGTTTTCTCAATGGCATGGTGGAACGGGATTTGTTCCTGCCTGCTTATTTCAACGGCCTGCTTGATTTCGGCCACAAACCCGGCCAGGAGGACCAGTTTGCCGACATCGTGCATCATCCCGGCGGTAAGAGCTTCGTCCGCCTTGTTTCTGGCCAGCCCAAAGGCGTGGGCTATGAATCGTGCTTTAGGACCTACGGCTGCTGCTGTACGATATAAACCGGCTGGAGAAAAACCAGCCACAGGGTCGCAATTGGAGTCAGCATATACTCCGGCGGACAGAATCACCCCTTTGACCGTATCTACTCCCAATTGATTTACGGCCTGCTGAACGCTCTGGATTTCAGTTCTTACGCCAAAATAGGCTGACTTGACCACCTGTAGTAGTTTGGCCGAAATGGCGATATCCTTGGACACTATCGAAGCTATCTTTTGCATGGAGACATCTTCAGATGAGAGTTCGGCCACTAACTCGTTATAGATTTCCGGAATGGCGGGGAGGCCTTCGATTCCATCAATTCTCTTTTGGAGTTCAGAGTCTATTAGTTCCTTGGTATCGGTTGCAGTATTCGTCATGACAGGTTCTCCTTAAAGGCATTTCCACCCTTCCACCATGGGGATATGATGGACAGGTTAACCTAAGTATCGGCTGAAGAGCCCAATTCTTGAGATTTGGCCCGTTGAGACTGGCATGCCCCAGTTTACTCCTGGATAGGCAATCCGTCAGGTGCGAAAGTATTCGGGCTGTTTGTCCTACTTCTCAATACTATCGGAACTATCGGAGAATCTAATTTTACAAGTTGAACGATTTTTTTGCGCTAAGGACTTATCACTTCAAAGCACTGTGGCTCTTCGTACCAGGTTGGAGTGATGCTTCCGCTGGTCGATCCCTCCAGGTCCCAAATCCAGGGATGGGCTGGTCTGAACCAACTGGAATCTATGCAGATCTGCTCGCTGACCACAGCCAGGGGAGACCAGGTGGAAAGTCGGATTTGTCGATACAGATCTGCTTTCCTACAAAAGAATCATCAATGGGACCAATTGTAATCGTCATGAGGTCGTCACTATAGAACGACTCGAGCGAATTTCCCACAGACGCGTTCCCCTCATAACCAACAGTGTCAGACAAGCTGCCCGTTATGTGGTAGTAGGTAATACTGGGGTTTAAGGCTGCTGCTTCGGGATAGAGCTCGGCGGTGGTAGTGTTCCAGGTGGCACCTTCGGGGGAGTATATCCTGAGTGCAAAGCGCAGCCCATTAATGTCCTCGTCAATAATCTCGTCTATCAAGCCGACGTAGAAAGTGATCTCCTGGTCGGCATAGATTTCTCCTCTCACTTTCAGTCCGTCTATATCACCAATGCCGACAAAAACGTCATCCGCATACTTGATTATCGGATCATCTTCCTGGCAACACTGTCCGGCCATAATGGCTGGAATTGAAACGACCAGAACAAATACCATCATCCGGTAAGAATTGCTTCTTTTTGAGTTCATATCACACCCGTATGTTTGTATGGAATTATCCCTATAACTTACCATACGATACAAGTCTAAGAGGGTGGGGACAAGAAAAAAGACAAACGAGTCGGTTTTTGCTAATATGTGAACCCGATAGTTTTTCGCTTCATCAGGGCTGTACTGTATGCGGGAATGTCCCGGGGGCATTGTGGTGAGTCCTCTATTAAGTGTCATTATAGGCGAAAGAGACCCATGAAATCGCTTGCGTGTGTTATGGCGGTGACTATATTTGCTATGACCCCTTTGCAAGTGAAGTCAACAGATTCAATCAATCAAAAAGTTTGCCGGCTCTTCGGCAAGCAGAACAAGGGAAGTACCATGAGAGCTATTCGTGTAGTAACAGTTTGCTTAGCGTTGCTGGTGATTGTCTGTGGACAGATCGCTGCGGCGCCATTGACACTCAATCATCAGGGACGACTGACCGACAACAGTGGCGCTCCGCTCACGGGGACCTACACGTTGACATTTAAGCTCTACTCTACAGCTTCAGGTGGAGCTGCACTTTGGTCAGAAACTCAGGTAGTGAATACCGTTGATGGTCTTTACGAGGCTGTTCTTGGAGAAATCTCCCCGTTGAGCTCGTCTCTTTTCTCGGGGGCGCCTGCCGCCCTTTATCTTGGAATCATGGTAGGAGCCGATGGGGAACTGGCGCCACGCACTCAGTTGACATCCTCCCCGTACTCGCTCCACTCTGCTTCGGTAGAAGGATTCTCAAGTGGACCGGGAAATGTGAATACGGGAGCCTTCTCAATTGTTGGTGGGGACAACAATACAAACAATTCTGACTACAGTACGATTTTTGGAGAAGACAACGAAGTGAATGTTACTGAGTTTGCAGATACGGTATTTGACACTTCCGGAATAGTTCCTTCCTTCCTTCCTTTTAGCGGGGCCGCTCTCCATCCTCCGGGGAACGGGACCATTCTTGGTGGGCACGGGAATATCGTTTGTGGCAACCATGCCGTAATCGTTCAGGGATGGCTAAACATCAACTGCGCTCCGTATAGTTTTATAGGTACTGGCTTTCGCAATACGATTTACGCCCCCTTCTCAACCCTGGGCACAGGTTTATTCAACAACATTACCTCAACAGCCGGCTTCTCAGTTCTGGGCGGCGGTGCCCTGAATAACTCTAACGGATTTAACTCCGTTATTGGAGGAGGGGCCTTTAATACAACGACAGCCGGCTCTCGCGGCGAAGTTATCTCGGGTGGATGGCGCAACACGGTTGAGCAAAATTTCTCAACCATTGGCGGCGGTGAAAGCAATCGGGCGACTGATATCTATGCAACGGTAGGGGGGGGACAATTCGACACAGCTTTCAGCCCTTACTCAACAGTAGCCGGTGGTGCGCGGAATAGTGCAAACGGAGCGGAATCTTTTGTGGGAGGAGGAAGTGGCAACCGAGCGGAAGGTACTGCTTCGGCAATCAGCGGCGGAAGCGGTAATACTACTGCGGTTCACGATCATCAATTCGTTGGAGGCGGTCAGGACAATCGTGCTTTTGGCCCTCATTCTACAATTGGTGGTGGATGGAACAACGAGACGAGCACGAGGGCAACAGTCGGTGGCGGTGTGTTCAATCATGCTACCAACGAGGTTACATTTATCGGTGGCGGAATAGACAATCTGGCTACGGCATTTGCAGCTGCCGTGGGCGGAGGTTCCGGCAACACCAGCAGCGGTGACTATGCTGCCATAACGGGTGGGCAAAGCAATATCGCTGGTCCGGGCGCGTATGCGACTGTCCCTGGTGGCTTTGACAATGAAGCTACGGCCTCAAATACTTTTGCTGCCGGTCGCGGAGCCAAAGCCAAAGACAGCTGCTCATTTGTTTGGGCTGATTGTTGCGTTCCGCCGGGTTTGCTGACTTCAAACCCGTACTACTCCTCTATTGATAACTCCTTCAATGCCCGGGCGACCAACGGATTTTATTTCCTTACTTCCTGTGACTCCACATTTGATCCCGCCGCAGGAGTTGGTTCCGGAGTATTTGTTCCGCCGGGTGGCTCCATGTGGATGACCGGCTCTTCCCGGACCCTGAAAAAGAACATCAAAGAAGTAGACGAGAGCGACATCTTGAAAAGAGTAGATAAGATGCCGATCTACCGTTGGAGCTATAAAAACCAGGGTGACGAAGTGGTACATATGGGGCCGATGGCCGAAGATTTCTACGAAACATTCAAACTTGGCGACGACAACAGGGCGATCGGCACATTGGACCCGGCCGGGGTTTCGTTAGCGGCAACAAAGGCTCTTATCAAAGAAAACAAGGAGCTTAAGCGGAGGCTTGAGGAACTTGAAAAGCTGGTTCACAATCTGGCCGATCAAATGTAGGGATAGAGAGGTTCTTTGACGATAGAGAAAAGCCACCCAGATTGTTCAAGCAGAACTGGGTTGAATAGAAAGTCGAATAAAGCCTTAGAGGAAATAAGTGATGAATGAGACGATCAACAAGAAGCGGGTTGTTTGAGAACCGAACGGAACCGAAGAGATGAGGGCTTTGTGAAAAGTTACCAATCACTGCTGGTAGTCCTGGTTCCGGAAGCGAAGCAGTTAGTGAAATCGTTCTGTGATGAGTCCGATCCTTCTGCATCAGACGGCATGCCCGCGCACCTTACTATCAATTTCCCGTTTCTACCCGGAAGGAGTGTCGCATCAGAAGACTAAGACACTCTCCGCAATCTCTTCTCAGAGATAAAGAGATTCGACTTTTCTCTTGTCAAAGTGAACCAGTTCCCCGGAGTGCTTTACCTTGAACCGGCCCACCCATCGGCTGCTTGTTAACCTTGTGAGAGCGGTGGCAAGACAGTTTCCGGAATCGCCACCTTACGGCGGGTCTTTCCATGAGATCAATCCTCACCTGACGGTAGCTCATAAAGTTGTATAGCCGGGGAGAAGGGGGGAGGTTGTGGACTAGTTTACCGCAGCCTGCACGGGAAAGCTTCCAGTTCCATCAAATGCGACCGAAATTTGGTTAATGGACAACAGAACCGGAGTCTGGACCAGGTGTGAATTATTACCTCTGGCAGAGGCAAAGAAATAGCCCCTAAGTTGCTTGAACTTAAGGGCTTTAATTTTGGTACGGAAGGCGGGACTTGAACCCGCATGGACATAGTCCACCACCCCCTCAAGATGGCGTGTCTACCAGTTCCACCACTTCCGCACGCACACAGTGCGATTAATACCACACCATAATTTATCAAAGATCAGAAGTTTGTGACCAGAACTTGCAGGTACAGCTTGCAACAACTCCGGCACGCACACAGTGCGATTAATACCACACCATAATTTATCAAAGATCAGAAGTTTGTGT
>JARGFS010000087.1 GCA_029211095.1 bacterium | reverse complement strand
AACTTGTCCCGCCGGGTGGGGGTCTCGGTATCTATATCGTCACGGATTTCTCGCTGAGTTTCATCCTCAATGGCAGCATACCGCCTTGGGCCGTCCGTATTTGAATTTTCAACTTCGCTTGAGTCTGCCGAATCAGCTTCGGTCTTATTCTCTGTACCGGTCTCCTGGGATGATCCGGAGTATACTCCTGGGGATGACATGCTCTTGCTTCCACCACACCCGATCAGTAGAAGCAGCGTCAACAGCGCTGTGATGAGCTTAATTTGTTGCATTTTCCTCAATATTAGGCAGTTCCTATTCATTGGAGTCAATTATCGGACAATCGGTAGTTTTCCTTAACTGTTTGGCGACCAATCCATTATCGAATAAAGTAAGTGGCCTGGCTGTCCTTAGTCAACAAAATTCAGTTTTAAGACAATCTTAACTCCTTATTGGAGTAATACGTCTAAAAGGGCCTGTTCGTTCGGATAAAACTGCGCGTCAGTCTGCCCCCTGAACCAGGTAATCTGCCGCTTGGCATAACGGCGGCTATTCTGCTTGATCATGTTAACGGCCTCCTCAAAATCGGCCTTCCCATCACGCCAATCCAGCAGTTCCTGGTACCCGATCACATTGGCTTTCCTGAGTCGGTCAGACATTCCTCTTTCTATCAGGCCATGGAATTCTTCCACCAGACCGGCTTCAATCATCCGGTCAACGCGCTTATTTATCCTCTCGTACAGAAGCTCCCGGGGCGGTATAAGGCAGTGAAAGTCGAATTCAAATTCGGCTTTTCGATACTCTCCCGAAGCTACAATTTCTGATTTGCTCTTTCCCGTCAGCTCGTAAATCTCCAAAGCCCTGACAAGCCTCTGTTTGTTATTCGGATGAATCTTTTCCGCTTCATCAGGGTCTATCTCACTCAACCTCCGGTGCATCTGTTCTGTTCCCAGCTCATCCAGTTCTGACTCCAGTTTTTCGCGAACCCTGGAATCCCCTCGCTCCACTTCGACCACTCCCTGCGATAGCGCTTTCAAATAGAGGCCGGTACCGCCAACAATGACCGGCAGCCTGCCCCGGTTCAGAATATCTTTTATTGCCGTGGAAGCATCTTCTATGAACTTGAAGGCGCTGTATCTCTCGCCCGGCTCAATCAGGTCCAAGAGGTGAAAAGCAACTTGTTCGCGCTCTTCACGAGTCGGTTTAGCCGTGCCGATTTCAAGCTGTTTGATAATCTGTCGTGAGTCAGCCGAGACAATCTCAATCTGTTTGTGCCGGGATAATTTTAGGGCCGCCGAAGTTTTCCCGGAAGCTGTCGGACCACAGATAACTTTCAGCCGGTTTTGATCAGCCGCGTCCAAATTGCTTGTCCAAGTCATCTCTGGTCAGTTTGATGAAAGTTGGGCGACCGTGAGGACAAGCGTAAGCGTTTTCACACTGAAGCAGGGACTCGATCAGAAACTCAGCTTCCTTATCGTTTAGACGGTCCCCGGACATGACCGCCGCCCGGCAGGCCATTGACTGCGCCATCGCTTTTTTTAGATCCAGCCCGGACTTACGAAGCGAAGCAAAGTCATCGATCACTTTTAGCAGAATTTTCTCCGGTGATTTTTTGGCCAGAATGACCGGCACCGCCTCGACATTCACCATCGTTCCGCCAAACTCGGAGATGGTGAAGCCGGAACTGTTAAATAAGTCGGCCGCCTCAACATAGACCGCCATCTGTGTCGGTGAGAGCTCCACCTGTACCGGAAAAAGGAGCTGTTGTCCGTTGACCGACTGCTCATCAACCCGGCGCACCATTTCTTCGTAGAGTACGCGCTCATGCGCGGTATGCTGATCAACGATATACAGGTCAGTGCCAACCTGAAGGATCAGGTAGAGATTGGAGAAACGTCCGATCAGCCGGAAACCATCGGTCGGACCGGCGGGCGCACCGGACGCAGTCTCATGACCAACAAGGTTCTCCCCTGTCTCAATGATCTCACCGGTCTCTTTATTGACCGAGAATTGATCATTCTCAGATGAAGAAGTTAACACCACCGAACCGGCTTGAGGATTCTCAAACAGTTCCTTAAAGAACTGATGATTGACCGGTTGGGGAGAACCGATCCCTCTAATTCTGCCCCCATGCGAAGATGATGCGGAGTTGCCGGAGGGAGAAGAACTTGGAGAGTGGGCGTTGGCGGAGCTTCGGAAGGTAGGTATTATGCCATCGCTCCGAAGGGCTTCCTTGACAGCGCGATGAATCAGGTCATGAATCTCCCGCTCAGCCGCCAGACGAACTTCGATTTTGGTCGGATGAACATTCACATCAACTTCGCCAGCGTTTACCTTGATGTGAACAGCCCCAACCGGGAACTTCCGCGGGGGCAATAACTCGCCGTAACCGGACATTACTCCGTGCGCCAGGGTTGCAGATTGGATAAAGCGGTTATTGATGAACAGGTAGAGGGACTGACGATTATTCTGAGCAAGTTGAGGTGGGCCGACAAACCCTTCAATCGTGGCCTGTTCCCCCTCGAATTGGACCGGAAGAAACCGCTCGCGCGGGGCCAGGACCGAAGCAACCCGTTCGGCCGAACTCTGTCCGGACGGAAGCGTAAAGATTTTTCGTCCGTTGAGTGTGTAGGTGAAGCCGATATCCGGCCGACCCAACGCGAGAGCGGTCGCCACTCTTGAAATATGCCGCGCTTCGGTTGTCTCGGACTTCAGAAATTTACGTCTGGCCGGAGTATTGAAAAAGAGGTTCTTTATCTCCACCTGCGTCCCCACCTGGGCGGCGATAGGCTGGACCCCCTGCAGCACGCCCCCTTCTATGATGATCTCCTGACCAACGTCCGCATCCGTAGTGCGCGAAACCATCCGAAACTGGGCGACCGAAGCTATCGAAGGCAGCGCCTCGCCGCGAAAGCCGTAGGTGGCCAGATCATTGAGATCATCAAAGCCGCTAATCTTGGAGGTCGCATGACGGGAAAAAGCTATTTCAATCTGGTCGGCATCGATCCCGCAACCGTTGTCGATAATCTTGATCGCCGACGAACCGGATTTTTCAATAACAATCTCAATCCGGTCGGCCCCGGCATCCATGGAGTTCTCAACCAGCTCCTTTACAACCGCAGCCGGTCTTTCGACCACTTCGCCGGCGGCAATCTTATTGACGACCTGTTTTGGCAGTGGCCTGATCCACCGCCTGGTCAGCTTCTTGTCGGCCTGCGAACTCAATTCAAGTCATCCTTAAACTGGCGCAGAATATTGAGTGCATCCATCGGGGTCATATTGTCAAGGTCCATATCGGTTATCTTTTTTTCAATTTCAGACGGTTGCGGATCAAAAAGAGTCGGCTGGCTCTTCTCCAGAAAAATCCCTTTGCCGATTTTACTCTGGTTGAATTTACCGGACTCCAGCAGTTTCAAAATCTGATTGGCCCTTGTTATGGCCGGGCGCGGCAGCCCGGCTAACTTGGCTACTTCTATACCATAGGAATCATCACAACCGCCGGGAATAATCTGGTGCAGGAAAATCACCGAGCTCTCCCATTTCTTGACCGCAACCTGGTAGTTGCTGACCTTTTGGTGCCGCTCGGCCATCCCGGTCAACTCATGGTAGTGAGTGGCAAAGAGGGTACGACAATTAACTTTTTCCTCAATAAATTCCACCACTGCCCAGGCGATTGACATACCATCGAATGTGGAGGTCCCCCGGCCAACTTCGTCCAACAAAACCAGGGAGTGATCGGTAGCATTGTGCAGGATATTGGCTGTCTCCACCATCTCAACCAGAAAAGTGGATTGTCCACGGGCAAGATTATCAAGGGCACCCACCCGGGTGAAGACCCGGTCGACCAAGCCCAATTCTACCTTATCGGCCGGGACATAAGAACCAAGCTGGGCCATAATGACGATCAGGCCTATCTGACGAAGATACGTGGATTTTCCCGACATATTGGGCCCGGTCAAAATATGGATTCGGTCATGATCGGAGGCGAAAGCGACATCGTTGGCAACGAACGAGCCGGTTGGCAGGACCTGCTCAATTACCGGATGGCGACCGTTGCTGATTTCAAGCCGGTCGTCCTCAAACAGTTCCGGTCGACAGTAACCCCGCTCAACGGCCAGGTCAGCCAGAGCGGAGACCAGATCAATTTCGGCCAGCAGTCTCCCGGTGTGCAAGAGGTCGGCCATCCGGCTGGAGAGAAAATCGACCAGCTCCTGAAACAGTTCGGTTTCCAGCGCGAATATTTTTTCTTCGGCGGAGAGGATCAGGTCCTCTTTCTCTTTCAACTCCGGGGTGATGAACCGCTCCGCGTTGACCAGCGTCTGTTTCCTGATATACTCTTGGGGGACATTGGCGGACTGAATCCGGCTGACTTCGATATAGTAGCCAAAAACTTTGTTGAAGCCGACTTTGAGCGTACTGATCCCCGTTCGCTCCCGTTCGGTCTTCTGCAATGATCCAATGTAATGCCGGGCGTCTCGAATGGAATCATTAAGTCGGTCCAGGTCAGAAGAGAAGCCCGCCCGAATGATGCTCCCTTTCAGCGATGTCAGCGGTGGTTCATCCACCAGGGCCTCACGAAGGCGGTCGACAATCTCCTTCCCTTCCGGAAGGGTAGAGCCAATCTGGCTGAGGTGCGGAGAGTGTGATGCAACAAGTAGTCTCCGTAGTTCATCGCTGAGGTGTATGGCCTGACCAATGGCAGCGGCCTGTCTCGGGTTGAGCTTGCCAATCCCGAGTCGGCCAGCCAGTTTTTCCAGGTCAGGAAGTTTACCGGTGACAACCCGTATGTCATGGCAAAGGTCACGGTTGCGAATCAATTCGGTCACACCAGACAGCCTTCTTTCAATAGGGGCGCGCTGTTTGAATGGGTGTAGAATTGACTGGCGAAGTTTCCGGGCGCCGGCGGCAGTGGAGCAACGGTTCATCACTTCAAAGAGAGTGTTTTCTTCGGTAGCCGTTGAGGTGCTGGTAACCAGTTCCAGATTCCGGACGGTACTGTAGTCAAGGGTCATCTGTTCAGAGTTATCGAATTTCGACAGGCGTTGTATGTGATCCAACTGCAAGCGATGGTTCTCCCGCAGATAGCGCAGAATGGCCCCGGCGGCGATAACGCCCCCCTTACATTCCTGAACACCAAAACCATCAAGGGTGCCGGTTCCAAAGAGTTCATTGAGATCACGCTCGGCCGATTGCTGGTCAAAGTTCCATTCGCCAAACCTGGTTAGCCTGCCATCAGCTTTGCCAAGCGAAGTTAACTCAGAGATTGTCTCAAAACTCCCATTCTCCGGACAGAGAATCTCCGAAGGCTCCAGCACTCTCAGCCGCTCGGCAACATCGACAGCACTTCCCTCATCGACAATGAAAGCGCCGGTCGACAAATCGAGCGCGGCCAGACCCAGTTTCTTCCCGGTTGAAAGAAAGAGCGCGGCCAAACAGAGGGAGTCCGATAGCATCTCCGGAGTATCTATGGTGGCTGTGCCGGGGGTGAGGATCTCAACCACCTCCCGCTTGACCAATCCCTTAGCTTTACGCGGGTCTTCCACCTGCTCGACAATGACTACCTTTTCACCATGCTTGAGGAGCTTGGCCAGGTACTTGTCGGCCGAGTGGTGCGGCATTCCGGCCAGCGGGATTTTGTCCGCTTCGCCATGTGATCTGGTGGTCAGGCTGATACCGAGAATGGGGGCGGCTTTTACGGCGTCATCGCCGAACATCTCATAGAAATCCCCCATGCGGAAAAAAAGAATCTTGTCCGGATGTTCTCTCTTGATTTCGTAAAACTGCCGCATCAACGGCGTATGTTCAGATTTCCTGCCCGACCTGGTTGTCATCGCGCTACAACCTGATATAGCTCCCCATGATGAGATTCGAGTTCATTCTTGAATCGCTGGGCATCGGAGTAAGTCTTGAAATTACCAATATAAACAACATGATACTGAACGCCGGAGACATTTTTTTTTGCAATCTGGATTTTCTTGTCATACGACTTGAATCGGTCCGACATTCTCTTGGCATTCCCTTTTTCGGAAAAGACTCCAAGCTGCACGGAGTAGTAAGTTCCGGTCAGCTGCTCGGCCCGGCTGTCATCGGTGTCGCTGGTACTGACTCCCATCATCCGGTCGATTGTACTGGCCAATCCAATCGCGCTGGGGTACCCCTCCCGAAGCAGATTGTAGTAGAAGACGGCATCATCGGTACGGGACGACGCAATCGCGTCACCGGCCAGAATATAGAGTGCCTGAGGAACAGACTGACCATGTTTCCCGCGTGATAGATTGCGAAGAAGTTTGCGTGCGCCGATTTTCTTGTTGAATTCCATCATTGTCCGCGCCTTGTCTATTTCTCCTCGCTTGGCCGCGTCTCCATTGGGATGCATTAGGAGATATTTGTCAATTGTTCGGATGGCGGCATCGTACTTGCCATCAAGTTGCGCAACAAGAGCAGCATACCGGGAAATCTGGCCAATGTGGCGGCCATCCTCCCACTGTGCCTTGTAGAGAGTAATCAGTTCCTTGAGCGGCTTGTAATCTCCCTTGACCAGATAATATTGGGCCAGCCGGTAATATATATCTTCCCGGTAGACAGCCGAGACAGAAGCGGTCAGGCTGGCCTCCAGGAGGCGGGCTGCCTGGTTGGCATCCTCTTCCAACAGTGCGGCAAAATAAAGTTGGTCCCCATCGCGCGAAGCCGCGGTCGACAATTTGGAGAGGCTGTCAGAGGCTTGCTCCAGACGCCCATCCATTATCATAGTATAGATTGACTCCGCACCTGATGTCGGAGAGAATAGCAATGACAAAAAGGCGACTATTGTTAGTTGTCGTTTCATTTGCGTAAGGCCAGATGACTGTTGTTAACTACTGCCGACAGGACTGACCGGATTGCTTGATTTCCGGGCCGCAACAATATTCTCGTTCCGTTTCAGAAGCAGGCGCACCGATTCAGACAGTCTGTTGATATCTCCCGTCTCCAGATGCATACGCATAAGTTCAAGCACCAGGACGGCATCATCGGAGAATTGATCCACCAGCTGAGTCATAATATTTATGGCCGTGTCGATCTCCCCCTTTTTTTCATGGAAATGGGCCAGAGTCAAACGAGCGGCGCGGTTGTCAGGAAAATGCACCAGAATCTGCTCGCAAATCTCCGCAATGTCTCCAAACCGTCCGAGATCAAACAGACTCTTTTGCAACCGCTCTATCGCCTGGTGTCCTTCGCCCGGCACCGTCTCAATCAGCTTGTTCCAGAAATTGACCGCATCTTCCCGACGGTTCTCATTAGCATAAGAATCACCGATCGCCAGATAGGCTTCGACCAAAGTCGGGTCCAGACCGAGCGCCTCTTTGAACAGGACTCTGGCCTTATGATACTCTCGCTGACGAAACAGTTTCATCCCCATCTGGTATTTGAAACCGGCCAGCGGCTTTTTGCTTTTGTTGGAATCCAGCTTGAGCAACGCCACCGCTGATTCATAAGCTTCTTCCCACTTTTGCGTCTCCTGCTGAAGTTTCAGCAAGTTGCTATAGACCCAGTTTCCGCCGATTTTCAGCGTTGCCGCTTCCTTAAGGGCAGCTTCGGCCATATCAAAGTCTTTCAGGGCATAGTAGTCATAATACAACTGGCGAAGAATTTCATACTTGGAGGCCGGGCTCAAACCGCCTCGGATAGTGAGGTCCTTATGAACTTGAAGAGCACGCTGGGGCTGTTTGTTGTCGCGGAGTATCTTGCCAAGACGAAGATAAGCGTCCAAGTTGGTGCTGTCTTCGGCTACGACCTGACGAAGCTTGCCGAAAGCTGACTCCTGCCGCCCGTCCAGAAGATCCCTTAGAGCTTCAACATAAAGCTGAGAATCCTTCTTCTTTTCTGTTCGCAGGTAGCGATCATAAATCAAAAACACCGACATTACGACCACAAAGAGTGTCAGGAATCCAAGAATATATTCAACCATTGGAAGTGCCCTGATCAAAAGGTGATTTGAATTCGCTCTTAGGTTTGTCGGCACCGGTCAGCAAGTCGGCCGACTCTTCAATCGGGCGATTCCTCAGTACGGTAACCTCACTCTCCAGCGCTCGGACTCTTCTCCGATACGACCTTGATTGCACTGACAAACGAATATAGACGGAGATGAACAGTGAAAGTGATACAATCATTCCGCCAACGAACGCCCAGAAAACAACCGTTATCATCGGGACTCCGGTGTAGCTGACATAAATGAGGTTCACATCGACTTCGTTCCCCGGACCAATGTTATAAAAAGCAAATGCAACAACGCAGACAATTACCAGAAGAGCCAGAGTTGCTCTAATTATCCACATGCAACCTCCGTGGAGCATGGTGGAGACGCTCCGAGTAGATTTGTATGATAGCCACCAACTATCACTTGGCATCCTTCCAATCGATACTGTTGATCATTTCGCCCAGTTGGGACATATTGGTATCAAAGTAGTTCCACTCACAGATCATATGAATGACACAGATGTTGTCACCATTCTTGATGGCCAGGATATAGCCGCCGTAGTCGCCCGGTTCCGTGATTACCGCGTTGTCACTGATCGATTTTACAATCTCCTTGCGGTAGCCAACTTTTCCGACCCAGGCCATAGCCTTTTTGCCGTTTACATTCTGGGCTCTCTTTTGCCTTGTAATGAGCTTTTCCCGGATGTCCCCTTTTTGCGAAATATCGTTGATCAGTATTTCAAATTCCTTACGGAGTTCATTCTTCTGATCTGATTTGAAATCAGGTGAAATCAAAGAATCCAGGAACTCAAAAGGGGTATTTGAAGTCGTATCAATCCATACTGCGATTCTCGGGATCATGGTATACTGGGGGACTTCGGAATAAGCCGGCGGAATGGCATAGTTCTTTTTTACGAGAATAAATCTGAAATTATCCCCCGCATTGCGCAGAGAGTATTTCCAGTCCTCGTTAAATTTCATAGTAAAATCATACTTGGTGTCGGTATAGACGAGGTCCTCAACAACGCCTGTTTTCTTCTTTCTGGGTCTCGCCCCAACAGCAGGCGCAATAATGAGCAATGACAGCAGTAAGATTATATATTTCTTCATGTTACCTCCGTGACACCTTTCCACATTAGCGACAGTATAAGTTTTATCTTTATACTATGGTAGTCAAGGATTAAATGCAAAAAAGGTCGTCAGACAGGACCTGAAAGCGGTTAACTGCTTCGTTGGTAGAAGATTGCCGACTATTGGAAACCGATCCGGCGTCTCTTGAAATCACTCAGATAGCCATACATGGTGGTGAATTCAAAGTCACCCAGGAGTCTTTCAAACTTTTTGGCCAGTATTGAAGTCGAGCCGTAGGTTCTCAAACGCTGCATAGCCGAGAGGCCGCCGAGGGTGGGAGGAGAAGGATCAAGCTCCCAGGGATGAATATAGGTCATCACCGGCTGTTGCCTTTGATTGAGCCCTTTAATCATTTTGCGCGTGTACCAATACGGGATATGTCTGAAGTAACCGCCGCCGGCTATGGGGATATTCTGTCCCAGAATCCGGTAGGTCGAAGCGGGGATTTCATACAGAATGTGCCCGTCAGAGGCGCTCAGTTTGAAAGTCTCTCGCGGGCCTTGAGGCACTCCGTAAAAACCATGCTTTATGGGGAATATGGAGCTGTCATACTCGAAACCAAGTTCAGCCAGGATTTCAAACGCCCAGGGGGTTCGTTCATTTATTGACCATGAAGGAGCCCGGTACCCATAAGGCCGATTTCCAATCGCTGTTACAATGGCATTTACAGCCTGCTGGGTATCCTCCCGGAACTGCTCCGGGGTCAATTGATCGACCCGCCGGTGCAGGTAACTGTGACAGGCAACTTCATGCCCTTCATTGATAATCGTCTGGAGCAGATCCTTGTGACGATCAGCCACCCAACCGAGCATAAACCAGGTAGCGTTCACCCGATGCTTATAAAACAGGTCCAGCAACCTGTCGCAGTTGTTGACAACCGTACTGTTTAGTCCCTCCCACTCGGATCGATCTAACCGGTCGGCCAGAGCTTCGGCGACAAACCACTCCTCGCAGTCCACCGTCAATAAATTCAGAACATCGGACATGAGCTCAGCTACTGCTTGGGTTGCCTGGTGATCGACTCGTCGCGTGGCGTGTTAACAGAACGAGAGCGACGGCTCTTCCCGGTTCGGGACCGGCTGGCAGTTGGTCGCTTACCGGCTCTTTTGGACGGTTTGTAATCATAACCGTAGTAGGAGTGATCGTAGTAATAAGGGAGTTTGTTGCCAAGATTGTTAAGCACAACACCGAGGACCTTGTCACGGGTCGACCCCATTCCTTCGACCGCTTTCTTAACCACGGCCCTATCAGTGTCACCCGCTTTCACCACCAACAAGATGGCATCCACTTTAGTGGCCAGCAGCATAGGGTCTGAGACCGGCATCAATGGTGGCGCATCAACAAGGATGAGATCGTAATAGAACTTCAGGTCTTCAAGCACCATCCCGATTGATTCAGCATCAAACACGGCCGAGGGGTTATCATAGGCGGTGCCCGAAGTCATCACATCCAATTTGTCAATATGGGTTGACCGAATCGCCTCTTTGCTGTCGAAACCATCAATCAGAATATCGCTGAGCCCGCGGTCTCTATCCAATCCGAAAATACGATGCAGTGAGGGTCGCCTCAAATCGGCGTCGACCACCAGCGTCTTAAGCCCCCCATGCTCGGCAGCTGTCAGAGCGAGGAAGGCCGCCGTGGTCGATTTACCTTCGGACAACATTGCCGACGTAAGCATGATCGTCTTGGTGCTGCCATTGTCCATATGTTTCTTAACTCGGGACAGAAGGCGACGAAACTCGTTGGTGAAGGGAGCTTCTGAATCAATATAATCAAGGGGCGTAATTCTACTTTGAGCCATTGACACTCTCTTTCATCACCTGGGTCAGAAGGTTATCAAGGGCAGAGTATCCCTCCTGAGCGGCAGCCAGTTGCTTTTCGACAATCCCCATTGACGGATTTATATTTAATGCCTGCCGGTAATGCTCCATTGAGAGAGAACAGGCATGCCGAGAGCGTTCAAGGTACAGCCTTGCCAGTTCGGTGTGAATGTCAACGTAATCCGGGTGCAGGCGCAATTCTTCCTGTAGATATTCAGTGCGGCGATCCAATGACTCCGGCGATGGTTCACCATAAAAGTGGACGTACTTCATATAGAACCCGGAGAGGTCATTGAATCTGTCTCGCTTGCGATTGTCATATACTTTCCTGAATAGGACATAAGCCGCCTCCAGGTCCTGCTCCTCAAGCAGCTTGAAACCCTCGGCAAAAATTTCCCCTTCATACTGGTCATCGATAACTCCGGCCCTTTTGAAATAATCCGATGATCGGGAGACCACCGACCCAAAGAGAGTAATATCTTTCTGGTGTATGCTGTTGAGCAACAGGGCCAGCCCAAGACAGAAATAGGCGTCCCCGTAGTATGTATTGATCCTGACAGCCTCTTCAAACTCGGCCACTGCTTCTTTGTAGGCCCCGGTTAGCATCAGGCACTCACCAAGAGTATGCCGATAGTCCGCATAAGTCGGTTTCATCTCAACGGCTGCTCGCGCCGCCCTCACGGCCTGATCGTAGCGCTCCAATTCAATTTCAGTACGGGCCATGTAAAAGTAGGCGCCATCGAAACTGTTATTTAAAGTTATGGCAGCGTCAAACAAAGCAAGCGCTTCGTCAAAGAGTCTTTTGAAAAAGAAGGCCGTTCCCAGGCGGTGCATAGCCTCCGGTTCACCCCGATCCATGACTTCATTGAACGCCAGCAGCATAGACTCCAATTCTTCCTTTTTCTGGCCGTGCCGGGACTTGACCATTGAAAGGACTTCTTCCGGTGTCCACTCCCCGGGGTGACGCGTTCGGGATACATTGGCAATCTGTCCGTCTACATAAACGGTAGAGAGAATTGTCCTTACCGAAGCATCGTTGGAAGTCTGAATTACGATCTCACGGTCGGCGTTCTTTAGTTTACTACTCAGTCGATATGTTTCCATCGCTCTACCTGAACTTTAGTTTGTCAATTTTTGGTAACACAGCAATCACCGGAATTCCCAAATCATCTTCCACATCTTCGGTCCGCTTATAAGAACCATCCATGATTTCAGAGAGAAGGGCAACGACCCCGCCCAACACCAGACCGAGCATGAAACCGAGAACGGTGACTTTCTTCCGGTTGGGCCACGAAGGAGCCAGCGGAATGCGGGCCGGTTCGATTACCTTGTACTTGGTTCTCTCTTTGGCCTGCTCGGACAGAATGTCAACGGTGCGCCCTTCATCCTGAAAAGCGTCACGATACCGGCGAGCCGCCCCTACTCGCTGTTCCAGATCAGTTATTCGTGCCTGTAGTCGGGGAAGCGCCGAAATACGATTGATTAATCTTTCAAAGGAAGCCTGGTACTGATTGATTTTTGAATTGTAGACATCCTCATTTTCCGTGGCGACAAAAAAGTCTTCCAGCAGCTTTTGCTGGTCGGCCGGAAAAGCATGAAACTGGATGGCTGTTTGCCCGGCGATTTCCCGCTCCATCGCCCTGATCCTGTTATTCAAACGAACCGTCGCAGTAATAACATTCTGTGCGGTCCAGGCGTAAGTGCCCATCATGCCAGCCAGATCGGAGACCTGTCCATCAATCCCGGTCCGTAATCTGATCAGCGAGTCGGTATGATTGAGACGTGATCTGTCGAGGTCCAGCTCCTTTAGTCGCGAAGACAACTGGGCGGCCCTCTCTCTGAAATCCGAGCGATCCTGCCGACTTTTTTCGATATCAGCAAGAATTTCATTCTGATTGGACTCCGAGGAGATGTCATCGGGGAGTTTCAGCTCCAACAGGTCGCGCTGTGCTTTGGTCAGGGAATCGATAGCTTCCTGATACATGCTCTCTGTTTTTTCAAGCTGCAGGTCGGCGAAATTCTGATTGTCCAGAATTTTTTCCAGTTCATACTTGGTCTTCTCGATTTCCATGATCTCGGTCAGTTTGGTGACCATGTCCCTGGCCAGTACCGGGTCGTTTGAAGTAATCTGGATGCGAATCTGATCAGTCCCCACAAAAGCTACGGAGATTCTCTCGCGGATGTCCTTCAGGAGAATATTATATTTGAGCTGTTCCAGGGTAAACTGGGGGCTGCTTTCGCGCAGTTCAGCCGCTTCCCGGGCAACCTTGGGATCATTATCCAGATTCAGTTCCGAGATCAATTGGTAAATATAAGCCTGCGAAGTCATCTCATTCTGCAGCGCTTTCAGACGACGGCGTCTCTCTTCGCCACTCTCCCGACCGTATTGATTGGACCCGATTATCCGCATCAGCTCCCGGGAG
>JARGFS010000086.1 GCA_029211095.1 bacterium | reverse complement strand
GATCAGTCACTAATTGAGCGGGCAGCTTTTCATCCGCGACTCAAAAAACCGATGCGCCTCATTGACCTGGCCTATTTTGCCGCCGAGCATGATGACAATCATCTGGCTGACATTGTTAATTTGTGTATTGATTGGAAACTGAAACGGTAGCGCGGAATCAACCGAGCAACCGGTCAGCCAGAAGCCTTAGGAACAGACCGACATCGGTGACCAGCCCAATTGTTTGCAACGATCCGCGATCTTTCAGCTTGGTGACAACGGCCGGATTAATGTCCACACAAATGGTCAGGACTCTGGCCGGGATCATATTCCCCACGGCGATTGAATGCAGCATGGAAGAAAGCATCAGGACAATATCTACATCTTTTAGAATCCTGAAGTGATCATCCTGCGCCTGGTTCATATCGGTGATAGTCTCCGGTAGTGGGCCATCATCGCGGAGCGACCCGGCCAGCGAGAACGGAATCCCGGACTTTACAACAGCATGCATCACGCCATCCTGCAACACACCCTCTTCGACCAGGTTGACAATCGATCCCGCCCGTCGGACTTCATTAATTGCCCGGAGATGATTGCGATGCCCCATTTCAACCGGACGACCGGTAGTCGAATCTATTCCGAGCGAAGTATTGTACAGGTGTGACTCAATATCATGTACGGCCAGGGCGTTACCTGACAGGAGGGCATGAATATAACCATTGCTTATCAATCTGGCCAGATCGGCCGAGCCCCCGGTGTGTACCAGAACCGGACCGGCCACAACCGCAACCTTCTTTGATTTGTCACGGATTAATTCCGCGGCGCGATCAACAGCCAATTGGACTTTCCGCTCCGAAGAAACATCGCCGGACATAAAACTAAAGTCATCTCGGTCCCGTTCCACAAATTCCGGTTGTACTTTGATACCGCTCAAGCCGAGCACAACCAGGTCTCCCTTTTTTACATCCCGGAACTTCTTCACTCTGGCGCTGAATTGCTCTACAACAATGACTCCATCCATCCGAATGTTGGCCACCGGGAGCCATTCCCCTCCGTTGCGGATGGAAGTAGCATGATTGGTGGTGCTGTAAAAATCTGCCGGGACAACTCCGTCTGTGGGAGCGGCCCCAAGTCTTACTTCTTCCTCTTGATCGACGGTGCATCCGACACTCGAGAGTTTTAGCAGGATGGTGTTGATTGAAGTCAGGTCGGGCGCGTTGATTTTCAAGCGAGTTGAGGAGTATTCATCATTGTTCCGGCCAATACTAAAATCGAGAATGTCATAGCTCCCCTGATCAGCAATAATGATATCAAATATCTGCCGCATCAATCCGGAATCAATCAGGTGTCCTTCGGCCCGGACAATTTTCTCAATCCTGCCCATAGCAGATATATCGGTAACATGCCGAAATTCTGAGGTCGGCTAACCGGCCGGTTGGGGAGTTATCGTGTTGTTAAATCTTCAGAGATCAGTATATTGTGCCAGGTATGATAGAGTACAATAAGATTGAAACCGAAAACGCCATTCTGGTCGGGCTGGCCCGAAATTCCAAACTAAAAGCGGGAATCTCCAACTCTCTTGATGAACTGGAACAACTGGCCATCTCTGCCGATGCCAAAGTTCTGGACCGGAGAATTCAGGTCCGAAATAGACCGGACCCCGCCTTCTTTATCGGACGCGGTCTGGTGACAGAACTCAAAGAGTTGCTAAAAGTGAATGGCGGCAATTGCGTTATATTTGATGATTCTCTGGCTCCGGCCCAGCAGCGAAATCTGGAGAAAGAGCTGGAAGCCAAAGTCATCGACCGGGCCGTGCTGATCCTTGATATTTTCGCCAACCGAGCGAGAACTTCCGCCGCCCGACTCCAGGTGGAACTCGCCCAACTGGAATACACCCTCCCCCGGCTCACCGGCGCCTGGGTTCATTTCTCTCGCCAATATGGTGGAATCGGGGCCAAAGGACCGGGTGAGACACAGCTTGAAATCGACCGGAGACAGGTGCGGACCAAGATTTCTCATCTCAAGCAGAGGCTAAAAAAGCTCGATGTTCAGCGCCAGACACAGCGAAAAAAAAGGCAGGACCAGTTCAAAGTTGCTTTGGTCGGTTATACCAATGCCGGGAAATCGACCCTGTTCAACCGGCTTACCAAAGCAAAAGTCACCACTGCCGACATGCTTTTTACTACTCTTGACTCTACCACCAGAGTTATGTCCAGCGGGTATCCCTGCCACGTTCTTTTCTCTGATACGGTCGGGTTTATCAAAAAATTGCCGCACCAGCTGGTGGAATCTTTCAAGTCGACCCTCGAAGAAGTCAAATTGGCGGATTTGCTCCTCCATGTAGTGGATTCCTCCGATCCGGAGCTAACCGAACGGGCGGAACAGACCCGGAAAGTTCTGGACGAGATTGGAGCCCAGAAATTGCCCCACCTGCTAATCTACAATAAGGTCGATCTGGCCCCGGAGCACCCCGTTCTGGAGCAAGGAGGAGCAACCAGCTTTGAGATGTCCGCGCTCAGTGGCCTGGGGATGGCCTCTTTGCAGGCGGAAATAATCGCCTCCTCCGGCCGATATCTTCAGACCAAAAGAGCTTTAAAAGCTTAATATTTTCTCCCCGAGTTCCGATAACTCTTTACAAGGAGAGAATATGGCCAAATCAATTTTGATCGTCGACGACAACCCGAACATGTCATCACTATTGGCAGAAATGCTCGAAGTGTTCGACTATGATTCTGTCATGGCCCGCGATGGCCGCGAAGCCCTGGGACTCCTTGATCAAGACAAGTTCTCCATGGTTATTACCGACATGAGAATGCCAAATATGACCGGGCTGGAACTTCTGGAAAAAGTCAAAGAGTCAAACCCAAATTTACCGGTGGTCTTGATCTCCGGTTATGTGGTGAGCTCGCTTCACGAAGTTGAAGTCAAGCCGGATGGGTTTCTCTCAAAACCATTCCTGATGTCGGACATTGAGAAGCTCCTCAATACTCTGCTCTAATTCATCTCCCGTGGCGAATTTGGAGAGAGCTGGTTTTTTTCGTTAAAATCTGTTTCCTTTCAGCCGTAACAAAGGTAGTTTTCATGAAGTTACGGTTATGGATAATAAACTAAAAGAAACCCTCAGACTTTCGTCACTCTTCTCCGGCATCAGTGACAGATCACTGGATGAGATCACCGGAACCACTTCGATCAAAAAAGCGAGTCGTGGTGACATGCTCTTTTATGAGTCCGACCCGGCCAACGCCTTCTTTATTGTCTCTTCAGGAAAATTCAAAATATTCAAACTATCAGCCGATGGTAAAGAGCAGATTCTCCGAATCGCCAATCCGGGGGAGAGTTTTGCCGAAGCGGCCATGTTTGATGGCGCCAATTACCCTGCTTCGGCTCAGGCGCTTGAGGATGGAGAACTGGTCATGATCAACCGGGAGCGCTTTTCTGCCGCCCTGGCTCGAAACCCGGCTCTGGCTCTCAACCTTTTGGGGCAGTTGTCAAAACTGTTGAGGCAGCTGACCCGCCTGGTCGAAGGCTTATCGCTGACCGATGTTACCAGTCGCTTGGCCCACTACTTTATTGAGCAGCTTGAATCGGGCGAGCACTCTCACGATCTGATTATGCACCTGACCGAACGGAAGTCGGTGCTGGCTTCGCAACTGGGGACAATTCCGGAAACGCTCTCTCGATCTCTGGCCAAACTTTCGCGGGAGAAGATTATCGAAGTTCAGGGGGCCAGAATAAAGATCCTCGATGAAGCCCGCCTCCGCGATTTGGCTTAGCATGCCTTTTTTTGTTGAGATTCCTGCCGCCAGTGTCCATCTTGCTCTCAACGTGACAGACAGCCGCATTACTTGTGGGGTAGCCTTTGCATCCGGTTGAAACATATCTTAAGAGTCTGAACCAAATTTATTCTACTGGTGGAGCCACCGCCGAAACTTCGTTCTATAGCCCTCTCGAAAACCTACTGAATGCTATCGGCGGCAAACTCAAGCCCAGGGTACAATGTGTTACAACTCTCAAAGATACAGGCGCCGGGTTGCCGGACATGGGGCTGTTCACCGGCGACCAAATCCAAAAAAAAATTGATAAGTGGGAGCCGGGAAATGTCCCGCCTGAGCGTGGCGTGGTCGAAATCAAAGGATGGGACGACAATACGGTCGCCACGGCACAATCCAAACAAGTCACCAAGTATTGGAAAAAATACAATCTCGTTCTCGTAACCAATTACCGAGAGTTCATCCTCATCGGGCGAGACATCAATGGCAACCCCGAACAGGTGGAGTTCTTTTCACTGGCTGCGTCTGCCGAAGAATTCCTCACCAGGATCAGCCACGCACGAAAAACAACAGCAGAATTTGGCGAAAGATTTGAAGAATTCCTTCGCCGTGTTCTATTGCATGCTGCTTCACTGACAAACCCGGAAGACTTAGCCTGGTATCTTGCCTCCTATGCTCGCGAGGCACGCTTCCGCATTGATGAAGCGGCCGAGCTAAAGGCCCTGGCCAGTTTGAAAGAAGCTTTGGAGCAGGCACTCGGAATGAAATTCGAAGGGGACCAGGGGGAGCATTTCTTCAGAGCAACATTGGTCCAAACACTATTCTATGGAGTCTTCTCATCCTGGGTCCTCTGGTCGCGCCAACATCCTTCACAGGGGGAGAAGTTTGACTGGCATGCCGCCGCTTGGACCCTTCATGTCCCGATGGTCAAGAATCTCTTTGAGCAAATTGCACAGAAGAGCAAACTCAAACCGCTCAGACTTGATGAAATGATGGACTGGACCGGGCGCGTGCTCAATCGGGTAGATCGCTCTGCTTTCTTTGAGAAGTTTGAAGAGGAACACGCCGTTCAGTATTTCTATGAACCGTTCCTGAAGGCCTACGACCCACAACTGCGGAAGGACCTCGGTGTTTGGTATACTCCGCCGGAGATCGTGCAATACCAGGTTGAACGCGTGGATCAAGCGCTCCGCTCGGAACTTGATATCCCCGATGGCCTCGCAGATCAGCGAGTTGTCATTCTTGATCCCTGCTGCGGGACCGGAGCATACCTGGTAGAAACCCTCAAGCGGATTCATAAGACACTCGATGAAAAAGGGAGCGGAGCGATGACGGCACAGGAGCTTAAGAAGGCCGCCCTTGAGCGAGTATTTGGATTTGAAATTCTCCCCGCTCCCTTCGTTGTCTCCCATTTGCAGATCGGGCTCATGCTCCGCCTGCTCGGCGCGCCCATAGACAATGACTCCGATGAACGGGCCGGTGTCTACCTTACCAATGCCCTTACCGGTTGGGAGCCTTCTAAAGACCCCAAAAAAAATCTCCCAATCTTTCCCGAACTTATGCAGGAGCGTGACGCCGCCAACAAAGTTAAGCAGGAGGAGCCCATCCTCGTCATTATTGGCAACCCCCCCTACAACGCTTTTGCCGGAACCAGCCCCTCTGAAGAGGGCGGCCTGGTTAATGCCTACAAAGAGGGGCTGACCAAATCAGTTAAGGAGGGGGGTTGGGGAATAAAGAAATTCAACCTTGATGATCTCTATGTTCGGTTTTTTCGTATCGCCGAACGCCGCATCATGAAAACCGGCAAAGGTGTAGTCAGTTATATCTCCAACTTCTCCTACCTGGGTGACCCGTCATTCGTAGCAATGCGGAACGCATTTCTGCAGAGCTACGACAAAATATGGATAGACTGCATGAATGGAGATAGCAGAGAAACTGGCAAGCAGACGCCTGACGGAAAACCGGACCCGAGCGTGTTTTCAACTACACAATCATCAGTTGGTATTCGAGTGGGGACTGCCATTTCTGTGATGATCAAGAATGACACGGACAAGTCACCAAAGCACATCCTTTTCAAGCACCACTGGGGCGTCAAAAAGCGTCAGCAACTCTTGGACTCGCTTAAGAAGAAGAGATTCAACGCCCAGTATCAGCAGGCGTATCCTGAAAAATCGAACAAATACTCTTTCAAACCGCTCAATGTCAGTGCGGACTACCTCTCATGGCCCAAGATAACAGCACTGTCAGAAGAAGCTCCCGTATGTGGATACAAGGAAAATCGTGGATTTGCCATGATTCAGGATAACAAGCAGGAATTGGCCGAACTGATGAAGAGTTACTACGATAAGGACGTATCGTGGGAAAGTTTGGCAAGAAAGAGGACCGGCTTGACAAGAGACGCAGCTAGGTTTCCATCGAAAGAAGCGCGTGCCAAAGTAATCGCAGTTGAGCTGTTCCATGCTCAACAGTTATTGCGCTATCAGTTACGCCCTCTAGATACGAAGTGGTGCTACTATTCACAGGTTCGCCCTCTCTGGAATGAGCCCCGCCCCGCCCTATTCAAAAATCATTTTAGTGGGAATGCGTTCCTTGTTTGTCGTCCAGCGGGGGTTGCTAGTCCGGAAGGAATCCCATTCTACTTCACATCGCTTCTTGGAGATTTTGACTTTATTCGTGGCCATTCCTATCACTTTCCTGTCCGCGTGAGGCAAACAGCAGGAACTCCGAAGAAAACAAACGGCACCGCTGAGATGTTTGGCGAGGAAAAGCCGCCAGAGAAAATCACCGCCAATCTCTCCACCACTGCTCGCGCTTACTTAAAACAGCTAAAATGCAAAGAGCCGGACAGTGATACCGAGACAGCCGGGCTGATCTGGATGCACGCCCTGGCCATTGGCTACAGCCCCCTCTACCTGAGTGAAAACGCCGATGGCGTCCGGCAGGACTGGCCCAGAATTCCCCTGCCATCCAGGAAGGCTCAACTGCTTAAGTCCGCTGCACTTGGCCGCCAGGTTGCCGCGCTCTTGAATACGGAAAAACCGGTAAGCGATGTCAGCTCAGGGAAGATTCAGGCCGAATTCAAACTGATCGGGATTCCCACTCGCACAGACGGCAAACAACTGAAGCCTGACAAGGGAGATTTTGATCTTACTGCCGGATGGGGGCATGGCGGCAAAAACAATGTCTGCATGCCCGGCAAGGGAAAAATCGTTGAAAAGCAGATCACCGACGAGAAATTGATAGCCAAATTAGGCGAGACCTGGTTAGACATATACCTGAACGATAATGTCTTCTGGGCGGACATCCCAAAATCGGTCTGGGATTACCACATTGGTGGCTACCAGGTGATAAAGAAGTGGCTCAGTTATCGGGAAAAGAGCATGCTGGGCCGGGGCATGAACATGGATGAAATAAAATATGTAATGGAGATGTCCCGCCGCATAGCGGCTATCATCCTCATGCAATCCAACCTTGACCAGAATTACAGTTTGGTGGTCAAGTCCACCTGGTCCTGGCCTGATTAGATTTCACAAAAAAGCTCCCTTTTTCCTGCTGTCTGCTGCCGTGCATCTATTGTTATGTTGCAAACCGTAAGAACAGAGCCACTGTTGAGTTCATACTCCATTGGGCGGTCATGTCAGGATCATCACCAATTTAACAATGCCGGGGTAAAAAACGTCAAAACGAACCCATTTTGCTGTAGCGCAAAAGTGCGCGAGCAAATTCGGAGGAAATAATGCAGTTTGGCGATCCCGTATGAACCATTCAGTGGCAATGCCACTCGGTGGCAATGCCACTCGGTGGCAATGTCACTCGGTGGCAATGTCACTTGGTGACTTTGTCACTTGGTGACTTTGTCACCTTGACCTAAGTCAAAGACTAAATTGGTCCCATATCCGATCTTGATTTCAATAGAAATGAGTGACTTGCGTAAGTCGGGACCCTTATGGTCCCGACAGATTAGATGGAGCAAACATATGTTCTTCAAAAGAAATCAAAACCAGAACGGACCGTCTGGCTCACCCGGTCCCACCGGCTCACCCGGTCCCGTCGGCTCACCCGGTCCCGTCGGCTCACCCGGTTTAAGCGGCGGGGGTTGTCCCGGATCAGCTATGAAACAGTGGTCTTCTTCAGTAAATGAACTCCCTTCAAATGAGAAAAAAGGGGACCCCGTCCCCTCTGAACTAAGGCAGTGGCCGGTGCAGTTAATGCTCGTCCCGCCAACAGCTCCCTATTTTCAGGATTCAGATCTGGTTATCGTGGCCGACTGCGTCCCCTTTGCCTACGCCGAATTTCATCAGGACTTCCTCAAAGATCGGCCAATCGTTGTTGGCTGTCCCAAGCTGGACAATTTGGAATTCTATGTTGGCAAGCTGACCGATATTTTCCGCGCCAACAGAATAAAGTCGGTCGAAGTTCTCCTGATGGAAGTTCCCTGTTGCGGCGGGATAGGTCAGGCGGCGCAGATTGCCAGGCAACAGTCCGAAACTGATTTCCCGATCAAGCTGACCACGATTGGTGTACGCGGAGAAAATTTTGGAACGAAGGAAGTCTGATCCTGCTATGACTTTGGAAACCGTTCTGTAACTAAGCTCTGTACAGATATGCATGAATCGGGAGGCCAAGCCTCCCGGCCTGCAATAAGAATTCGATACTATTTCTTCTTCACATCATCTTTGCTCAGGACCGAGAAGAACTCATTGAAATGCATCTCCTCCGGTTCCCAGTCAAACGGCCCCATGGAGACTCTGCTGTTTCCAGCCACGACTCTCTCCCGATGAAAACTACTCGCACCCTTTCCGGAGACCCGGAATATGACCGGCATCTCAAATGAGGCGGGGACTTTTTCCGTCAGGATATCGGCATCTACCCAGTACTTCCCGTCCCGCTGGTCAATCTTGTACTCAACCTTGAATTCCGGGACACCGGCTGAGTATACCCAGTAGTCAAAAAACCAGCTCAGGTCAGCGCCATAATATTTTTCTGCCAACAGTCTGAAATCGTTATTGGAAAACCGTTTTGAATTGGCCGTGAAAATAAGTTCGTACAAAAAGCGGGTGAACGATTTGTCTGATCCGCTCTCAGTATCAAACATGAGAAAGCGGAGCATGTGCAGCGTCCAGGCCCCTTTATTGGCAAAGACCGATTTGTAGGAGATACTTTCCGTCTCCCTGAGACCGCAGGCCAGCGGAATGTCGCGTCCCCGCTCGGAGATGCGATAAACAGAATCTCTTTTGAACAGCAGGTTTGAATAAAACTCGCTCCCTTCAAGGGCGCTCTCAAGGTAAAGCATGGCCATGTATTCCGGTATGGCAAGACCAAGCCAATACTCCCGTTGAGAGACAGGCTGTACCCCGGCTCCATACCACTGACGCGCCACAGAGTAACCGGCCAGCGCATGAAAACCGCCAATCGCTTCCATTGTGCCGTCACTCACGCAGGCAATCTGCGGTAGTTTGATCAAGCCGGGAGCCGATAGCGTGAATCCTTCGGGATAGACATACTCAACAAATGTCCCCGATGGCGCTCCTACTTTGCTTGAATAGAAATTAAAAGCTCCCACGGTAGCTTCACGGTAGCGATCATCGGAGATAAAGCAGCTCTGACTTTTCTTAATATGTTTGGACTTCAGGAAATTTATGGAGACACCAATGTCGGTCGGAACGGAAATGGTATCGTATCCGGAGGCGTACCCCTGAAGGTACAGGCGGTGGTAAGGTTTCTGGGTCGCCACCTGGCAGGCCTGAAGTTTGTCATCAACGTTGGTTGTTGCCGACCGATCCGTTATGATGTAGTTATACCCATTGGGGAAAGTCACATCAAAGGTGTGATAAACCGGTGTGGGATCTTCCACATACGGAAATGGGGAATCATAGTTGTTCCCATGATACCAGAGCGTAATGTCCAGCGTATCCCCTTTATAGCTGTATTGAGGAAGGATCAGCCCGATAAAACCAAAATCCTTGCGCCGCCAAAAATTGATCGGGGCGCTACCATTGTAGGCAGAGTCCACGTCAAGATTGTAGTGCAGGAAGTACGAGACAAATCGGAGACTGTCGGCATTGACAACCACTTTGAGGTTTCCTTCGCCGGCACTAACTGCTCTTCCATCGAGCCCTCCCATCTCCAGCTTTCCGGACAGCCCAATGGGTGTGGTGGGATAGGAAATTTCTGACATCCGGGCATCATCGGCTATCTGGTTTTCTTGGCGTTGGAAAATGGCTGCTTCGGTTGCCACCACATCCCCTCCCTCGTACTCGTAGGAGACCAGCACCTGTTCCGGTCGATTCGGATCGTAGCAGAAATTGTAGCGGTTGAAATCAACCCAGAAATATCCGTCATCGGCTCGCTCATAGACTGAGCGAATCAACTGGAAGTAGTTGTCATATTTGTGGCTTATGGTCGGCTTGAAAAACAGTTCCCCCTGGGCTCCCCCTTTGGCGGCCGTGTTGTAGTCGCGCCAGCTCAAATGCTCATCGGCAAAAGTGAATTTATCTTTCAGTTTCAGGTCGAAGTTGTCGGACATCCGGATGAAGCAGACTTCAAATTCCTGATTGACTACAGAGTCGCCGGAAATCGCCAGCAGAGACTGCCGCTCCAAATGTGAAGAGACATCAATCCGCACCTTCCCCTGCCCAACAAAAATAGCCGCTGTCGGTCGGCCTTCGATAAACCGAAGCAGATGGATAGACCCGGATTCAAATGTGAATTCAGCCGCATCCTTTTGGTAGACAAAATCGCTGATTTCGGCAACTTCGCCCGGACTTCCTTCAAGCCCCAGATCAACAAGGGAATAACTCTCCTTGAATTTATCAAAAAAATTCTCCTGGGCACCTGATGAAATAGTCAATGAAAGTAACAGGACCACTGCAACAGTTAAGATTTTATGCATTGAACGGACTCCTCCCGCTGATTATTATGTTTGTTCCACCTATAGACGGATACGATAGTCATTTCATCTATGTTTCTTCAACGATTTAATAATTCTGCGACAGATCGACAATCTTCTCGATCTCTGCTTCAAACTTACGATACTTGGCCTCATAGTCAACTTCAGCTTCAATAAAGCAGTAACCGGGATGTCCTGACCAGATTTGCTGTGTTGCTCTCTGAAGCCCGAGCACCTGATCTATCGATTCAGTCCTTATACGGTCGGCCCGAAAAAATTCTTCCCCCAGAAGGGCTGAACTTCCCAACTGTATTACATGGGAATAACGCTCATATTCACGCTCTTTGCTTGTTTTTAGCTGATGGAGGAGGTTGGGATGAAAAGCAAAAGCGTCCAGCGTTCCCCTGTCGGTCAAAAAAGAGTGTCCGGCCGCCGCATTTTCACGTTCAATCTGGCGGCGATAGATTTCAAGATGAAACTGATCCCATCTTTGGCGATAGGTTGGGTCCTGCTCAAGCAGCAGCCGGGCTAATTCCTGAAAAAAGAGGAAGGAACTAAGTTTTGGATGTTGCTCGGCCCGCTGTATGAACTCTGTCTTCCCGGATGCGGGTGCGCCAGTGACGACTATTCTGTACGGTTGTCCATCCACAAGAACTATTTAGCGGTTCAACGAAGCGGTGTCAATCCTATCGGAGAAAGTTCTGATCGACAGCAATCAAATCTGATGCTATATTCAGCATAACGCATTGAGATTGGAAGGAGATCAGATGGACATAAAAGCAATTCAAGATTACTTGGTTGAACATGAAATCGAAGCCTGGTTGATGGCTGACTTTCATGGGCGAAACAGTCTGGCCATGGATTTCCTTGGTATAAGCGGATTCCTGACCCGACGTTCATTTTATTTGATTCCCGCTACCGGAGAGCCGACGGCATTTGTGCACGCGATTGAGCAGGAAAAGTTCAAGCATTTGCCGGGGCAACAAGTTGTCTTCTCCGGCTACAAGCGGCTGGAAGAACTTCTGAAGAATGAGGTGGGCCAGTACCAGAAAGTGGCGATGGAGTATTCTCCCAACGGTCGGCTTCCGTATATCGGGTTGGTCGAAGCGGGGACAATCGAGTTGGTTCGTAGTTTTAATGTCGAGATTGTAACTTCGGCTGATCTGGTGGCCAGGTTCCAGGCTTGTCTGACCGTTGAGCAAATCGCACTCCACCGGATAGCCGCCGGTAACGTTATGGATACAAAATCTCTCGCTTTCGCATTTATAAAGGAGAGAATTGAAAGGAATGAAACGATTATCGAATACGATGTTGTAAGGTTCATTCTGGATCGTTTTGAGCAGCTGGATATGGAGACCGATCATGGCCCCAACTGTTCTATCAATGGGAATGCCGGGAATCCACATTATGAGCCACAAGCGGGAACAAGTGCGGAAATCAAAAAAGGGGACCTGATCCTGATTGACCTCTGGGGAAAACTAAAACAGCCCTCTGCTGTCTACGCTGACATAACCTGGATGGCTTTTGCCGGGTCACATAGTGACATTTCCTCAAGATATATGGAAATGTTTGGAGCTATACGTGATGCACGCGACGCGGCCGTATCATTCTTACGTCAGCATATTGGAAATCAGCCTGTTTTTGGCTACGAAGTTGACGATGTCTGCCGTGAAGTGGTAGTCAAGGCCGGCTATGGGGAGTATTTTACTCATCGCACCGGGCATTCAATTGGAGGCGATGTTCACGGGACAGGCCCTAATATAGATAATCTGGAAACCGAGGACCTTCGCAAGCTCCAGCAAGGGCACCTTTTTTCCATTGAACCGGGCGTCTACATGAAGGAGTGTGGTTTCCGCACCGAGATTGACGTACTTATCGGTTATGATGGCCCCGAAGTGACCACGCTCCCCTTACAATCTGAAATCCTCCCGCTGTTCTAGTGGCGTTTGTGACCGATGAAGCTATCGATCTGATGGCGATCAAATATGATGAGCCGGAAGAAGCGCATTTTCACATTCCGGTCTCGCCTGAAGAGCACGACCGCATTCATGCCTCGCAGAAAATGGAGCGGAACCATGATGTCACCCTCTATATCCAAAAAGAGGACAAGTTCATTGTCATTGCCAAACATATGTATCCCCCGGGACTTTTTCGGGCCCCTTCGGGCGGACTGATCCCGGGTGAACAGTTTGAGGTTGGGGCAAAACGGGAGGCATACGAAGAGACCGGCTGCCGGATAGAGCTTGTGAAGTTCCTGTTGCGCACCGAAGTTCAGTTTGAGACGATTGTTCCCAGACGAGGGGGGAACGGGGATAACAACCAAACCCCCATGTCACTCTATTGGCGGTCGTTTGTATTCTTAGCCAGGTGGACCGGCGGTGATCTTAAGTTCATTGACATCAATGAGATACGGGAATGCAAGTTGGCTTCGCTGAGCGAGTTTGACAGATACTCAGAGATTATGCGCTCGACTACAATCGGCGGCCTCCACTACCGCGCCGCCCTGCATGATGTGGTGAAGGGGCACTTCGTGAGTTGATAGAAGAGAATAGACAAAAAGAAGGCCGAACGATCCGGCCTTCTTTGTTTGTGCAGTTACTTCAGCATCAATTGCCACAAGGGAATGGTGTGGATTCAAAAATATGAGAAATCAGGCAGATCAAATCCGAAATATCAACGTGGCCATCGGCGGTAACATCTGCCAGAGCCACCAGTGTTTCAATATCACTACCACCAAAAAG
>JARGFS010000085.1 GCA_029211095.1 bacterium | reverse complement strand
TAGTCTCCGCGGTGGCCCCTTTGCGGACGGCCATCACGTTTTCATCGTAGCCGGTCGAGACGAGCGTCTCCCTGAGTCCGTGCGACAGCATGAACGAAGCCGCAAAGACAAAAACGACCAGGGCCAGACCAGCAATAGTCAGGATCGAAGTCATCTTGCGGGTGAAGATACTCTTGAACGAGTAGTGTACTAAAAGTGGCATGCCGGTACTCTCAATCTATAATCCTAAGTCCGTCGACAATGGAAGTTCTAACCGCTTTGATACCGGGAAACAGAGCCGCGAAAAAGCCAACCAGAATGGCGGCCAAGAATCCAAGCACAAGCGTAACGGGGGCCACCTTGAAAATGGGGAAGAACGTTCCCAAAGCCAGAGCGATAATCGGGGTCAGCAGCATCGTCAGGCCAAGTCCCAGCAGTCCACCTATTGTGGCCAGTAGCAGAGACTCGCCCAATATCTGCCCAACGATATGAAACGGCCTGAACCCAAGCGTTTTCATTACGGCGTATTCTGATATTCGCTCCCGCGCTGTCATCGCCATCGTATTGGTCAGGACGAGCAGGATGATGCCGATCACGAGAATAGAGATTACTTCGGTTCCCGTCACCAGTGATCGCCCCATCGCCACAAAGCTCAACTGGAAGGCTTTCTCGGTCTGGGAGAGGGATTCGTACGAAGAATTAGCGAACAGGGCATCAATCCTGTCGCACATCACCGCCGACTGCGACGGGTCCTCAATCTGCACCACAAATGAACCGACATATCCGCTTCGGGCGGGAGATTCCTGTTTCATCGTCTCGTCAATGTAGTCCCATCTGAAAATAAACTGGGACTCATCAATTAACTCAGTCTCTCCATCGTAGATCCCGGCAATCAGGAAATCCCAATCCCCGGGGTAAATTGTTCCTACCAGTTGAATTTTATCTCCCGTTGACCAGCCAAACCGATCAGCCAGTTTCCGCCCGACTATTGCCGCGTTGCGTTGCTGTCGGAACGCCTCCATCTCGCTCTCTTTAACGATGAATTCAGGGTAGAGCTCAAGATAACTATTCTGATCAACAGCAAACTGGGGAAAGAAGTTACTCTCATCAACGTAGTGGCCACCAAACCACTGTGCCCAACTAATGCCGGTGACTCCTTCAAGCCCAGCAATTTTACCGTAGTAGCTCAGAGGGAGAGAAAAGCCGAGCGAAACTTTGTTGATGACGATCAGCCGGTTGGGTGAGGTAGCATCGGCCTGCGAATACCAGGCCAGTACAAAAGTCCTGATCACTGCAAATGACATGACGGCAATAGCCAGGCCGATCACCGTCAGGGAAGTGCGCAGCAGATGTCTGCGGGCATTGCGGGCAACTATCTTGAGAATCTTCATTCGGTGTGCAGTTCCCCTTTGTCCAGGTGAAGCTGCGTTCCGGCTTTCTCAGCGGCGCGCGGGTCATGGGTTACCATGACAATGGTCTTGTCAAACTCCTTGTTCAGGCGGGAGAGAAGCACCATGATCTCTTCGGCTGACACTTTATCCAGGTCACCGGTCGGTTCGTCGGCCAAAATCAGTTCGGGGTCGGTCACCACGGCGCGGGCGATAGCTACTCGCTGTTCCTGTCCGCCTGAGAGTTGGTTGGGGTAATGCTTCATTCTATCTTCCAGCCCGACAATCCCCAGGGCTGTTTCTACCTGTTTCCTCCGTTCCTTCTTGTTCAACTTGGTTAGAAGCAAAGGGAGTTCGACATTTTCAAAGGCGTTCAATACCGGCATCAGGTTATAGAACTGGAATACAAATCCGATAGTGGAACTTCGCCAACCGGCCAGGGCTGACTCGGAAAGCGAAGAAACATTAACATCCCCTACTCTGATAGTTCCCGAAGAAGGGCGGTCGATCCCGGCAATCATATTGAGCAGGGTCGTTTTGCCCGAACCGGAAGGGCCCATCAGGGCCAGAAAATCTCCCGTTTTAATTTTCAAAGTGATATCGCGGAGAACCGGAATCTCCAAAGAGTCACGCCAGTAAGATTTATCCACATTCTCAACCAAAACCAATTCCTGAGCCATAGCTATATTTCCATTCCTAATCAGTAATTTCAACCTTTTGGCCATCGACCAATTTGCCGGGAGGGGAGAGGATGACGCGTTCCCCAGATACGAGACCAGATGTGATTTCGATCTCCTTGTCCAAAGAACGACCCGTGACAATCTCTCTCTGCACGGCTCGGCCCTCAATCACAACAAAAGTGATCTTCACCCCATTCCGGTTTGTGATTGCTGCCTTTGGTATTAGCAGACTGTTGTCTTCTGTTACATCCGCTTCCTGTTGGCTTAGCAGGAAATTCACTCGGGCCGACATCTCCGGAAGGACTCGCTCATCCCGCTGATCAAAAATGACCTTGGTCATAACAGTTGCGCGCGTGCGGTCTGCGGTCGGGACTATTTTCTTAACGCGCCCGGAGTATGGATTGGCCGGATACGCGTCCAGGACTATGGTGCACGGCTGTCCGACTGATACTTTGTAAATGTTGGCTTCGGCCACGTCGGCTTCAACCTCCAACGAGGTCATATCCGCCAGTGTCACAACTGAGCCCTTGGAGGAAGCGGACGAAGCAAACGGGGCCACAATTTCACCCACATCAGCGTTTTTAGTCAGGATGGTTCCATCAAAGGGGGAACGGATGTAAGTGTTCTCCAGATCAACTTCGGCTATTCGCTTGGCGGCACGTGAGGCCGCCAGGGTAGCTTCGGCCAGACGGTAGGCGGTTTCCCTCTGTTCCAGTTCGGTCTCGGTGATAGAGCCTGATTTCCGAAGTTCCTGCGCACGATCATACTGGCGGAGGGCATTGTCATAGTCGGCCTGAGATCGCATTAGATTCGCATTGGCCAATTCCAGACCGGCCTTGATATCTTCATTGTCCAATTCCGCGATCAACTCGCCCGTTCTCACAGCATCCCCCTCTTCAAAGCCGAGGAACTTCAGTCGACCGGTACCCTTGGAAGCAACTTCCGCTTTACGCTGGGCGACAACATAGCCGGTGGCTACGAGCGAAGCTTCTGATTTTGTTCCGGAGAGTTTTGCAACCGTGGCCACTTTGACTTTCGTTCCCGGGGTGACCTGTTCTTTTAGTTGAAAATAGCCGAAAATCAGAGCGGCGATGACCAAAACAATAACCGGGAGGAGCCAGAATTTTCGCCGGGGTCGGTCACTATGCTTTTTATTCCGGTCGATCTTTAGCGAGCTTAAATCGTGGCGTTGGTTGTCGTCTGGCATACTTTCGTTTCCTGAATTTGGCTCAATCAAATGCATTTACAACAGGAGCACAACCAGAAAAACGGAGTATAGATTTACCAGATACCGAGCATATCCTTGGCCGTATCCGAGCACATCTCGTTGGGGTCCCAGGGCGGGTCCCAAACCAGTTGGACGCGGACTTCACTGACACCCTCAAGGGTCTCGACAGCCCGATGAACCATCGCGACCAGCATTTCGCCGTACGGACAGGCGGGCGTTGTCAAGGTCATCTTGACTACAACGGCCCCGGCGTCATCGACAAAAATATCATAGATTAGTCCAAGGTCAACCACGCCGACCCGTATTTCAGGGTCCTGGATTGGCTTGAGTACTTCTTCTATCTGCTCTTTGGTAGGAATTGACATTCTTATTTATCCTCAGTAGAGATGGCCGAACTCCTCAGCCCCTCGCCCTTTTTGTAGCGCGTAAGTCCGTCCAGCAGGGTTATCCAGGAGAGAAGAGCGCATTTGACCCGGACCGGGAAATTCCTGACCCCTTTAAGGGCGTCCAAATCTCCAAACTCTTCCGGGATTTCATCCCCTTCCCCTTTGAGCATTTTGCGGACAACTTCGGCCAGGCGCGCTACCTCTTCCAGCGATTTCCCTTTGACCATTTCTGCCAGCATTGAGCCCGAAGCAACCGAGATGGCACAGCCGCGGCAATTGACACTTATCTTCTTTACGCTCTCCTCGTCAATCTCCACCTGCATATCTATTTCATCGCCACAGGCGGGATTCATTCCTTCTGAAGAGATGTCAGCCTTGTCAACCGGCTGTTTGCCTCGCGGCGATCTGTAGTGATCGAGAATAATCTCCCGATACATGTCATCAAGCTGGTCGTTCATACGCCGAAATATCTCCTCATCTCTACCAATGCCTCAACCAGGCGGTCAACGTCAGATTCATCGTTGTAAATATACAACGAAGCTCTCGCTGTGGCAACTTTTCCCAGCACGCGCATTAGCGGTTGGGCGCAATGATGTCCGGCCCGGACCGCGATTCCTTTGGAATCGAGAAAGGTGGCAATATCATGGGGATGAACATCCCGATCGGTAAACGATATCGCGCCCCCCCGCTGATCCGGTTCCTGCGGTCCCTGTATCTCTATCGAAGGAAGTTCAGTCAGCTTTTTCATGGCGTAGTCAGTCAGCTGCATTTCATGCAGTCTGACCTTGTCCATGCCAATCTCATCCAGATAGGTCAGGGCGGCATCGAAAGCAACCACGTCTGCTATGTTGGGGGTACCGGCTTCAAACTTGTGCGGGAGATCATTCCAGGTGACACGATCAAACCGCACCTCCCGAATCATCTCACCTCCCATTTTGTACGGCGGCATCTCTTCCAGCATCTCTTTGCGGCCAATCAGGACACCGACTCCGGTAGGGCCCAGCATCTTGTGGGCTGAGAAAGTATAGAAGTCAGCCCCGAGATCACGAACATTGATGGCCATGTGCGGGGCGGCCTGGGCGCCATCAACCAGTGCAACCGCACCAACAGCATGGGCCCTGGCGACAATCTCTTTTACCGGATTGATTGTCCCCAGAACGTTGGACATATGTGAGACAGCCACCAGCTTGGTCTTTTTGGTGATTATCTCGTCAATGTTGCTCAGGTCAAGGTGGCCGCAAATTGTGATCGGAATTCGTTTCAGGACTGCCGACTTACTTTTGGCCAGCATAACCCAGGGGACCAGGTTGGCGTGATGCTCCATTTCGGTGATGACAATTTCATCCCCTTCAGAAATGTTTACTTCACCCCAGGTGGCAGCCACGAGGTTGATAGCTTCGGTCGTGCCGCTGGTAAAAATCACTTCTTCATCCAAAACGCCGCCAACAAATTGGGCCACGTGAGACCGGGTCCCTTCATATGCCTGAGTGGCGCGCTCCGCCAGGGTGTGCATTCCCCGGTGGATATTAGAGTTGGAATGACGGTAATATTCCAGCAGGGCATTGATTACCGACCGTGGCTTCTGGGTTGAAGCGGCATTGTCGAGATAGACCAGTTGATGCCGGTTGACCTTTTGGTCAAGAATAGGGAAGTCAGCCTTCACCTGTTCCACACTAAAAGGGGCCGGTCTGTAGTCAGTCGATTTCAGTTTTTCTCCATCCCCGGACTTCATATTGATATTCCTTTGGTTCTACAAAAGGACATAAATGTCGTTACCTTCGATTTTAACTTCGTACTTTTCAATCGGAGCAATAGCCGGTGGGGCCGTTGCCTGGCCGCTGGTTATGTCAAACCGGGCGCCATGACGGGGACAGACAATCTCCTTCCCTTTCAGGCGTCCCTCGCTGATGGGGGCGTAGTCATGGCTGCACTCATCAGCTACAGCATATACGTCATCGCCGATTCGTCCTATCAATATCCGATCAAGACCAATCTCAACTGACTTCATGCTGTCAGGCGGAATCTCAGAAAGAAGGGCCGCCTTCTTGAACTCAGCCATTTATATAGTCTCCAGACGGGTGGCCACAAAATCCGAAAGGCGGTCTTTCAGATCCTCCGGCACAAGCTTGAATGTTGACTGCACAAAGCCGCCCACGATCATCCGAACAGCTTCGTTACGCTCAATTCCTCGAGACTTGAGATAGAAGATTGACTCTTCATCAATCGGTCCCAGGGTGGCGCCATGGGAACAGGAAACATCTTCGTTAAGAATCTCCAATTCCGGAATGGTCTCGGCCCGCGTTCCCGGGTTGAGAAGCAGATTCCGGTTTTCCTGGTAGGCTTCACAGGTCCTTGCCTTATTGTCGATCCGAATCAGACCGGTATAGGCAGACAGGGCTCTGTCCTTGAGAACGACTTTGAAATCAATATCGGAAGTCGATTTGCCCGCCGAGTGATGGTGCAGAGTGTGATTGTCGAAATGCTGGCGATTTGATCCGAACAGAAGACCATACATCTTGCTGTCAGCCCCGGCACCGGCCAGTTCCACCCCGAAACTCTGCTTGCAGAGTTCTCCACCGAATACCAGCGGAATCGTGAGCATGGTGGCATTCTGTTTCAGCTTCGCTCGATGAGTAAAATAGGAGTTCATGGCCGGGGCGTATCGCTGAAGCGAAACATACCGGGTGCGGCTGTCTTCGGAACCGAACAGTTCGACCGCTCCGTTTGAGAAACTGATCCCCTTGTTTCGGTCCGGGCTGCCGCCTCCGTACTCATCGATCAAAGTAACTTCCGCATTGCGTCCTACGATGACCAACAACCGGGGGAAAGTGGCTGAATTCTCGCCGCCAGCCTCCCTAAACAGGTGAACTGGTTTTTCGATGACAACATTGTCCGGCACGTAGATGAATATTCCATCGTTCCAGAGAGCGCCATTCATTGCTTCAAACTTGCCGCTTTTCCTGTTGATCATCTGATACAGATGCTCTTTGACCAAGTCAAAGTTGCTCTCCGAAGCATCCGACAGGGAGCCGATGATCACGCCCTGGGGAAGTCCCGCGGGTGAGATTTGAACATCAATATCACGCCCACCCCGGTCGGTGACAAGGGCGGCCAATCGTCCTTCTTTGACATGTTCCGCTTCCGCCTTGACTACGGCGTCCAGCGCTCCGGTAAAGTCTGCGTCCGTGGCAGTATCAATATCCATCATAAACCGGATTGGGTCGGTGTAGCGCCAGAGGTGAATTCCGCGGGGAGGAAGTTCGGCTTCGTTAAAGCCGAGCCGGTCACTGCGGCGCATGGCCTTAAGCCAGTCAGGTCCCCGATGAAGATGCGGGGTCATTTCATTTATCAGAAATTCAGGATTCTGTTTCATAGTTGAGTCACTCATGTTAGCCAATTGATCCTTCCATCTCAAGTTGGATTAGTCGATTTAATTCGACCGCATATTCCAGGGGAAGTTCCTTGGTAAACGGTTCCATAAAGCCATTGACAATCAGAAGCCGCGCGTCATCCTCGGACAATCCGCGACTGGTGAGGTAGAACAGTTGCTCTTCGGCAACTTTTGACACCCGGGCCTCATGTTCAACACTGACCTGGTCGTTGTCAACTTCCATCGTTGGATAAGTGTCCGAACGAGCATCATCCCCAATGAGCAAGGCATCGCACTCAACCGAGACTTTGCAGTTCTCAGCCCCTTTGTGCACCTTGACGAGACCGCGATAAGAGGCGCGACCATTATCCTTGGAGATTGATTTGGAAGTGATCCGTGAGGATGTATTCGGGGCGGCATGAATCATTTTGGCCCCGGCATCCTGGTGCTGGTCTATTCCGGCAAAAGCAACTGAAAGAATCTCTCCCTTGGCGCCCTCTTCAAGCAGGTTTACGCAGGGATATTTCATCGTCAGTCGGGAACCGAGGTTTCCATCGACCCATTCAATCGTTGCATTTTTGTACGCGGAAGCCCGCTTGGTGACAAGATTGAAGATGTTTCGGGCCCAGTTCTGAATTGTCGTATACCGGATATAGGCGTCCTCGTGTGCTCTCAGTTCCACCACCGCCGTGTGCAGTGAATTAGTGGAATAGACCGGGGCGGTACATCCCTCAATGTAATGAAGGCGGGAGCCTTTGTCGGCCACAATCAGAGTGCGTTCAAACTGCCCCATATTTTCGGCATTGATTCGGAAATAGGCCTGAAGCGGAACCTTGACATCAATGCCGGGAGGGACATAGATAAATGATCCGCCGGACCAGCAAGCTGTGTTAAGAGCGGCAAATTTGTTGTCGGCTGTTGGGATAACGGTACCAAAGTATTCGTGTACCAGTTCCTCATGCTTTTTCAGACCGGAATCCATATCCAAAAAGACGATTCCCATCTTTTCCAGGTCTTCGCGCATTGAGTGGTAGACAACCTCGGATTCATACTGGGCCGAGACTCCGCCCAGGAAGTTCTTTTCCGCCTCCGGAATCCCGAGCCGGTCAAATGTCTTCTTTATATATTCGGGGACATCATCCCAGTTGTCTTTTTGCTGCTCAATCGGCTTCATGAAATAGTAGATGTTATCAAAGTCTATCTCATTTAGAAGTTCGCTATCTCCCCAAGTTGGCATCGGCTTGGAATAGAAGATATCCAGTGCTTCGTGACGTTTCTCCGCCATCCATTTTGGTTCCTTCTTCATCCGCGAAATCATCTCAATCACTTTGTGGCTGAGACCCTTAGCTCCCTTGTGGAAATAGTCCACCGGATCATGGAAACCATACTTGGAGGCATAGTCGGTATTGAGAGCTTGAAGGTCGCGGGTTTGTCTCTGTATTGATTCAGACATAAACTATGCTCCTACCGTAGTTTGGTTGACAATCCAATCGTATCCTTCGTCTTCCAGCTTCAAAGCCAGCTCCGGACCGCCGGATTTGATGAACTTCCCATCGGACATTACATGGACATGATCGGGCTTTATGTAATTCAACAGGCGTTGATAGTGAGTGACCAGAAGTATCCCCTTGGAGTCATCATGGTAGCGATTGATCCCCGCAGAGACCGTTTTGAGTGCATCGATATCCAGTCCGGAATCAGTCTCATCCAGAAGGGCCACCGAAGGATTCAGAATGGACATCTGCAGTATCTCGATTCTCTTCTTCTCGCCACCGGAGAAGCCATCATTGAGATAGCGGGTGGCAAAGGCGGGGTCGATTGAAAGTTCGGCCATCTCCTTCTTGAGAAGGGACCGGAAATCAGACATATCGGCATCTTCTCCCCGGTGCGATTTCAGCGCCGCGCGGAGGAAATTGGCCACTGAAACGCCGGGAATGGCCAGAGGGTACTGGAAGGCGAGAAACATACCGGCTCGGGAACGCTCGTCTGATTCCATTTCAAGAATAGATTCTCCTTTTATGTACGCTTCCCCTTTGGTAATACTGTACATCGGATGCCCCATGAGGGCATTGGAAAGCGAGGATTTCCCGGAACCGTTCGGTCCCATTATAGCGTGAATTTCGCCCGCGAAGATCTTAAGCGAAACCCCTTTGACGACCTCTTTGCCTTCAACTTCAACATGAACATCTTTAAACTCAAAGAGGGGTGATTTGTCGGTCATTATTATAATCCCTTCTATTTAGATTAGAACTTCTTATCCAATTCGTTTATTCAGTACGGTTAGATTTCTATCCACACGGGGAGAACTCTCGGCCGGTTTTTCGTTCATATTAACCTGCTTGGCCTGGTTAAGGACATTTCCAGACATGATATCTTCCAACGTGTTGGAGGCAAGGTAGTCAGAAATGTAACCAGCCAGCCCGCCCAGCACATTCATGACAGAACAATCGCCGGTATGGATACATTCTTCCAGTTGTCCGGAGTATTTCTGACAGTGTTCCTCGTCCATCAGAGGACCGCCGAGAGCAGTGATTACTTCCAGGAGGTTGATATCTTTCGGTTCC
Organism: bacterium; assembly: GCA_029211095.1. GTDB lineage: Bacteria > Zixibacteria > MSB-5A5 > GN15 > FEB-12 > JARGFS01. Next base: position 3,935 of record JARGFS010000085.1, on the reverse strand, counting down.
CGGGATATGCTGAAACCACCGCTACGCCCTCGGACAGCAGCAACCAGACCTGCTTTGCGAAGAATCGCCAGTAGTTTCGATGCATAGGGGACGGAAATTCCTTCCCGTTCCGCTATCTCAGCAATAGATGCCTGACCTCTAACTCCGTTCTCTGCCAGAGCCAGGAGACATCTAATACCATATTCTTCAAGAGCCGAAATTCGCATCAATTACCTCAGTTCCAAGACCTCTATTTCCTTCTGGTCAGTTAGAATACAAATACTTTACTATTTTGTAAACATTTTTCTGACATATTTGTTCACAAAATATTCGCATTTTTTGCCCAAATAGCTTTCTTTGGCCAGTATGAAATACTGTGCCGACAGTAACTCTTTCAGTATTGGGGAATTGGGAGGGGAACATCGACCTTGAACTGATAAACGTAATCGCACTCGCCTTCGCGCTCGCATTCGATGCTTTTGGCGTGGCGGTGGCGGTCGGGGTTCAGCTTGGGGAGCTGGATCGGTGGACTGTTTTCAGGCTCTCATTTCATTTCGGTTTTGCCCAGTTTGGCATGCCGATTATTGGGTGGCTGGCCGGGGGAGAGGTTGTCGGGCTGGTCGGCTCACTGGCCAACTGGCTGGCCTTTATAGTGTTACTGGCTATAGGAGGGAGGCTTATCTGGGAGCAGATCAGACCGGAGGAACGGAAGTGGAAAGGGGACCCGACTCGCGGAGCCAGCCTTTTGATACTTATGTTTGCAACGTCAGTCGATGCTCTCGCGGCCGGTTTCACTCTCGCCCTGGTCGGGAGTCAAATACTCATGCCGACCCTAATGATTGGAGTTGTGGCTGCCGCAATGACGATTTTGGGTCTGATTTTTGGACGGACGATGGGTTTGAAATTTGGTCGGATTGCCGGAGTGATCGGCGGGGTGATTCTAATTGGGTTGGCGGTAAAAGCGGTGCTTTTCTAAGCCCCGAACCTAATGTCTAAGCGCAGTTTTACGGGGCCGGAGCCGGGGCCGGGGTTTTCGTTTTGTCAGGATCTACCGCATTTATGATCCATTCCAAGCCGACCTGTTCCCAATCCGAGCAGACCGAAGTGGCTACATACCGTTCCCAGTCATATATCCCACTCTCTTTGGCCAAATCTTCCAGTTGTCTTTTAAGAATTGGAGAATCTACAATAACTACGGAACGGGTCATGCCCGTCTCCTTATAGTACCGCTGACCCTTTTCCAGGATTCTCTGAGCCGGAAAGGACATCGGCTGGAGAGTTCGCATATCGACAAAGACTCCAAAGCTATTCGGTCCTTTGGAGAGCACAGATTTTGACTCTTCAAGCCAGAGTCTGCTTTCATTCTCATTGAAAACTTCGCCAAAGGTCAGGTAATAGCCGAACTCTCTTGGTTCAATTTTGTACATTTCTAATCCTAATTCTGCTTAGTCCGGTTGTCATACACTAAAGAATATCGGAAGAAGGGCATAGTCCTTTAGGCGGATGCCCTCCTGATATTGGTGAAACTTGTAAGGACTCACTTACTTACGTAATGAACTGTAACTTTGATTTCAACTGCCGCGGACCAAAAAAAACCGATTGCCAATCATGACGAAAGGCGTTATAGTTTTGTGAAATAATTCACAGGACTTGGTAGCCGGAATCGGCTGACTAAGTAATAATACTGTGAATAGACGAGGTTAGCTTTTGATCAAATTAAATAGGATTATGGCCATATGAGAGAACTACTATCTGGAAATGAAGCGGTAGCCAGAGGGGCCTACGAAGCCGGGGTTAAGTTGGCGGCCGCCTATCCGGGAACCCCCTCTACCGAAATACTCGAAACGCTGGCGGACAGATTTCCCTCTATTTATTCGCAATGGTCCCCGAATGAAAAGGTTGCCTATGAGGTTGGCATTGGGGCTTCGGTTGGCGGCGCCCGTACTTTAGTGGCTATGAAACATGTCGGGTTGAATGTCGCAGCAGATCCTTTTATGACCCATGCTTACACCGGCGTCAATGGTGGCTTTGTGATAATTAGCTGTGATGATCCGGAGATGCACTCGTCGCAGAACGAACAGGATAACCGCTTTTTCGCCCGCTTTGGCCAGATTCCGCTACTGGAGCCTTCGGACAGCCAGGAAGCAAAAGATATGCTGATCACGGCATATGAGCTGTCGGAGATTTTTGATACTCCGGTCATGCTTCGGTTGACCACCAGAATCTCTCACTCCAAGGGGATAGTAGAACTAGGGGAGGTAGTCAAGGGGCCGGATAAGAAATTTGTCAAGAATCCCTCCAAGTATGTCATGGTGCCGTCAAATGCTCGCAAGAGGCATGTAGTTGTCGAAGAGCGGGTGAAAAAAACGGCTGAATTCAGTGAGAACTCCCCCCTGAATGTTGTCGAGAATAACGGTTCAGAAATCGGGATTATCACCAGCGGGATTGCATATAACTACACCAAGGAAGTTGCTCCTGATCTGGACTACTTTAAGATTGGAATGAGTTACCCGCTGCCTCTGAAGAAGCTGGCCGAGTTTGTGAAAGCGCACAAGCAGGCGCTGGTGGTAGAAGAGCTGGAACCGTTTTTTGAAGACCAGTTGAAGGCTTACGGACTGAAGGTGGAAGGAAAGACGTACTTTGGCTTGCAGGGAGAATTGTCCCCCCACCGGGTGGCCAAAGGGCTCAAAGAGGCTGGCATAATTGACGCCGTAATTGAGGCGACAATTGAACAGGAGAAGGGGATGTTCCCCCGCCCGCCGGTCCTTTGCCCGGGCTGTCCGCACCGGGGAGCCTTTATGGCCCTCAAAAAACTCGGTGTGGCCGTAACCGGGGATATCGGCTGTTACACGCTGGGAGTAATGGAGCCGCTCAACTCTCTGGATACCTGTATCTGTATGGGAGCTTCGATTGGTAACGCCATTGGAATGGAAAAAGTCGACGGGTCTGACAAAGGGACTGTCGCTGTTATCGGCGACTCCACCTTCCTTCATTCCGGCATCACCGGCATCATGGATGCGGTCTACAACAACAGCAACGTGACTGTAATCATTTTGGATAACCGGACTACCGCTATGACGGGGGGGCAGCAGCACCCGGCGACCGGTTTGACCCTGATGGGGGAACAGGCTGGCAAGATCGATATCCCTGCGATAGTGAGGGCTCTGGGCGTCAAACGTGTCTTTGATCTCGACCCATACGATTACGATGGCACCCTTAATCTGGTGAAACAGGAGTTGGAGGCCAAAGAGCCTTCGGTAATTATAACTTCGCGCCCCTGTGTCCTGATGCCGAAACGGATTATGGACGAGCCTTATGTGGTCGACCTGGAACTCTGCACCGGCTGCTCGGCCTGTTTCAAAATCTCCTGCCCGGCCATTAGTGCCTCAACCGAGACTAACAAGCACGGACATCCCAAAGCGGTGATCGATCCCACTATCTGTACCGGCTGCACGCTATGTACCCAGGTCTGTGCGCCGGAAGCTATCGTACTAAAGAGTCAATTTGTGGAAGTATAGGATATAGATATGTCAGACAACTATAACATATTGATTGTCGGGGTGGGCGGCCAGGGTGTCTTGCTCGCTTCAGAGATTATCTCGGCGGTGGCTATGGTCAACGGCCTGGATGTTAAGAAATCAGAAGTTCACGGTATGTCCCAGCGAGGCGGGATTGTCTCCTCGCATATCAAAATCGGTCCCAAAGTCTATTCCCCGACTATTGGGTACGGGCAGGCAGACATTTTGATTTCTTTTGAAAAAGCCGAGGGCCTTCGCGCAATTGATTGGCTCAAAAAAGAAGGAACAGCCATTGTCTCAACAACTTCGTTGGTCCCGGCCATCGTAACTTCGTCCAAAGAGTTTGATTACCCGAAGAACCCGATTGAGAAAATCAGAGAACGTTGCGCCAAGACAGTTAGTGTCTCCGGTGACAGTATTGCCAATGAACTTGGCAAT
>JARGFS010000084.1 GCA_029211095.1 bacterium | reverse complement strand
ACGAAAGAGTTCCTCATGGTCAACGTGAGGGTAGCGATAAAGTCTGTGGCCAGCTTTCTTTCCCCCGGCAGTATAAGGCGGGTCTATGAAGAAAACAGCGTCCTTGCTATTAGCTTTACTACGCATAAGTTCAATACCATCCCCTTGTGTAAAAGCAATCTTGCTCTTTATCGTCTTAATTGCAAGGATGCGTTTCCTTATTGTCTCCGGGTACCAACGAGAGTGAATACCCTTGCCATTCTCTCCATTCTTTAGCATTCCAGAACCTTTTGCCAGGATTCCGCCATGGTAAATTCTATTCTTGAGTATTGTCTGAAATGCCAACTCCCTATTGCTACTTGGGTGGTTATCTATCACTTGTTTTGCTGTATCATAGCTTAGCTCAAATGTAGAAATCTTGTTTGCGAGCCAAGTCCCTTGGTTGCCGAGAATCGCTCTCCATACCGCTGCAACCTGCTCATCGAGTTCGACGAGAAGGACATTGTCTGCATAGTTCTCAAACGCGATAGTCAATCCGACAATAGCCCCACCGGCAAAGGGCTCGATGAACTCGGACGGGCGATACCCCAAGTGTTGCATCCAGTTCCTGATTCTAGGGATGAGCCATGTTTTTCCTCCTGGGTATCTAAATGGGCTTCTTTGCGGTACTTTCGCCACATTTGTCACTGAGCTACCATCTTCCTTGAATAAGGCAAACTGACTCATCTTACTCGTCATCCACGATATCAGTCAAAGTGGGAGCATCTGGAGGATTACTGTCCAACTTCTCGTTCAATTTATCTTGCAATAGACTCATAAAATCACCAAGGGAGCCAGCCTCGGGAATTGTTATGGCATCTAATGCTGGCTGGAATAGGGTGTATATGCTATCGCTGTTTACAAGGCGATATCGATTTAACGTAGTGTCTTCTGTTAAATCATAAATAAGCCACGCAATTTCAGCCTCTGTAGGCAAACTCAATGCAAGAGCAGGCAGTGTATCAAAAAAACCAGAGTGGATGGCTACGGCCATTTTCTTCCCCCACTCTCTCAAGATTCTCCCTTTGTAAATGAGTTGCGGAACCAAGCGCTTTCTAGAAGAAGATAGATAGTCAGCTCGTGGATAATTGCTCTTGCCAGTCCAGTCCATAGACTGCATCGATTTAGGGCTTTCGATATAGGCTTGATAAGGGCGTCTGATATTTCCAGAGATGTAAACTGCTTGTACTTCCAGTGCCCCAAAGTCTAATACTTGGCCGTTTTCATCATACGAGACCAACACGAGATCAATATTGCCAGCAGACTTACCGTGCTTGTCATTGAGGCGAACCTCAGCCAATGAGGTCCAGTTTGTGTTAGGTGGAAAGAAGAATTCGGCTGCATTTTCAGCGATCAGCCAACTCTCTCGAAATCGTATGGGACACGTAATGGCAAGATCACCCGATTGGCTATCAACAATCGTACAAACTCCCAATGGGTCGTTTGCCTTATCTTTGGTACAAGAAGGTACCTTGTTTCCAAAGGGACAAAGTCTCAGCTTCCGATGCCGTTTCGCTTCCTTAGAAAAGTCATCTGGTGGAAACCCAAATACCTCGCCAAGAGGGTGGGTAACTTTGTTAACTGGCTCTTTGCTCAAGGACACTCCTCAGATTAATTCTCAGTTAGAACACGCGTAAGTTGCACAATAAAAGCGATCTTAGTACGCAGGACAATGCATAAAGATTTAGTTTCTCGTTCTCAAGGACGACTATTATTCCTTGTCGCGTTTCATTAGAAAACTGATTCTCGACCAAAATTCACTACAAACTTTGTGAACTTCTATCAGTTATTCAACCGTCTCTTCAACCGGGGTTTTCTCGGGGACTTCTGTCAAGGCATCCCCAATACCCAGTTCATTCCGGACTTTGGCAAAGATTTCCCCCAGAACCTCCGGATGTTCCTCAAGGAATTTCTTGGCGTTCTCGCGCCCCTGCCCCAGACGATCGGAACCGTAGCTGAACCAGGAACCGGACTTTTCTATAATCCCTTTGTCGCTGGCAATATCAATCAATTCACCGGTTAGCGAAATGCCCTTTCCATAAATGATGTCAAACTCCGCTTCTCTAAATGGTGGAGCAACTTTGTTCTTAACCACGCGCACCCTGGTCCGGTTGCCAATTGCTTCCTGATTGTCCTTGATAGCGGCAATCCGCCTGATATCCATGCGAACCGAAGAATAAAACTTCAGGGCATTGCCGCCGGTAGTCGTCTCCGGATTGCCAAACATAACACCGATCTTCATCCGTATCTGGTTGATGAAAAGAACCGAAGTTTTCGATTTGGAAATAATAGCGGTCAGCTTTCGAAGGGCCTGCGACATTAGTCTCGCCTGCAGTCCCATGTGGGCATCCCCCATCTCCCCTTCGATCTCACTCTTCGGTGTCAGAGCCGCTACCGAGTCAATGACAATAAGATCAACGGCACCGGACCGGACCAGTGTCTCGGTAATATCAAGCGCCTGCTCACCGGTATCCGGCTGAGATACCAGGAGATTATCAGTGTCCACGCCAAGAGCACGGGCATAGAGTGCATCGAGAGCATGCTCGGCATCAACAAAAGCAACCACCCCACCAAGCTTCTGCGTCTCGGCGGCAATATGCAGCGCCAGAGTAGTCTTTCCGGAAGATTCCGGCCCGTAGACTTCAATCACGCGTCCGCGTGGAACACCGCCGACACCAAGGGCGTAGTCAATTCCAATAGAACCGGTCGGGATAACTTCAACTTCAAGAACCCGGGAATCCCCCAAACGCATGATGGCGCCCTTGCCGAACGAACGTTCTATCTGAGTCAGAGCCGCATCAAGAGCTTTCTTGCGGTCATTTACGGAAGAGGTAACAGCCATATCAGATATGCCTTTCTTTATGTTTAACTTCTTATCTACCATATTGAAATTCCAATTTAGTCAAAGAGTATGACCGAATATATCACATTTTTGACTCCACTAAAATAGATTTGTGCCCTGACAGAACGTGTCAGTAAAAATTGACCCTCCAAAAAAAAATTCAGCCATATTGACACAGCCGCCCGGCAACCAAAACCGGTGCCTGGATGGAAAAAGGGTGAACTTATTCAGCCAACTCTCCAACCTAAATGTGCATTGTCTTGCATAGTGGCCATCGACTCCCCAATATGACAAAGATCTGTGTTTGTGGTAACTCCCAAAAGGCACGGTATGACAGGGTTTTCCAGGGGGAAAATGGCAGGAAACATAAAATCTGAATAGGCATAGTTGTTGCTCCCAAGATGGTTAACTCTGTACTGGAAAATTGCTGAACCTCCAAGTTTAAGGATTTCCGCTGTGAAAAAAATGCTTCTTGTTTCGATTGTTGCGCTGATGGCTCTGGCCTCAACTTCGATGGCCGTGCCCAATCTGCAAATATACATTCCCGGTGGTGAATACAACGCTGCCACCGAGACATGGACTACTTCCAGTGGTAATCATGAAGTCTGGGTAATTGCGGCCAATCTTGACAAGGGGGAATTGTACGATATCCAACTGGTAGCTTCACTGCTCAACGGAGATCAGCCGGGTGATGGTACGCTTAGCATAACCGACGAAGGGGGCGCTACCACCAATTTCAGCGCCACCGATTTCAGCTATGGGACTCCTCCCGTCTCAGATCCTCTGCCGGGTCACGGGGTTTTCCCGACCAACTATGCTCAGCTGCTGGTGACATCGGTCACCTCCGGCCCGTATCAGCTGGTCAATGACTATGTCCCGGGGGACGATGGCGGTACATCGTTGTACGGAATGATTTTCAAATACACCGTCTCGACAACCTATGATGTTGTTCACTACGATGCGTATGGTTTCTACAACGATGCCGATGGCAGGCGAGTATCTGCCCCCTTCTCCCATGATGGTCAGTACGGAGTGCCCGAACCAACTACGGCTCTTCTGTTTGGACTGGGGATGCTGGGTGCCGGGATTGTCAGGAAATACCGACGATAAGGATTAGAAATATCACAAACTCTCAAGCGGCACTTTGGTGCCGCTTTTTTTGTCTCCGAAATCACTCTATTTTTGTCGGTGAGCTACAAAGTCATTGACGAATCAACTCTTTTAAAAGACATTAAGAGCAGACCTCCAATACGGCAGAGATTACTGATTTACCGGGAAACTGAGCTGTGTCGCTCAAGGCTGATTTCCCCATTAGGAAGCGAGCTTAATGAAATATTCGAACTTCGTTCATTTACATACCCATAGCCAATACTCACTGCTTGATGGCGCTTGTCGGCTGGACAACGCCATAGAAATGGCCCGCGAATACAAAATGCCGGGGCTGGCGATAACCGACCACGGCAATATGTTTGGCGCGATTGAATTCTACACCAAAGCAACAGCTGCCGGTGTGAAGCCGATTATCGGATGCGAAGCATACATCGCCGGGGGGAGTCGCTTTGAAAAGAAACCTTCCGGTCGCTACCCGGACGGCGGTTTCCACCTGGTTCTGCTGGTAAAAAATCTGACCGGCTACAAGAACCTGATGAAGTTATCTTCGGCGGCCTTTCTCGAAGGATTCTATCACCGACCCCGAATCGACAAGCAGATTCTTCGGGAGCACTCCGAAGGGCTAATTGCGACTTCGGCCTGCCTAAAAGGGGAGGTCAACTGGCTTCTAACCGCCGGACGGACTGATGAAGCGGTGGCGATGGCGCGGGAATACGAAGATATCTTTGGGAAGGGGAACTTCTACTTAGAACTGCAGAACCACGGACTTGAGCTGGAGCATCAGCTGATTCCCAAAGTAGAGGCGATCGCGCGGGAGACCTCTATTCCACTGGTTGCGACCAATGACTGCCACTACCTCAGACAGCAGGATGCACAAGCCCATGATGCGCTCCTTTGCATTCAGACCGGCAAATTTGTCAGTGACAAGGACCGGATGAAATACAACTCAGATCAGATCTATTTCAAATCACCCAAAGAGATGGAGCATCTCTTTGGCGATTTTAAGGAAGCGGTAAACAACACCGTTGCCATAGCGGAAGCCTGCAATCTTGACCTTGAACTGGGGAAACTGAAACTTCCCCGCTTCCCCATTCCAACCAAGTTTGTCGACCCGGATGAATACCTTCTGCATCTCTGCAAAGAAGGGATCGATAAATTCTATGGCGCTATGGACGACAAACTGCAGGAACGCCTGGACTATGAACTGGGCGTGATCAGGCAGATGGGATATGCCGGTTACTTCCTTATTGTAAAAGATTTCTGTGATTTCGCCCGTACCGAGGGAATTCGGGTTGGTCCCGGTCGAGGTTCGGCCGCCGGCTCATTGGTCTCTTATGCACTGCGTATTACCAGTGTTGACCCAATTAAGTTTGATCTCCTTTTTGAGCGGTTTCTGAATCCGGAACGAATCTCCATGCCTGATATAGATATTGATTTCGCTGATCGCGGAAGAGATAAAATCATCCAGTATGTAATTGAAAAATACGGCAAAGAAAATGTCAGCCAGATCATCACCTTTGGCACTATGGCCGCCCGGGGGGTTATTCGTGATGTGGGAAGAGTTCTGAGCATCCCTTACGGCGAAGTTGACAAGATAGCCAAACTGATTCCGGAAGGTCCCGGGGTCACTCTGAAAAACGCTATCGCCAAAGTACCGGAACTGAAAGAACTTCGGAACAGTGACCAGAACATAAAAAAACTGCTTGAATATGGTCTGACCCTGGAAGGATTGGCACGACACTGCTCTACGCACGCGGCCGGGGTGGTAATCGCGCCTTCCGCCCTGACCAACTACGTCCCCCTCTTCAAAGGGAGCAAGGACGAAATAACCACCCAGTATGATATGAAGATGGTCGAGAAAATCGGCCTGTTAAAGATGGATTTTCTGGGACTTCGTACCCTGACGGTGATCGATGACGCCATACGGATGATTGAAGAGATTCATGGCGAAAAGATAGACATCGATAATATTGGCCTGGAAGATGGAAGCATCTACGAAATTTTTGCGCGCGGTGATACTATCGGTATTTTCCAATTTGAATCTTCGGGGATGCGTGATTACCTTCGCCGCCTGGCCCCTTCCAATTTCACGGATATCACGGCTATGAACGCTCTCTACCGCCCGGGGCCGCTCGATTCCAGGATGATCGATGTATATATCGATCGGAAACAGGGGACGGTCAAAGTTGAATTCATGCACCCTATTCTGGAGGAAATTCTTGGCAGCACCTACGGGGTCATTGTCTTTCAGGAACAGGTGTTGAAAATCGCCAACAATCTGGCTGGCTACTCTCTGGGAAAAGCGGATCTGCTTCGCAAGGCAATGGGGAAAAAAGATGCCGCCCTGATGGCCCAGCAAAAAGAGGAATTCCTGAAAGGGGCTGACTCCAAGAAAATTGACAGGAAGGTTTCTGAAGAGGTCTTCCACCAGATTGAAACGTTCGCCCGCTACGGATTCAACAAGGCGCACTCAACCTGTTATGCATACATTGCCTATCAGACCGCCTGGCTCAAAAAATACTACCCGCACGAATTCATGGCCGCCCTGATGACATCGGAAATCAACGACTCAGACCGTGTCTATATTCTGCTGGATGAATGCCGCCGGATGAATATCAAGATTCTTCCGCCCGATATTAACGAATCCGGGATTGAGTTTAGCGTTGTCGACAAGAGAATCCGCTTCGGTTTGAAAGCGGTAAAAAACGTTGGCGAAGGTCCTTCTCGGGCTATTGTCAGGGAGCGCGAGGCGCACGGCCCGTTTGCAGAACTCTCCGATCTTGTCAGCCGCGCTCCGGCTCGATCTCTGAACCGAAGAACTCTGGAGTCCCTGATTTCAGGTGGAGCCTGTGACTCTCTCAAAGGAAGCAGAGCCCAGAAACATGCGGCCGTTGAGGCGATGCTTGAGTTTGGCAATAAAGTGGCCGGACAGATGAGCACCACTGACCTCTTTTCAGCCAGCGGTCAGACTCTTGAAAGAGTAGCGCCGGAACTTCCGGAAGTACCCAACTGGACTACTTCTGAAACCCTCACCAATGAAAAAGCCATGCTGGGCTATTACATTTCCGGGCATCCTCTGGACAAATACCGGAATACGCTGAAATCCTTTACGACACAAGAAGTTGGACAGCTCAGTGCCGTGACCGACGGCCGCGAAGTTACGGTTGGGGGGATTGTGGCTTCGGTCAAACAGATGACCGACAAAAGAGGTAACGCTATGGCCTTTGCCACTTTAGAAGACTATTCCGGAAAGGTGGAACTGATACTTTTCTCAAGTTGTTATGAAAAGTGCAAAGAGTGCGTGGAAGTTGACAGGATGGTTTTGGTGACCGGACGGGTCTCCACCCGTGAAGAAGAGGCCGCTAAGATTATCGGCAATGAGGTTATGCCTTTGGAAAAACTAACGGAACGTTTTAACTGCCAACTGGTTATAAAGATAAGTTCTGACCGTGGCGATACTACAATTGACAGCGTGGTTAGCTCGCTGGAAAAACATAAAGGGAATGCACCGGTTCTGATTGCAGCCCGCGAAAATGGCTGCGAAGTATATATTAAATCAAAACGATACTCGGTAGATATTGACTTTGAGCTTCTGAACGACTTGAAAGAACTGCTGGGGGAATCCGAAGCTTACTTGAGACCGATGAATAAGTTCTAACCGATAAGATGGAAGAAGTCCTATGAGAATCATCAGATTATTGACCATTACTACCGTCATAATTGTCCTGGCTATCCCGGCCTTCGCTCAAAAGGGAAACGCGCAAAAAGGGGACGCTCCGCCAAAACAGGAATCATCCGAGTCTACGGGAATTCAATGGATGGCCTATGACGACGGGCTGGTCAAAGCTAAGGCCGAAGACAAGCATGTTCTCATAGATTTCACCACTACCTGGTGCGGCTGGTGCAAAAAAATGGAAGCTTCTACTTTCGTGGACCCGCAGGTTGTTCAGATGCTGAATGACAATTTTGTAGCTGTCAAAGTTGACGGTGACTCTAAGAAGGAACTTGATATTGAGGGATACAAAATTTCAGAACGTGATCTGACTCGCGCCGAGTACGGCGTCACCGGTTATCCTGCTTTCTGGTTCTTGAAATCAGACGGCTCCAAAATAGGCAAGCTTTCCGGTTACCAGCAGACAGCCAGATTTCTGGATGCTCTCGCCTTTGTCCATGAAAAGAAGTATGAAGCTGAAACTCCCGAACAGGCTCCCAAAGGGGATAACAACTAAGCGATCCCTTTTGGATCTCTGAATGTAGGAAGACAACTATGAAGACGCGAATACTAAAAACCTCGTTTGTGCTAATACTTTCAGCCGCCCTCATTGCCTCCTGCGGCGGTGACACCGAGAGCAAGAGCGAAGCCAAGACGGAAGCCACACCAAAGACAGTCGCTCAAAAGGCAGCTCCGGCTCAAAACCAGGGCACATCTATTGCCGCCTATGACACCAATGGGGAGTTGCACAATCTTGACGAATGGATCGGCAAACAGCCGGTGGTGATGAATTTCTGGGGCACCTGGTGTCCCCCCTGCCGGAGAGAGATTCCGGAATTAGTTAAGCTCTATGATGAATACAACGCTCGCGGCATTGAGATTGTCAGCGTGGCTCTCCGGGATACGCCGGACAAGGTCAACAACTACACCGATCAGGCAGGAATGAAATGGGTCATGTTATTGGGTGATCAGAATATTGCCGGGCAGTATCGCATTACCGGCGTACCGACCACGTTCTTTTATGACAAGGATGGAAACCTGGCCACGGTAAGAGATCAGAACGGTCAGATGGTTGATCGCTTTGTCGGACCCCGCTCCTATGAGACTTTCAAGGCCGCTTTTGAATCTATCCTATAGAAAACCAGGATGACAAGTAGTACAAAAAAGGCGAGTCGGTTGACTCGCCTTTTTTTGTAATCACATCAGATCATTTGGACGGAGATTTGAAAAAGAGGCGGAACATATACCAGACAAACCCCAGCATGATCACAAAACTGACCAAAAAGACAAGGAACGGGCCATAGTCCGGCTTCACCGTCAATTCCTCAGGTCGGAAGAAATCTGACAGGTGCACCAGTCGGGCGTAATGACGGGTGGCTACCATCCCCAGAAGTGAGACAAACAGCATTGTCCCGGAAAACAGAAACTTCTGCTTGAAAAAGAAGTGTAGCGATCCCAATGAGAGAATCAGCGAAGCGGTCATCCACCAGATTCCGGGACTGCGCATAAAGGGAAGGATATAGTCACCAAAGGTAACCAGGTAAATGAATCCAAGAACCATCGCCGAGACCATCCCCCAAAGATAGAAGGACTTACCTGCTTTATATACCTGAGCGCTCTCTTTTCCAATCCATCCGACAAAAAAGGCTCCGACCGTCACCGCACCAAAAATCATGTGAAGCCACCTGAACAGGTAGGAACCAACATCCGGGTTGACTATCCATCCGGATTGACCGGCCGCGTATAGCATCTTGATTAAGGCCGGATTCTCAGCCATCGCAAAGGTTGAGCTGTAGATAAATGAGATATACAGCAGCCCGGCAAAGGCCAGACTAAGATAGACGGCCTGGCGTCCAAGCTGTTTGGCGAACGCGGCACCATACAGAAAATAGTATAAGACGATAGCTACGCCGACTATCGCCAGCCAGAACCAGCCGCTAACTATTGAAGCAGAATAGACCTGACCGGGGAAAACCATCTGAACAAACAGGAGGGGGGCCACACCCAGTGTAACGGTAGCGGCCATTGCGCTCGGGAACAGTCTGACCAATTTCTGCACGGCCGGATTGTTCCACCGATCATCAATCTTCCCCAGCAGAATGACAATGATACCGCCGAACATAAAATTCATGGCCGCCAGGTGGAGGGTCAGGGTCAAGATGTGCAGGACGTTCAGAAGCCAGAGCGGCACCGAAATAAAATTGTAATCGGGAAGGTTCATTAGTTGCCTCCTTCCGGAATGGACTTCAGGTATTCTATCAGAGCGGCTCGCTCCGTGCTATCCCCCGTAAACGGCGGCATTTCTTCGGCCAGATCACCGGCCATGTCCAGCAGGTCATGGTAGTCCGCATCCTCCAGACCGATCAGAGACTCAGCCTTGTCATTGAAACCGCCAAACTCATGACATTTGCCGCAGCGCAGGTCATATACTTTCTCTCCCAATTTCCTGCCTGAGAGTGAGTATATCTCACCAATAGATCGGGAATCCATTTGAGCATGAAGGTACTCAGCCAGAAGCTGGATTTCTTCTTCGGTCCCCATAAAGGGGGGCATGTTTCCCTTGATGACGTGGGCTCCGCGGATGGTTCCGGCGATAAACTCAACCTCGGTGCCATCATAGGCTGGCTTGAGCGGGAGATAACCGTCAATCGTATGGCAACTTCGGCAGGCCCGTCGGAACAGATCCGCTCCATCATCACCGGTCCGATAAGCTATCTGTTGCAGGTAACCCTCTTCCCGATACTTTTCTTCCTGAGCAACTTTGATCGCGTTCCCATACATATAGCCCTGGATAACATACGGCTTCCGAATTGACTCCCGGTACCACTCGTAGGAGCCAAACCAGGCCAGGCCAAAGAGCATCAGAAGCGAGGCAAATAGAAGATTCATCCGCCTGGGAACAATGAAACCAAAAATGAGGAGCATGATACCGATTGCGGCGGCAGACCAATGCGAAATGCTTACTGCTTTCATAGGCAGTTTCATCGTCTCGCTGGCGGTGCTGGTAATTCCGGCAGGAATCTGAGCTATGTACCAGATGAATGAAAAAATAACAACAACCAGACCGACCAGTCCCCAGCCACTGTTAAATCGAACCATTCTCCCTTTGAAGTCCGAGGGATCATACCGGGAGGCCACCATCTGGGAATAGAGACCGGCTAACATAACACAAACTCCGGTGCGGAGAACCAGCGAAGACCAGAAGGTCGGGTTGAAGAACCCGTCCCAGAAAAGACCGCTGCTGAGCCACTCACCGGGTGTCAGCATGAAGGTTACAATTCCGTTGATGACAAACAGCGACATCCAGGCCGCTCCAAAATAGATCCATCCTACAATCTGATGGTCCCGGTTGCTCATCCGCTTCCATCCATAGAGGTAGAGAAGGGCAGCGGTTATTTCAATTACGAAAAAAGTCCACTCGGTCGCCCAGCCCCAGATAAAATTACGAATGAGGGCTTCGGTAGCAGTCGGGTTCAGCAGACCGATTATAAACCAGATCCCCACCCCGGTCAGAGCGCCAAAAACTACCGTTACCAGAACAAAGAATTTGCTCAGCCGATGCAAATAGTCCAGCATCTGACTGTCCCCTCTCTTGACCGCCAACCATTCAGTCACGACCAGATATAAGCCGCCCCCAATAGCAAAGTGCGAGACAAATACATGTATGACAGCAATACTGGCCATAAGCAGCCCGTATCCAATGTCTACATCCCAAAATGGATAGTTCATATCATTAACTCCGATAAATCGAATTTAGTCTGGCAAAAATATCGATCCTATGGTATCAAATACGGAAAGACCGGGCAAGTTTGTTTGCGAAAAAGAGATCAAAGATGATCTAACGGTCGTTATCGTTGGGCATACTGCCAAGTCCCTAAGCCTCGGCAGAGTCTCGCTTGGTGAAATAACCGATCTCTTTTTCGTACTGATAGCCATCTTTTTGGAAGCAGCTGATTGAGGGGGAATTGACTGTTTCAATGAGCGCGCAGATAACCACCGCTCCCTGTGCTCTGAGAAAGGCCTCGCACTCGGCAATGATTCGTCCGGCCAGCCCCTGACCACGTTGGTCCGGGTCAACCGCTACCCGATTCACCCAGCCGCGTCGGCCATCATAGTTGGCAATGCCAACCGCAATCAATTTCCGGTCATCAAATATCCCAAAAAAAGCAGTATGAGAAAGCGCCATCTCCTTGCTCATGAATTCCCGGCTGTCCCGCCCGAACGGCTTGAACGGAAGTCCGGCTTCCGCCCAGAGACTAATTATGGCATCGTAGTTATCTATCGTGAGTGGTTTGAGTTCAAGTCCCATATTTCTCCTCCAGAATGGCCTGCACTCTTTTGATACTTACTCCGGACGCAAAAACAGTATCATTCCAATGCTCGCACCCACAACCGTTAAGAAGTACTCCCCGGGTGGGAAGCCCAATCTCATCCGCCGTTCGCATCCCGTTAGCCAGCATCATAACACAGGCAATGCCAACAACGCCAAGATTCTCCGATCTATCAGCGTAATGTTTCAACTGCTCAGAGAGCTTCCGCTTGGAGAAGATTGCCTTCGCCCGATATTTAACCGCCAGCTGTACTATCTGACTGGTTTGACAGCTGTCAACACAGTTCCGGCAGATATCCCCATACGCCCGGTCAGATTTTTCGCATTCCCGGTTGTGCAGTGAAAGACAGTCCGGCAGGATAATCAACGTCTCTTTGGTCTGGTTGAATGCTTCCCGGTTGATCCGGTCATAGACAGCAAAGTTGAGAAGCTCCAGCAAGTATTTCGGCTTTGGAGTAATTCGCAATTCGTGGTCATCCCGATCCCTTGGATCGCCCGATGCAAACTCAACGAATTCATCAATGCTGGCAAATTCCTGCTGAAACTGGTCGAGTCCCTTTTCCAGAAATGAATCGGCCAGCTTTTCCAATTTTTCAAATGATTGATCAGTCAGATGGTAAGTCGGGTAGTCTTTCGGCATAGACAAAGATAGAATGTCACCGCCGGAAAGTGAAGAGATAATCTGTTGGGGTCAGTCGCTCTGACTGGTAGATAGTCTCAGCAGAGCCGCGGCAGCCTCGTTTGACTCCGGATCGAGATTGTTGGCCGTACGGTAATTCATGCGAGCCGGGCCAACCCGCCCTTCGCGTTCCCAACTCTGCGCCAGGGCACAATAGAGGCGGCCCCGTTTCCTTCTGTTGTTGCCGACCAGATTGAGAGCCCGTTCTAAGAAATTTCTCGCAACCGAGTAATCCCCCTGCGCCGAATGTACCAATCCCAGATAGAAGAGCGCTTCCCAGTCAGAACTGTTGACCTGACAAGCCTCTTGAAACAACTCCAAAGCGCGGGAGTACTCCCCCTGGCTGAGAGCAGCCTTACCCTGCCGGAGCATGGTATTGTCTGAGGACGGCGCCTCATCAGTTGCCGTTGTTGCCTTCTCAGCCGTCTGGATGGCGGCAGTGCGATTGTAGCCGGAAGAACAACCGATCAGCAGGGTCACGATCAAAATAGTAAGCAGCGGTTTCATTGTCATACTGCTATTATCGCCCCGCTTTCCGATCGTCACAGTGCAATTTCTGAACAGGCCGAATGGTTGGGATTGCAGAGGTCCTGACCTACGGGAACTGGTACGCTACCGGTTGATTTTGGGAGGAAACTGACTATATTCGAACCATGCTTTTGGCCGTTGACATAGGGAATACCAATCTGGTGGTCGGGCTCTACGAGGGAACGAGACTGAAAGATCATTTTCGGATCGCCTCCCGCCAGAACATCACCCCGGACGAGGCTGGCTTCTATGTTACGCACTGGCTGCAATCGATGCGTGTTCCGAACGAAGAGATCGACAAAGTTATTGTTGGCTCGGTCGTCCCCGGGTTGACTTCGGTGCTGGAGACAACATCGAAACGGTACTTTGGCTGTTTTCCGATTATCGTCTCGAATCGAATCAAGCTCCCTATCACTGTTGAGATAGATCAACCGGACCAGATTGGGGCTGATCGCATTTGCAATGCCGCCGCCGGTTACGCCAAGTTTGGCGGTCCGATTGTGATTGTCGACTTTGGGACCGCGACCACTTTTGACGTGGTCAATAAATCCGGCGCCTACATTGGCGGGATCATCACTCCGGGACCGGAGACTTCGATGGCCGAACTGGCCCGCAAAGCGGCGCGCCTGTTTGAGATACGGATTGAACAGCCGGACAGCGTGATTGGCAAGTCGACCGCCGGGGCGCTCAAGTCCGGTCTTTTTTATGGGCTGATAGGCCAGACCGATTTCATTATCGATAAGATTCTGGAGCAGGATACTATTGAATCTCCGAAAGTGATCGCGACCGGTGGGTTGGCTTCGGGGATCGAGAAACACTCCCGACATATTTCAGCTGTTGAACCGACTTTGACTCTTGAGGGCCTGCGCATCCTCGCCGAGTTAAACGAAGATTAACCCCTCCTTCCACCCATTGAGTTATAGTTGTATACCATTGTGCCCGGTGAATCTTCAGATTCGCCGCGTCTGTCAATCCGGGACAAACAAGTTTGACCCGGCCACCCATAGATTGTCGAAACCCACAAGGGGATTTCGACCTACAAGAGTATGAACCCACCATAAATGGCTTGTTGATAAAGTAGTCATTCGTTGCGTTGGGTCTTGCGGTCAACTTCAGTTGATCGTGTGACCCGACGCAGGA
>JARGFS010000083.1 GCA_029211095.1 bacterium | reverse complement strand
TCTGCTGTTTGTGTTTTCTCCGGGCAGCAAGCCTGTCTTTTTGGCGGTCCGCTGTTGGTGATTATCAAGGCGCTGGGAATTGTGAAGGCGGCGCGCGAATATGAGAAACTGCTTAAGCGTCCGGTCATTCCCATTTTCTGGATTGCCGGGGATGATCATGACTTTGAAGAAGTAAACCACACATTTTTACTGGATCGCCAGACTGAGGCGGTCAAGATTGAATATGCCACTCCACCCACACTGGAATTACCTACGGCTGATATTCGTTTTGAAGATATAGCCGAGTTGCACCGGGCCAAGGAACTTTTGAAGGAGACGCTGGGGCAAACGGATTTCACTCCCGATCTCTACGACCTGCTGGAGCACGCCTACACCGCCGAAGACAACTTTGTGACCGCCTTTGGTAAACTGATGGCGGCACTCACCAAAGATACCGGGCTGGTGTTGTTCAACCCGTGTGACAAGGAAGTAAAGGAATTGGCTTCACCATTTTTTGCGGAGATAATCAACCGGCAGGAGGAAATGCACACCATTGTCAATGGCCGGAATGGGAGTATTCTCGACAGCGGCTACCATGTGCAGGTGGAGAAGAAGGACAACGCATCCTACCTCTTTTACAATCGAGAAGGTCGCACGGCTGTGATGAGGGACGAGAGCAAGTTCAAGGTTGGAGATTGCTCATACAGTGTTGAAGAACTGCTTGACTGCCTCAATCAGCATCCGGAACGATTTTCACCCGATGTTATGACGCGACCTCTTTTTCAGTCTTATCTCTTTCCGGTATTGAGCCAAAAAGGGGGACCTTCGGAGATCGCGTACCTGGCCCAGATAAATCCACTCTTTACCTTGTTCAATCTGGCGCCGCCGGTGCATGTGGCCAGGCCGACCGCGACTGTTATAGAGTCCAGGTATGAGAAACTGCTGGATGAATATAAAATCGATTTTGTGGAACTCACCGGAGATATAGAGCAGGTTATCAATAGGGTGATGAGCAGTTCTTTCCCTGAAGATTTGGAGAAACGATTTGAGTCGCTTCGCAGTGATGTTCGGCACCGGTTTGGTGAATTCAGTAAAGAGTCGCTGAAATTCGACAAGTCGCTTGAGAAATTTGCGGCACAGATCATGGGGAAGATCGATTTCAATCTGAATGCTTTTGAAGGGAAGATATTTGCATCGCATAAGAAGAAACTCTCAGATACACGGGATAGGATTTACCGTCTCTGGAATACGTTGTACACTAATCGGGGATTACAGGAACGTTCGTTGAATATCAATTACTTTATTGCGCGGTATGGATTTGGATTTGTAGATTTCCTTTATGAGTCGCTTGATGTTGATGAGAAGGCGCATCAGTTGATCTACCAGTCAGAAATGAGCCAGTCATGAAGATCGGGATCACTTGTTATCCGGTCGCCGGCGGCTCCGGGATTGTGGCCACCGAACTTGGCCAGCAATTGGCCCAGCGCGGACACGAAGTTCATTTTATCACCTACGCCATGCCCTTCCGGCTTGATCGCTTTCAGTCCAATATCTTCTATCACGGCGTTGAGACAACCGCCTATCCGTTGTTCAAATTCCCGCCCTACACGCTGACTCTGTCGGCCAAGATGGCCGAGGTCTCAAGGAATCACGAACTGGATGTACTCCATGTCCACTATGCCATACCGCACGCAACTTGCGCTTATCTGGCTTCGCAGCTGTTGAATGGGCAAACGAGAAAACCTAAGATAATTACCACCTTGCACGGGACCGATATTACCCTGGTCGGCTCTGATCCTTCGTTTTATGATATCGCCCGTTTTTCTATCATTGCTTCTGACGGAATCACAGCCGTTTCCAAGTATTTGGCCGAAGAGACAGCCGATGTTTTCAAAATTGATAAAGAGATCAGGGTCATTCATAACTTCTTTGACGAATCCAGATTCAGCCCGGCCAAAACGGACTGCGCCCGCAAGGAGTTTGCCTCCGATGATGAACTACTCCTGATGCACGTATCAAATTTCAGGCCGGTCAAACGTACTTTGGACGTGATTGATATTTTTGATCGCGTTTCGATGGAACTTCCGGCGCGTCTGGTCCTCGTTGGAGAAGGGCCGGATACGGTTTTGGCGAGAAGACAGGTTACCAAGCGAGGACTAACGGAGCGGGTCAGTTTTCTGGGGAATCAGCACAGGGTGGAGTCCGTTTTACCTTGCGCCGATCTTTTCCTGGTCCCTTCGGAGGAGGAATCTTTTGGATTGGCCGCGCTCGAAGCGCTGGCCTGCGGAGTGCCGGTTATTGGAACTTCGGGGACAGGCCTGGTTGAGGTTGTCGAGGATTTCAAGAATGGATTTCTTCTGCCGGTAGGGGATACTGGGTCTATGTCTCGCGCGGCGGTGTCTCTGCTGAAAGACAAAACTCGGCTGGCCGAATTCAAAAAGAATGCGGCTGAAAGCGCTCATAGAAGGTTCCGGGCGGATAAGATTGTCGGCGAGTATGAGCAGCATTACGAGGATGTAGTCAATGGCTGACCATCTGGTACATGGTGACATCACTTCGCTTGACCTCTTGTCCATTGCGGCACACCCGGACGACTGTGAGATTACCAGCGGCGGGTTGCTGATCAAGTCCGTTGAGATGGGAAGATCAGTTGGAGCTCTGGACCTGACCCAGGGAGAGATGGGAACGTTCGGGGATGAGAATGACCGGATGGCGGAGCTAAAAGCGGCGGCTGACATCATGGGGCTGACCTATCGCGGAAATCTCAAAATGCCGGACTCGGCCGTGGAGTACAATCAGGCGAACAAACTGATGATTGCCCAGGTTATTCGAGATACCAGACCGGAAGCAGTCATTCTGCCGCACTGGGAGCAGAGACATCCGGATCATCTGGCCTGTTGCCGACTTGCTTATGACGCCTGTTTTCTGGCCGGACTAAAAAAGATTGATCTCAATGGCGAGCCCTTTCGTCCCCATAAAATTCTGTACGCCTACTACTATCGCAATCGTGAATTCAGTTTCCTGACCGACATCAGCGAGCAGTTTGAGAAGAAATGCGAAGCCGTTCTGGCCTACAAGTCCCAGTTTGGGAGTACGGAGCAGGCGGGACGGATATTTGAACCGGGGCAGGATATAGTCGACTTGATGCGTACCCGTGCCCACCATTTCGGTCAGTTGGTAGGGGTCAAATATGCTGAGGCTTATACTATCAAAGAGCAAATCCTGATCGATGATCCCCAGATGATGCCGGTCCGCTCGATCTGATATCCTGAGATCGCGCATTAACAGTTGACAATCTCGCTTCCAAATGGGATGTCAGCGGATTGTTGTTTTGGGGCCGATCACGTGCTTTTTTTCACAATATTTTGCGCCGATGCTTGTGCAAGCGGAGTTTTCGACCTATTTTAAGGGCTATGATGCATCCGAATCTACGCTTCAATCTGTCTACAACACTTAAATATAATCATATAATTCAATGAGGTGACTATGGCTGCTGGAATAGTTGGATATGGCGCTCATTTGCCCCGGCACCGGATTAAGGTGGAAGAGATCGCCAAGGTCTGGGGTGCGGATGCGCCCAGTTACAAGAAAGGGCTGATGCTTCGCGAAAAATCAGTCCCCCCACCTGATATGGATACGATCACGCTGTCGGTCGAGGCGGCTCGTCGGGCCTTGATTCGCTCCGGCGGAGTTGATGCGGCCGATATCGGCGCTATATATATCGGATCGGAATCACATCCGTACGCCGTGAAACCTTCGGGCACGACTGTTGCCGAGGCAATCGGGGCTACTCCGGATATTCATTGTGCCGATTTTGAGTTTGCCTGCAAAGCGGGCTCGGAAGCTATGTATGTCGCCCTCAGCCATGTCAAGGCGGGGGAGATGAAATATGCTCTGGCGATTGCGGCGGATACCTCGCAAGGCGCGCCCTCAGACGCGCTGGAATTTTCGGCTGCGGCCGGTGCCGGTGCATTCATAATGGGAACCGAAAACTTGGTTGCCGAGATTCAGCATACGCATTCTTATATGACGGACATGCCGGATTTCTGGCGTCGGGAACATGAGTTCTATCCGCAGCATGGCGGACGGTTCACCGGTGAAGAGGCCTATTTCGCTCACACCAAGGGAGCCTCCAACGCGATTCTAAAGAAGTCCGGAATGAAACCTTCGGATTTTGCCTACGCCATTTTCCATCAGCCGAACGGAAAATTTCCCCAGCGCGTAGCTCTTGAACTCGGCTTTACCCAGGAGCAGATTGATCCCGGCTGGCTGGCTCCGACTTTGGGCAATACCTACTCGGGGGCTTCGCCGATTGGACTGACCGCTACGCTGGACGTAGCCAAACCGGGGGACATGATTTTCATGTGCTCCTATGGCTCCGGCGCCGGTTCCGATTCTTTCATCTGGAAAGTGACCGAGCGGATTGACGAAGTACGCGATATGACGGTTCGAACCAGAAAGCTGCTGGAAGAGAATCTGACCTATATTGACTATGGCACTTACGCCAAGTTCAGACATAAAATCATCAAGAACAAATAGGGAGGTGAGGCAAATATGAGAACAGTCTGTGTTGTTGGCGTTGGAATGGGAAAGTGGGGCGAAATATGGCGGATGTCGCTTCGTGACCTGCACACCCAAGCGGCGCTCAGTGCTATCGAAGCGGCCGGGGTGGATCATCTGGATTCACTGTATGTCGGCTGTATGTCCGGCGGACTATTTGTCGGCCAGGAACATCTTGCCTCGCTCCTGACTGATTACATGGGGATGCGCGGTCTGGCCGCCACCAGGGTAGAATCGGCTTGTGCCTCCGGCGGGATGGCCGTTCGGTCGGCCTTTATCGAAGTTGCTTCGGGGATGTCCGATATCGTCATGGCTTCCGGTGTGGAGAAAATGACCGATGTCGACGGAGACGATGCTACGTACGCCCTGGCGACAGCGGCGGACCAGGAGTACGAAGTATTCCATGGGGCAACGTTCCCCGGTCTGTATGCGATGATGGCTGTGGCGCACATGGAGAAGTATGGCACCACCAGAGATATGCTTTCCGCTGTCGCGGTTAAAAACCATAACAACGGCTCCATGAATCCGGTTGCCCAGTATCCGTTCAAGATCAGCATGGAGCAGGTAGCCAAGTCGGTCATGGTGGCCGATCCATTGCATATTCTGGACTGCTCGCCTATAACAGATGGCGCGGCGGCCGTGATTCTGGCCTCGGAAGAAGTCGCCAAGAAGCTTGGCAAACCGTATATCAAGATCACAGGTACCGCAATCGGGACAGACACTATCCAGCTGGCCCAGCGGGATGATTTGACCACGATCAAAGCGGCTACCATAGCCTCTGGCAAAGCGCTGGAAATGGCGGGTAAGAAAATCGATGACATCCAGTTTGCGGAAGTACACGATTGCTTTACTATCGCTGAGATCATGGTGGCTGAGTCGATTGGGAAATACAAACCGGGCAAAGCGGGCGAAGCCTTCTTAGCCGGTGAGTCGGCTCTGGATGGCTCATTCCCGATCAATTCTTCCGGCGGTCTTAAGTCGAAGGGACATCCGGTGGGAGCGACAGGTGTGGCCCAGGTTGTTGAAGTTTACAAACAGTTGACCGGTCAGGCTGAAAGTGGTCGTCAGATTCCGGGCTCGCCAAAAGTGGCGATGACCCAGAACATGGGCGGCTCCGGCGGTTCATCGGTTGTGCATGTAATGGAGGTGGCCTGATGACTATGTTCAGCTCACGTAACTGGAGAGAGTACCCGCACCGGTATCGGACGGAAGCCTCGAAATTCAAGAAGAGCGGCAAGACTTACATTCCTAAACGGCTGGTTGATCCGGAAACGGGCGACACCGAGCAGGAAACAGTAAGACTACCCGAGACCGGCAAAGTGCTGACCCATACCATTATTCGGATTGCTCCCAGTCAATGGGGAGACAAAGCGCCTTACGCCTTGGCCATCATCGAACTGACCGATGGAACCAGGTTGATGGCTCAGATGACCGATGTCGAGATGGATGATGTCAAGGTTGGGATGGAGGTTCGCTTGGAGTTCCGCCGTGTTCAGAGCGAAGGTTCGCACGGCGTGATTTCTTACGGCTACAAGGCCGTCCCGAAGTGGTATTGATGTAGGTCTGGACCCTTGTGGTCCCGACAATGTAATTGTAGGTCTGGACCCTTGTGGTCCCGACAATATAATTGTAGGGCAGGATCCCTGTGATCCTGCCTTTTCTAAAGTAAGTAGCGTAGATCAATTCCGACCTACGAAGTCTTAGCGCTCAGGAATCAGTTCCAACTCCACCGGGTAGGGCTTTAGATAAGTCTGGCGCTTCAAGTCAGCATCACCAAATTTTAAAACTAACTCACGCATTGCCATCCGAAGCGGGGAAAGAGGAAGGTCACGATTCCGATATCGGTTCAACAGTCTCTTGATGATCGGTTTGTCTCGACTGCGTATTTTATGCCAGAGTAAGGCCACAATTTCTTCCATGACCTTGGCATGTGAAGTGTAACGGGGGCGCTTAAAAATCAGGTGATGAAAGTGGCGTTCATATTCAGAACGGAGCATCTCGCACGGGTTTCTACTGGCGGCCTGAACAATAAGATTCAAATACCGCTGTTCGGTCATATTGTAGGCCCGATAAAGGAGCTGGTTCTCGGTGTGGAATTGATTCAACAATGGGACGGATATACGGCTTTTGACATGGCGACATCTCGCTACGGCAAACAGTTTGGTCAGAAAGTGATCGAAGCGGTCGGGATCAAGCAGGCGATCTTCATCTTCGATAGCTACGGCTGGATAGGCCCTGAGTACCGCTTCCGCAAAAAAACCCTGTCCGCGCCTGAGGTGCGAGTTGTCTGATCCGTTGGAGAATATCTTGGTGCCCCGAATTCCGCAGGAGGGGGACCGGCTCTTGAGAATGAAGCCATCGACTTCTTCAAGAGAGGTCAAAAAGGAGCGCGAAAAATTCCTGATTTTGAGAGTCAAATCTCTTCCGCTGGATGGTTGCCAAAGGGTAAGACTCTGACCGTTTTCGACCAGGCGAATTTTAGGGCGAGGAACACCCAAGCCGATCTCCATTTCGGGGCAGATCGGTACAAACTTGACAAACCGTTTGAGTCGTCTTACAACCGGAGACTCAATTATCTGGCCGTCGTAGCGAACCGGGGCAAATTCCAGGCAGCGGCTGACGACCACGGTCGGTTTAGCACTCATTTTTCAATCTTTCTCATATAGCAACTACTATAGTTGTACCTCTTACCTTAGAACCAATAATTGATCAAACCTCACCACCGGTGGACTGTGGCAGAGAAGGTTCGGTTTTGCTTTCCGGCGGGTCGGTCAGAATCCAATGTCTCCAGACAAGGGTCAGCAGCATGGCCAGGGCAATGCCAAACAGGAAGACGTTCAGTTTGATAGCGAGATCGGCGGACTTCACCAGCATGGTATCAACTCCTATTTTGGGAGCCAGAACTAAGAGTATACCAGCCGCCGCCAGTCCCGTATAGAACCGTTGGCGAGTGACCAGAAATCCGGCAACCAGACCTACTACCGCACCCGGCACGAGCGACCAGGTATGATAGAATATGGCACCGGCCAGAAATGAGAACAATGAGAACGGGTTCAACATATCTGCCCCTTCAGACATAGACAGGTCTTTCTATATTAGTATAGGCGTTCCATTTTTGCGGTGCAAGAGGAATCATCAGTCGTGCGTCTTGTCTCTTTACAAAACAAGCCTTTTGTCCTATATTGACTGCTTATGTCAAACCGGGCAACATTACTCATTAGACAGCAACAGGTTATAAGGGAAGTTACAGCTTGAAGCAAAAGATTAGAATCGGCAATGCGGGCGGCTACTGGGGGGATGATCTGGCTGCCATGAAGCGGCAATTAACCGGCGGACCGCTGGATTACATTACGATGGACTTCCTGGCCGAAATAACCATGTCCATCCTCCAGCGACAGCGGGCAAAGAACCCGGAACTCGGTTATGCGGTCGATTTTCTGGACCAGCTGGCGGAATGCCTCCCCTTAATTCGCAAGAAAAATGTCCGGGTGATTTCCAACGCTGGTGGGATTAATCCGATAGGGATGGCCCGCAAGATCATTGAGATGGCTCAGTCAATGAATCTTGATCTGAAAGTAGGCGTTGTTTATGGTGACAATATTGTCGATCAGCTTTACGAATTGTCGGCGGCGGGCGAGCGTTTCACCAATATGGAAACCAACAAGGACTTCTTCAAAGTCCGCTCCCGGATTTCTTCGGCTAATATTTATCTCGGTGCCGAGCCGGTGGTCAAGGCACTGGATGCGGGCTGTCAGATAATTGTGACCGGCCGTGTGACCGACACCGGGATTACACTGGCGCCAATGATTCACGAATTCGGCTGGGTGATGGATGACTGGGACAAGATGGCCTCCGGGATCATTGCCGGTCACATGATTGAGTGCGGTGCGCAGGCGACCGGCGGTAATATTACTGATTGGGACGACGTTAAGGATTATGACAATATCGGCTATCCGATTGTGGAGATGGAACGTTCCGGAAGTTTTGTCCTGACCAAACATCCCAAGACCGGTGGAATGGTTTCTGAGAAGACAGCCAAAGAGCAGTTGGTCTATGAGATGGGTGACCCATCGAATTACATCACGCCCGATGGTGTCGCTCGTTTTGATACGGTGCAGCTTGAGGACCTGGGAAAAGACAGGGTGCGAGTCTCCGGCATCAAAGGGCGCCCCGAACCGGATTTCTTGAAAGTATCGATGTCATACGAAGATGGCTGGAAAGCGAGCGGGGCCGTGCTGGTCTCAGGGCCGGATACTTACCGCAAGGCCGAAATAATTGCTGATATCTTCTGGAATAAGTTGAAGCACAAGTATGAAGCCAAACGAACCAGCATGATTGGTTCCGGATCTATCTGGCCGGAGAAATTATCGAAAGGGGAATCAAACGAGATTCTTCTGAGATTTGGGGTACGTGACAAAGATGTACGCAAAGTGCGCGATTTTGGGAAGGCCCTATCCACGCTCATCCTGTCCGGTCCGGCCGGAATGGCTGTTACCACCGGTGGCCGCCCCAAACCGCAGCTGGTTGTTGCCTATTGGCCGGCCCTGATGCACCGGAGCCGCGTTAAAGCCAAGGTGCTGATTCTGGGGACGAGCGGCGAAGAGGACTTCCATGAGATAACATTCCCAATTCGGGTTCAATCGTTCAAAGAGGATGCAGGCGCACTTGCCAAAGCGAAGCGGCCTGTGACCAAGTATACCGGTAAGAGTGTGTCGGCCAAATTGCAGGATATCTGCTACGCCCGATCCGGCGACAAGGGGGACACCTGCAACATTGGTGTACTGGCCCGTTCACCGCAGATATATGACTGGCTGGTTGGGTTCTTGACCACCGACAAGGTTCGCAAATTCTTTGCGGGAATCACTTTTGGAAAAGTTGTTCGGTATGAACTGGACAATCTCCACGGGCTCAATTTTCTTCTGGAAGAAACCCTGGGAGGGGGCGGCACCAAATCTTTGATGATTGACCCGCAAGGAAAAACTTTAGCCCAGGCCCTGCTCCAGATGAGCGTACGGGTACCGGCTTCGTTATTAAAAACTGTTGAGGGAAAGAAATAGTATATGTTCCGCATTGAGTCCAAGGTAGACAGTAAATCCGCACAGTTCAAAGAGAATGTTGAACTCAATCAGGCCCAGCATCGGCAATTCAAAGAACGTCTTGAGCAGGTCAAGTTGGGCGGTCCGGAAAAATCACGGGCCCGACATATTGATCGCGGCAAGATGCTTCCCCGTGAACGTCTGGCGAAGCTTCTGGATCGTAACACACCGTTTTTGGAGCTTAGTCCTCTGGCGGCCTATGACATGTACAATAACGATGCTCCCGCCGCCGGGATTATAACCGGGATCGGCTCGATCCATGGTCGGGAAGCTATGGTCATTGTCAACGATGCTACCGTCAAAGGGGGGACCTACTACCCGATGACAATCCTCAAGCAGGCGAGGGCGCAGGAAATTGCCGAAACTAACCATCTCCCGTGTGTCTACCTGGTTGACTCCGGCGGAATCTTTTTGCCCCTTCAGTCCGGGACCTTTCCTGATAAAGATCATTTTGGACGAATCTTTTACAACCAGGCGCGCATGTCCGGAAAAGGGATTGCCCAGATTTCGGTGGTGATGGGATCATGCACCGCAGGCGGCGCGTATCTTCCCGCCATGTCTGACGAGACCATTCAGGTTCGGAAACAGGCGACCATTTTTATCGGCGGTCCGCCGCTGGTGAAAGCGGCCACCGGCGAGGTTGTTACCGCCGAAGAACTGGGGGGAGCCGATGTCCACTGCCGAACCTCAGGAGTCAGCGACCATTACGCCCAAAATGACGGACATGCCATTCAACTGGCCCGGAATATTGTCGAAAATCTGAATCGACCGGGCAGAACAGAGATTGACAGGGGCGCAACCGAAGAACCGTACTACGATCCGGAAGAGCTTTATGGCGTGGTCTCCAATGACATTCGGAAACCGTTCGATGTGAAAGAGGTGATTGCCCGACTGGTCGATGGTTCCCGTTTCCATGAATTCAAGGAGCTATACGGCACAACCCTGGTTTGCGGGTTCGCCAAAATCATGGGCTACCCGATTGGGATAATCGGGAACAATGGTGTACTTTTTGCTGAGTCGGCTCAGAAGGGGGCCCACTTTGTGGAGCTGTGCACGCAGCGCAAAATTCCGCTTGTTTTTTTACAGAATATTTCCGGATTCATTGTCGGTCGGCAGTATGAAGCTGGCGGTATTGCGCGGGATGGAGCCAAGATGGTTCATGCTGTAGCCAATGCAGATGTCCCCAAGTTCACGGTTGTTATTGGCGGTTCTTATGGGGCTGGCAACTACGCCATGTGCGGACGCGGTTATATGCCGAGATTCATGTGGATGTGGCCCAACTCGAAAATCTGCGTCATGGGCGGCGAGCAGGCCGCTGATGTTCTGGCGACGGTCAAGATTAAGCAGTTGGAGGCCGAAGGGCGCAATCTCAGTGAGGCTGAGATAAAAGAGATTCGTCAGCCAATTATCGATAAGTATGAAAGTGAATCAACCCCGTACTACTCCGGTGCCCGGCTATGGGATGATGGTATCCTGGGTATGACTGATACGCGTCAGGCGTTGGCTCTGTCTCTGTCAGTTTCGCTCAACGCACCTATTCCAGACCAGAACTACGGCGTTTTCAGAATGTAAGTGGCAACTTGTCACAATCGGAGAATTATGAAATACACCACTATTGAATACAAGAAATCTGGCCCGGTTGGCCGCATCGACTTCTGTCGGCCCGAAATTCATAACGCCTTCAACTCCATCGTCATTGATGAAATGCTTGACCTGTTTAACGCTCTGGAGAAGGACGATGACCTTCGGGTGGTAGTTCTCACCGGCCAGGGGAAATCTTTTTGTGCCGGGGCAGACCTGAACTGGATGCGGGCGGTGGTTGATCAGTCATTTGAGCAGAACCTGGCTGAGTCCAACCGGCTGGCCGATCTATTCTACAAAATCTATTCGTTCAAACGTCCGGTGGTTGGGATGATTAACGGTGCCGCCATTGGCGGAGGAACCGGCTTTGTGGCGGTCTGTGATATTTCAATCGCGGCCCGTTCGGCCAAATTCTCTTTCTCGGAGGTAAAGATCGGAGTTGTCCCGGCCTGTATTGGTCCCTACGTGATCAAAAAAATGGGAGAAGGAAAAGCAAGAGAGCTTTTCATTACCGGTGAACGGATGAAAGCGGACCGGGCCTTTGAAGTTGGTCTGGTCAACAAGGTGGTAGATGACGACCAGCTTGAGACCGAAGTTGACACGCTGGTAAAGACGATACTCTCTTCGGGGCCGGAAGCAGTGGCGATGGCCAAGCGATTGGTCAGCGAGGTTCCTCTCATGTCATCGGATGAATTCAAACCGTTTACCGCTGAAATGATTGCTAAACTCCGTCTGTCCGATGAAGGGCAGGAGGGGATGGATGCATTTTTGAACAAGCGCAAACCAAGCTGGGTAGAAGAATAACAATATGAGCAGACTATTTAAGAAAATCCTGGTTGCCAACCGCTCCGAGATAGCCGTTCGGGTTATGAATGCCTGTCGCACCCTTGGCATTCCCAGTGTTGCGGTCTATTCCGATGCCGACCAAAACGCGCGGCATCGCCTCATGGCCGATGAGTCAGTACACCTCGGGCCGCCACCACCACGTGAGTCCTATCTGGATATCGACAAAATAATCGCGGCCGCCAAAGATGTCGGTGCCGACACCATCCATCCCGGCTATGGCTTTTTAGCTGAGAATCCGGAGTTTGCAACAAAATGTACCAAAGCGGGAATCACCTTTATCGGACCGGATGCCGAAGCTATCAAGCTACTGGGAAACAAAGTTGAATCCCGTATCAAAATGGTTGATGCCGGTGTTCCGTTAATCCCTGGAATGAAAGGGGCCGCCAAAGACCCCAACCAGTTTAAGAATGCGGCGGATGAAGCCGGATATCCGGTAATGATTAAGGCTGCAGCCGGTGGCGGGGGCAAAGGGATGCGAGTCGTTCACACGCCGGAAGAACTGCAACCGGCAATCGAAGCAGCCCAGCGGGAAGCGCTCAACGCGTTCAATGATGATACTGTTTATCTGGAGAAGTATATTGTCAAGCCAAGACATATCGAATTTCAGATCATGGCTGACCACCATGGGAACTGTGTGCATCTTTTTGAACGGGAGTGCTCTATTCAGCGGCGTCATCAGAAAATTATTGAAGAGACTCCCTCGACCGCGGTCGACCATGATCTCCGGATGAGAATGGGGGCCGATGCGGTCAAGGTTGCCAAAGCAGCCAATTACAAGAACGCCGGGACGGTTGAGTTCCTGTTGGATGAGTCGGGTCATTACTATTTTCTGGAAATGAATACCCGCATCCAGGTGGAACATCCGATTACAGAGATGGTCACCGGTATCGATCTGGTGGTCGAGCAGATTCGTGTTGCCGCAGGGGAGAAACTTTCCTTTGATCAGGAATCCCTGAGGCAACGAGGACACGCGATTGAATGTCGGATATATGCCGAGGATGGTGAGAATAACTTCATGCCTTCCACCGGTTCCATCCTTCACTATTCAGAGCCGTCCGGACCGGGTGTGCGGGTTGATTCCGGAATCAGATTGGGAATGGAGATCGGAATCGATTACGATCCAATTATGGCCAAGCTGATAGTCCATGCCCCTGACCGAGACCTGGCTATAGGAAAAATGATCCAGGCGCTGAATGAGTACAAAATTCTTGGAGTGAGAACTTCAAAACGCTTTATGATTGATGTTCTCAATCACCCCGCTTTTATCAAAGGGGAGACATTCACCGATTTCATAGAACTAAACATGTCAGAGCGGGAGAGCTCGGAGGATGTTCTCAGAGAGATCGGCGCGGCGGTAGCCGCATGCGCAGCGACTAACGGTAACTCTTCGGGTGCGGGGGAAACTGTATCTTCGTCACCTATGACACCCTGGCAGACAATTGGACAGTGGGAGATTGGGGGTACAATCAATGAATAGTCTTGAATTCATTTTTGATGGCGATGTTGTTGAAGCCAGTGTTGAAAGGGCGGGAGAGAACTTCCGGGTCAAGTCTGGAGATAAGGAATTCCTGTTCAGGCCGGAAGGGGAGAACCTTTTCTCCTGTCTCGTAAACGGGCACAAATCACTTCTGGCCGTTGTCGCGCATCAGGGGAAATACTATATCGACTATGACTCGCATCAGTTTGAATTGACCGATCCTTCCGAAGACGGCTTTGCCGGAGGCGGCGATGCTCATGGCGGGGACAAAGACAAGATATTTGCGCCGATGCCGGGGAAGATCGTCAAGATTCTGGTCAGCGTGGGGGATAGCGTCAGCATAAAACAACCAATGGTTGTGGTTGAAGCGATGAAAATGGAGAACCAGGTGAACAGCCGTGCCAATGGAACTGTTAAAGCGATCAATTTCTCCGATGGGGACCAGGTCGACACCGAGACTCCGATTATTGAGTTGGAGATCGCGCCAGAGGAGTAAGGGTACGGGCGGGTGGTCCACCACTTGTGTTGGGTTCGATGGTGATGTTCACCGTTTATCTTGCGTGGTTGCTCTTGTCAAATCGATACAAATAGTAGGCGAATATTCTGTAGGTCAAAATCCCCCGGTAGGGGGTTTTGACATTTATAGGTAGTAAGTGTCAAACATTCGCAGATTCTATAATTACGGAAACAGATACTTCGTAACCTGTGTCGCCCACAAGAGAACGCCGATTCTTGTGAACAATGCAAGACTGCTGCTGGATTCGATTGATACTGTTGCGGGAGAACTTAGTCTGGATATTCATGCCTACGTGATACTCCCGGACCACTTCCATATGCTTATTGATCCAAAGAACGCCAATCTCTCGGGTGCAATTCGCAAGATCAAATTGCGTTTCTCAACCCGATTCAAGGCTGCAAATGAATTGCCCGCGGGTCGAACCTGGCAGAACCGTTTTTGGGACCATGTTATTCGTGACGAGAGAGATTATTGACGACACCTGGAT